>DASVSS010000087.1:0-4978 GCA_036387945.1 Tepidisphaeraceae bacterium | reverse complement strand
CCATCGGCCCTGCGCGTAAAACCGCCCGGTCGTCGAGCACACGCGAGAGCCTGCCGGTGAGGGATGCAATCATTGGAGCGGCAGGTTAACGCGGATCGGCGTCGCTGATAGCCCCACGGCCGCGGACGAACGGCACTCCATCTTGGGACACCTACTGATACGCGATACTATATGTTCGGGTTCTGTTTGGTTCAACTTTATCGCAGCTATTTGTCGCCGTTTGGATTCCCGCTCCCGTGTACTCACGGCGGATGGCCAGGGAGGGGGCCTCCGAACGACTTTGCGTTTCGATGCTCAAAGCCCTCACCCTAGCCCTCTACCGGCGTACCGGGAGAGGGGACAAGCGCACTATCGCACGCGGCCGCTGGCGATAGTGCGACCGCAGCAGAGGGCGATCGCAAGGGCGTCCGCCACGTCCGGCGGTTCCGGGGGCTCGGCGAGGTTCCACATCGCCTGGATCGCCCGCTGCATCTGCCCTTTATCGGCGTGGCCGTTGCCGGTGAGGTTCTTCTTGATGCGGTTGGCAGTGATCTCCACGATCCGGCAGCCGTGCCGCTGGGCCACGAGCAGGATCACGCCGCGGGCGTGGCCCATGATGATGGCCGTGCGCGGGTGGGCGTAGTGGGCGTAAAGCGTCTCGACCGCCGCCGCCTCCGGCTTGTGCTCGGCGACGATGTCATTCAATTCGCGCTCAAGCTCCACCAGCCGCTGGGCGACCGAATGCTTGGCATTCAACCGGATCACGCCCGCGTCAACCAGTCGCGGACGGCGCACGTCGAACTCGATCACGCCGTAACCGGTGAGCTGTAGGCCAGGGTCAATGCCGAGGATTTTCATCTTCGATCGTCCCGCGAATGCGCCGGATGCTCGACTTGCCCAATATCACGGCACCAAACAGCCACGTGACGGCGACCAAGCAGTTTCCTACAATATTTCCTTCTCTCGACGCCCAGAGGGCTACCCCAGCAAGGCCTAAAAAATATGACCGTCAACAGCAGCCCAAGAGAGGCTTTGATTAGATCACTCGTTGTCGGATTGCGTCGACGAGCGGGTAGAGAGTAGTCAAAAACGGGCCGATGCGCCGCCATCTTCGATTGGGTGCCACGGCCAGGTACGCCTGGCCGTGGTTCGCTTTCGGGCGTCTCTTCTCTTTCGGGCCTAGCACGGCTAGGCGTAGTTAGCTGTAGCACTCTGGGGGGTTCATCAACGGCATCGCGGTTTAGTTCTTGCGCCACGCCGTGCCGTCCTTTTTGTCTTCGAGCGTGATGCCGATCTCGGTCAGGCCGTTACGGATGGCGTCGGCCATGGCGAAGTTCTTTTCCTTGCGCGCGGTCTGGCGCAGGGAAATGATCAACGACATCAACTTTTCGACCGTGTCTTCGTCGGCGGGAGTCGGCTGGGATTCGACAAGGAAGAGGCCGAGGATGCCGCCGAGTGATTTCAGCGCCGCCGCGGCGGTGGTCACGCGGGATCGGGCGACGTCGCCGGCGGTCTGCTCGACGCCGGTTTTCTCGATCTCGGCGTTGATGACGCCGGCGAGTTCGTGCATCGCGGCGATCGCGCCGGCGGTGTTGAAGTCGTCGTCCATCGCGCCCGTGAACTTTTCGACGTACGGTTTGCTCAGCGCGTCAAGGCGCGACGTGTCGTTCAAAGCCCACGGCTGAGCCGTGGGCATTCGGGGCGCAGGGAGCGCCGTCGCGCCGAGCCGCTCGACGCGCTCGAACAGGCGCGTGAAGACGCCTAGCGCCTTCTTCGTGTTCGCCAGCACGTCGTCGCTGAACTCGATCGGGCTGCGGTAATGGGTGCTTAGCAGCAGGTAGCGCAGCACGTCGGCCCCGTGGGCCGTGAGCAACTCGCGGGCGCCTACGGTGTTGCCGAGGCTTTTGCTCATCTTCTCGCTTTTCCACTCGCCGCTGGTGGCCTTGGTTTTGATGCGCGTCAGGCCGTTGTGCAGCCAGTATTTCGCCAGTGGCTTGCCCGTGCAGCACTCGCTCTGGGCGAGCTCGTTTTCGTGGTGCGGGAACTTGAGGTCGTCGCCGCCGCCGTGGATGTCGAAGGTGTCGCCAAGGTACGCCTGGCTCATGGCCGAGCACTCGATGTGCCACCCCGGCCGGCCGCGGCCCCAGGGGCTGTCCCAGGCGGGCTCGGTGGGCTGGCCTTCCTTCGCGGGCTTGACGGCTTTCCAGAGGGCGAAATCAGCGGCGTGCTTTTTGCCCTGGCCTTCGAGGGTGCGCGTGCCGGCCTCGGCATCGGCGAGCTTGCGGTTGCTGAGCTTGCCGTAGCCGGGATCGCTCTGCACGTCGAACCACACGTCGCCGGCGGGTGTGGCGTAGGCGTGTTTTTTGTCGATGAGCGTCTCGATCACCGCCACGATCTGCCGCATATGCTCGCTGGCACGCGGCAGGTCGTCGATCGATTCGCGCACGCCCAGGTCGCTTAGCACCCCGAGATAAAGCCCCGTCTGCTCGACGGCGAGTTGCCTGAAGTCGATCCCCCGCGCCGCGGCTTCGTGGATGATCTTGTCGTCGACGTCAGTGATGTTCACCACCCACCGCACGCGATACCCGCGGAACACGAGATAGCGCTTGATCGCGTCGAAAATCACCGGCCCGACGAGATGCCCGATGTGCGGCGGCTTGTAGACCGTCGGGCCGCAAAGGTAGATGCCCACCGCGCCGGGCGTGACCGGCTCGAACGGTTCTTTCTCACGGGAGAGCGTGTTGTAAACGCGGATGGACATAGGGCGCGGCGTGTCAGGAGACGAAGCTCGGTGCTCGGGTGCGGAAATCAAAGTCGGACAGTTTAGCCGCCGGATTTATTTTTGTCGTGTCAGCAGCACCACGGCATGACAGGCGATCGCCTCGCTGCGGCCGACGGCATCAGTCCCCTCATTCGTGCCGGCCTTGAGGTTGGCCGGGGCTTGCAGCAGCGCTTCGAGGGCGGCCTTGATCCGCGGCTTGAACGTTGCCAGCCGCGGCTTCTCGGCGATCACGCTGACGTCGGCGTTGACGACGCCGAAGCCCTCGTCAGCCGCGAGCTTGAGCGCGTGACGAACGAACACCGCCGAGTCGGCCCCCTTCCACCGCGGGTCCTTGTCCGAAAAATGCTCGCCGATGTCGCCGGCCCCGATCGCGCCCAGGATCGCATCGACCAGCGCGTGCAGTACGACGTCGCCGTCGGAGTAGGCGTCGGGCGAGAGTTCGGTCGACACCTCAACGCCGCCGAGAACCATCCGCCCGCCGGGTTTGAGGCGGTGGACGTCGTAGCCGTGGCCGATGCGGAGGTCGGAGGCGTTCATGTTGTTTCCGGTCTTTCCGATGTAGGGGCGACGCTTGCGTCGCCCGCCCACTCACGGCATTTGGATGCCATCCACGATTCGAACGACCGCACATTCGTCGCTAACGCATTGTTTTCGTCGTACGCCCAGTTCGATGTATTCGCGGATCGACTCATGGGCGCGGTCGTTGCGGATGATGTGGTCGTAATAGTCGCGTTGCCACATACCCGTCCCCACGCCGGGGCGCAGTTGATTAACGCGGCGCGTCACGCCGGATTTGAAGCCGCCGATGACCGCGCCTAGCGATCCGGGTTGTGGACCGCGTGGGATCGAGGGGGCGGGCGACGCAAGCGTCGCCCCTACAGGATCGTCAACGAAGCACAGGATGGCGTGCAGGTGATTTGGCATCACGACGAACGCATCCAGTTCGATGTGCGGGAAGTGCGTCGGCAGCGCCTGCCATTCAGCGGCAGCGATGAGTCCACGGCGGCTGAGGCGAACCGCATTATTTTCGACCGACCCGAAGACGTGTTTTCGGCCGGCGACGCAGATCGTCACGAAATACGCGAGCCGATTCCGGTAGTCGAATCCGGCCAACCGGTGCATTTTCCGCGTCGCCAGCGAATTGAACGTGTCGGCGTTCACGTCAAATCGTACTCCTTCAGCTTCCGGTACAGCGTGCGTTCGCCGATGCCGAGCATTTTGGCGGCTTGTTCTCGGTTGCCGCCGGTCATTTGGAGGGTGTTGCGGATGAGTTCCTTCTCGGCCTGCTCGATGCTGATGCCGGCGAGGCTTTCGACTTTGCCGACCGGGTCGGTGCGCTTCGGGGCGATGTCGGCCGGCAGGTCGCGGCTGGTGAGCATGGGGCCGGCGGCGAGGACGACCATGTTCTCGACCGCCGTCCGCAACTGCCGGACATTGCCCGGCCAGCTGTATCCGCTGAGGCGCTGCTGAGCGTCAGGGGCGATGCCCTCGATGTGCTTGCCGTATTTTTCGGCCAGGCCGTTGAGGAAAAAGTGCGTCAGCAGCGGGATGTCCTGCCGGCGGTCGCGCAGCGGCGGGAGCGTGATCGAGATGCCCTTGATGCGGAAATACAAGTCTTCGCGGAAGTGCTTGTCGACGACCATCTCGTCGAGATCACGGTTGGTGGCGCTAATCAGCCGCACGTTGACTTTGCGCACCTCGTTGCTGCCGAGGCGGACGACTTCGCCGCTTTCGAGCACGCGCAGCAGCTTCGCCTGCATGGCCGCGGGCATGTCGCCGATCTCATCGAGGAACAGCGTGCCGCGGTCGGCGTATTCGAAGCGGCCTTCGCGGTCGCCCAGCGCGCCGGTGTAGGCGCCGCGCACGTGGCCGAACAGCTCGTCTTCGAGGATCGATTCGGTCATCCCCGCGCAATTCAGCGGCACGAGCCGCTGACGCCGCCGGCGGCTGTTGTTGTGGATCGCGCGGGCGAACAACTCCTTGCCCGTGCCGCTTTCGCCGAGGATCAACACCGGGATGTCGCTGGCGGCGACCTGCCGGGCCGTGGCGATGACTTCCTGCATCGGCGGGCTGCGGCCGATGATGCCTTCAAAGCCGCTCGTCTCGACAAGCTGGTCCTGCAGGACCTGATTCTCGCGCTGCAGCGTGCTTTTCTCGACGGCCTGGCCGACCTTGGCGCGGAAGTACTCGAGATCGAGCGGCTTTTCGATGTAGTCG
>DASVSS010000086.1:0-10403 GCA_036387945.1 Tepidisphaeraceae bacterium | reverse complement strand
CGATGGGACCATCGGGGATGAGTTCCGTGCTGCTGACGAGCTCGATGCCAGCCTTTTTAAGCTCGTCCTCGACGACATTGCCGTGGCGGATGCCGCCGCGGGTGGCGCGGCCGAGCTCGAAGACCACGACCACGTCGAAGTCGTTGCGCGTCCGCTTGAGTTCGAGGATTTCCTGGATGTCTTCGCGGTTGAAGGTCTGGCTGCCCGAGACGCCCTCGGCGAACACGTCGTAGCCCGCCCACGGCATTTGCTGGACCGCGGAGTAGGCGTCATTGACCTCCTTCTGGCCGTCTGGGCTGGTCTCACTCTGGTGGTCGGTGCTGCACCGCAGCAGGTTGATGTACCGCTTGCCGATCAGGTCACGGCGGACGCCGAGGCCCGCGAACGCACTGGCCGCGGCCCGTTTGATGGGTGTTTCGTCGCTCATGTTCTTCTCCCCCCTGTTTAGGTGACGTTTGCTCTTGGGGTCGAAGGTGCTGCTGGGCGACGGCAGCAATCAGCCGCTCGAACGCCCGTTCGATCCGCCGCGTCTGCTCGGCAGTCGAAGCGACTTCGCGCCTGACCGCGACGACGCGCAGCACCCTTTTCCCTCCTTTCTTTGCGACAGGGGGCATCCGGACTCCTTCCTGCAAGACAAAATATTTTTCGGGGGTGCGAGATGACCGTGCTGGAAGCCCCTTATCCAAGACGGGGTTCAGATGGCGTCCTCGTCCGCCACGAGGGACACGTCCTCTACCGCGAAGCCTTCGCGAACCTGCCGTGAAAGGGCGGTTAGAACCTGATCGCCGTCGCTGACGTTTAACTGGCCGCTGACGAAGCCGGTGACGTCGGCAATGGTCCACCAGCCGCTGTCGCCGCCTTGGTCGATGATCGTGCTGGCCATCAGCTTGAAGCACTTGATGGCCAGCCGATCGACAAGGCGGTCGCAGAGTTCGAGTCCACCGCGGCTATGGCGTTCGATGATGTGCGGGCGATCCCACAGATCACTGGCGATCACGAGGTGGACGGGTTCGTCGGTGCCGACGACGCCGAACTGGAGGTCATGCTCTAGGTCGTCGCTGCCTCGGTACAGCCGGCGGAGTTCGATGCGGAAGGGGATGGTCTTTGTCGCGGTCATGGTGACCTCCTTGAAGGAAAAGTTCTGGAATGGGCGAAGCGGTTGCGGGTGCCGGCCTTCAGCGGCGCGTCGAGGTCGGCACGAATCGCGTGTCGACGCGTTTGAGCGTTCGTTCGGGGACGCCGTTGATCAGCCGCGCCGCGGACTTGGTGTCGAAGAAGGAGCGGTAGACGGACGTGTCGAGCACTTTGGCCGCCGAGCCGTGCTTGTACGGCTGGGCGACGAGGACCGAGAGGAATTCGTCGAAGTCGCCGCCGAGGGTCCGCAGGAGTTCCCGCCCGCAGCCGCGGGGGTCAGAGCACTTGACCGTGACCGGGTAGCCCACCGAGTAGCGGATGTCGCCGACGGTCAGGTCGCCGTTGTGCTCGATCCATGTAATGGCGATGCGTTTGGCGAGTTCCGAGATGCCCTTGGCGCGGCCGCACAGCCAGTCCGAAGCGTCGAGGGCCGCTGCAAGCGTGTCGGCGTCGGATTTGTGGCTAAGGGCCAGGATCTGCTGCTCGATCGCGTGGGGCGTTCGGTCCGTCATATCTTCGAAGGCTCGCGGAGGGACGGTCACGTCATCGTCGTGTTCGTTAGTCATGGGTGGGTCCGTTCGGGAAGGGACAGGGGAGCCGCAGGAAGGCCGAGCATTGGTTCCAGTCGATCGTCAGGCCGGGCGTCAGGTGTCGGCGGAGTTCGGTCATAAGCACGTTTGCCTCTTCGCTGAGGAACTGCGTTTGGATCCACTGCGTGGCGTCGTACAGGGGCCACTGGACAATGTCGGTGCCATCGAGGTCTGGCCACAAAGCACCAAAGCACTTGAAGAGGAACAGGTTCATCAGCCGCGGGGGCAATGCGATGCCGCCCGACGCGACGATCCGCTTGACCCGCGGCCATTCGTAGAAGTCGCTCTCGATCTCTGCCGTCAGCGGCGGCTCCGGCGTGCCGACCACGCCGACGCGAAGCAGGTGCTCCATCCGGTCGTCGTCGTGATGGGCGAGGTGTTCGAGGACGATGAGAAAGGGCAAAGGCTCGCGGACGTTTTTGGCACTATTTTCTTCGTTCATGATCGCCTATCTGCCCTTCCAGAAGGAGTTTCGCCTCCAAAATGGCCAAAGCATATGCGTTATATTAAGCGCCATGACGCTTAGTTTTGCAAGAGAAAAATTCTTTACGTTAACCCGCCCCTTCCTGCTGGTCCGATCCATCTCTCAGAATGGGCGTAATGAACACCGCCGAAGCAGCCAAGCGCTTAGGCCTCTCGATACGACGGGTCCAGACCATGATCCAGCGTGGTCAAATCGTTGCAAAAAAATTAGGGCGCGACTGGGTTATCGAGGAGAAAGACCTCAGAGCATTCGCAGCGTGTCCCCGCGTCCCAGGCCGGCCACGTAAAACGCCGGGCAAGCCGTAACGTCGAATAGCGGGAGTTCTCAATGCATCCCCACATCAGCGAATGACCGTCGCCGCGACTTGCGCACGGCCGATCGCTACGGTGCAACGATCTGACTTTTCAACGGCCCATCGGACGGCGAAGAGCAAGTCATTGCTCATTCGCCAGCCCGGTCTTCACTTTTCAAAGAGCTGTACCCGCTTCTGCTTGGCACACCTTCGCGAAGACAACAGCGACTTGCAGCAGCCTATCGTGGCAGATTCACTCGTCTGCGCCTTGGCACTAAAAGGGCTCTACGATTTTCCGCGCACCGAACGCCGCGCCTTGTAACTGTGGGCCTCCTGCGTCGTGCTGAACCGTCCGTAGCTGGAAATGTCACTCATTATCGTGTCGGGCAATGTCACTTTGTGCCTCAAAGTCGATGGGAAGGTAGCACCAAGGTGACGATTTTCTCCGGACGCGTGTCCGGATGATCGCGACCTTCGTAGTGCAATCTTTGCGTAGGTCTTTGATGAGTGATTTTGGTAGTGATTTTGGTAAAGAGGGCAGCATCTCCGTGCTGTTAAAGGTTTCACAGGTGGCCGAGCGGCTGGGCGTCAGCACAAGGACAGTGTGGAGGCTGACCAGCGAAGGCCGGTTGCCGCAGCCGGTGGCGATCGGACGCTGTAAGCGGTGGCGCCGTGGCGATGTCGACGGTTTTATCGCGGCCCTAAAGAACGATTGACCGTCCCCACACAAAGTCAGGGACTTTGAGATTCGGAAAAAACGATGGCATCCGTATTCAAACGTAAAAAAGACAAAAAGAAGAAGGGTTCCCAATGGATCGCGAGTTACTTCGACGCCGAAACCGATTCGTGGAAGCAGCAAATCGCCTACACGGATCGCGGATTGTCGCTGGCGCTGGCCCAACGGCTGGAACACGAAAGCGGGCTTCGGCGGGAAGGCTTTACTTCCAACGTCCGCGACGAATCCCTTCGGCCGATCAAGGACCAGCTTTCGGAGTACATCACCCACTTGGCGAGCAAAAAACGCGATGAGAACTACATCGCGCAGGCTGAGGCACGCATCGTTCGCGTATTGGACGCGATCAAGGCTTCGCGGCTGCTCGACGTCGAGGCCGGGAAGGTCGAGACCGCCCTGCTGACGATGCGGACGAAGCGCGGGTTCGAGAAGGAAGGCGGGCCGCTGTCGGTCACGACACGGAACGAATATCTGAACAGCGTAAGCGGCTTCACCCGCTGGGCGAAGAAGCGGCGGAAGCTGGAGCACGATCCCTTGGAGTGCCTGTCCCAGGCGGACGAGCACGACGCCGATCTTGTGCACCCGCGGCGGGCGTTGAGCGTCGACGAAATTTCAAAATGGCTCGACGGCGCATTGCGACGACCGGAGATTGAGAAGCTCACAATTCGAACCGGTAAGAACAAAGGCCAACTCGGCGCGAAGGTGCGGGATCATATTCTCGTCGCAGCGCGGCGGACTGGCCGCAATCGCCGCATGGCCTACCTGACGGCGGTCTGGACGGGGCTTCGAAGAACCGAACTGCAAAAACTCGAATGGCGCGACGTGGTGCTCGGCAGCGACTTGCCGCACTTTCAACTTCGGGAGGAGGTGACGAAGTCGCGGCGGGCTGACATGCTTCCGATGCACCCGCAACTCGCCGAGGAACTGCTCGCATTCCGGCCTATCGACGCCAAGCCGACCGACCGAGTGCTGCCGGAGGTGCCGGATACGGTTGTGATCCAGCGTGATCTGGCGTTCGCCGGCATCGAGTACGGCAACCGAGAGATCGGCTTCGCCGATCTGCACGCGCAGCGGAAGACGTTGAACACGATGCTGGCCGCGCAGGCCGTGGCTCCTCGCGTGCGGCAGGCGCAGTTGCGGCACACCGATCCACGGCTGACCGAGGGCACCTACTTCGACCGCGTCGAGTTCTTGCGGCCGCAGGCCGAATCCATCGCGCGGGCGGCTCCGATCCCCACAATGTCACCGCCTGCGGATGTGCCGAAAACGATCGCCGACGACACCAGGGACGGGGCGTTGTTCTCACAATTAGTACACAATGGCGGCGTCTCGGACGGGCTTTTGGAGGCTCAAGCTGGCACAGAAGCTGAGCGTGAAATCGGAGAGCCTGCCGCCCCGCCGCTGGACGAGAAGGTTGAAAAAAAGGCTGGTTTTGGCACTAAATGGCACGACCCGGCGTCGTGTGACGCCGGGCCGGAAGGGAAGCGGGTGACAAGGATCGAACTTGCGACATTCACGTTGGCAACGTGACGCTCTACCACTGAGCTACACCCGCGGTTCGAGGCGAAATCCTACCCGGTGGCCGGGCAAAAGCAAGGCCTAGAGGCCGACGATGTTGAAGCCGCTGTCGACGAAAACGTTGGCGCCGGTCACGCCGCTGCTGAGGTCGCTTAACAGGTAGACCGCGGTTTTGCCGACTTCGTCGGCTTCGATGTTGCGCTTGAGGGGGGCCTTGCGCTCGGTGTGGGCGAACATCTCGTCGATGCCCCCGACGGCCATGGCGCTGAGCGTCCGCACGGCGCCGGCGGAGACGGTGTTGACGCGGATCTTTTTATTGCCCAGGTCGAACGCCAGGTAGCGCGCGGTGCATTCAAGGGCCGCCTTGGCAACGCCCATGACGTTGTACCCGGGGATGACCTGCGTGCTGCCGAGGTACGTCATCGCCATGATCGAGCCGCCCTCGGGCATGAGCGGGACGGCGGCGCGTGCCAGGGCAACGAGGCTGTAGGCGCTGATGTCGACCGCCTGCGTGTAGACGTCGCGCGGGGTGCTGGTGAAGTTGCCTTCGTCTTTTTTAAGGTAATCACGATTGGCGAAGGCCAGGCAGTGGACGAGGAAATCGATCTTGCCGAACTTCTCGCCGGCGGCGGTAAAGAAATCGGCGATCGATTCGTCGCTGCCGACGTCGCAGGGGTGGAGCCAGCTGTCGGCGAACCCACCTTCTTCCATGGCCTTGCGGACGCGGCGTTCGCTTTTGACGGAGTCGCCCATCGGCAGAAACCCGTAGCCGCACGTGGCCCCCTGCCTGACGCAGTTGGTGGCGATGTGGGTGGCGATCGATCGGTCGTTGGCGATGTTGAGAATCAGGCCTTTTTTGCCTTCGAGCAGTCCCATCTATGGCTCCTTCGTTTTCGGGCCGGGTAACGTACGGGCGGACGGCGGTAAGGTAAAGCCGCCGGCTGCACGGGCGTGGCGCGGCTGTTAATAATGCTGACGGCATTTGTTGCGCTGCCCGGCATTGCCTACGATGCCGCTGCGTGGCGGTGGCCGTGTCGGCCACCGCCTGCCGGCGTGCGGGCCGCATGCCGGGCGAAAACCCTTGAGGAGCACGGAACATCATGGCGATGAAGAACTACCGCGACAGTGAGGACTCGAGCCGGACGAAGAAGCTCATTATCGCGCTGGTCGTACTGGCTGTTCTGGCGATTCTTGTACACTTCGTGATTTTGCCGATGTTCAGCTGATGCCGACGCCGCATCAGCATGCGTCTGATGGCCGCCGCCCGGGCCGCGCTCGCTTCTCTACCGGTCGCCATCCAACCTTGTGATGGCCTCGCAACGCCATGGGCTCAGGCCACGGGCCGAGAGATGGTTATCGCCATTCGTAAGCACCGCCGGCCGCCAAAGCCTACGTTCACTGGCACCTGATACGCGCTTCCGGACGCATGCACGCAGGGGGCTTCGGCGCCGGAAAACGTGCTGCGTCAGCGGAAAAGTCTAAGAGGGCTTGCGCTAAATGATGCGTTCGATCAGGCCACCCAATACGCGGCGGGCATCGAAATGCTTTTCTGCGATGTCCCGGGCCGCGGCCGCGTGCCGGTCGTAGTCTCGGCCGATGGTTTCCAGCGCCGCGGCGGCATCGTCGACGGCCGCAAAGCTGAACAAGCCTTCGCCGGTCGGGAGCCATTGCTCGAAGCCGCTCGCTTGCGTGATGACCGGCCGTCCCGATGCGAGAAACGCGGCGCTGCGGTCGCTGAACCAGCCGCTGGGCAGGCCGGCATAGATCTGCTTGGCCACGGTCAGTTCTCCCGAATGCCCGCGGATGAAATCGCCGAAGGCCGAGGCCGTCAGGGACGCCGACGTCGGGTCGGTGAAATGCCAGCCGTGCGATTCATAGTCGTGGCGCGTCGCCTCGGGGAGGGCGGACATGGCCATCTCCAGGCGCCAGTTCGTGCGCGACGGCAAGTCGACCAGCTTGGCCCATTCCACGCCCTTGCTGCTGGCGTAATGCCGGCCTTCGAACTCGAATCCGCGGTCGGCGGTGTGTTCCCATTTGCCGATCGTCGAGAAGGTTTTGCTCCGTGGCTTGGCCAGCGGCCATTGCTCCAGCGCGATCGGCTGGTTGGTGCCGATCCAATCGAGGCCCGATGTGGGCAGCGGGCACAGCGGCGTGCCGATCAGGTTGCCGAACGTCGCAACCCGATCGAATTGCTTGTAGTAGGTGAGAAAATCCGCGTCATTGCGCATGCGCAACTGGGTGAAGACCGGGTCGGTGTCGATCACGCACGTCCGGCGGGCCTGGCGGAACTCGTCGCGCCAGGGCGTGACGCCGCTGACGCAGATCAACAGATCGGCCCGCTTGATGAGTGCGTGCCATTCTGAGCGGGAGAGCCCGAAGTATTCGTCGAGCAATTCCGAGCGGTAGCAATACCGCAGCGGCAAGCCGGCGGCGGCGAAGGCCGCCTTCAGGTACGCGATGCCGTAGGCAGGGTCGTTCTCGCACGTGCCGGTGACCGGGTTATACGGCACGAGCCATTGGCCCGAATCTTCATAGAACCAGACTTCGTGCCCCATCGCGTGCAGGCCGGCGACGTAGTTGAGGTGGTGCCACGTCATGCCGCCGAGCGGGTAGCCGATGATGTAGCCGGCGACGATGATCCTCATGAGGACGGTTTTCGGTTTTCGGTTTTCGGGTTTCGGGAGAAGATCGATTCGAGCATGGGCGTGACGACGCGGTCGGGGGCGAGGTATTCGCGGGCGACGTCATAGGCGGCGCGGCGATGCCTTTGTGGATCGGCGGCGACGGCTTCTAGGCCGGCCTTGGCCTGTTCGATCGTGTCGAACGCGAAGAGGCCCGCGCCGCTAGGCACGCTGCGGCTCCACTTCGTGTCCTGCACCACCGCCGGCCGCCCCGCCGCCAGGTAACAGCAGGTTCGGCAGCTGAACCAGCCGCTGTTGGTGGCGGCGTAGACGTTCTTGGCGATGCTCCACTCGCCGGCGGAATCGAAGATGAACCGCCGGTACGCTTCGGGCGAAACGCTCACGTCGTGCGAGTCAATGACGTTCCAACCCGCCGCATAGACAGGTTCGAGATTCTTGTGATTGCCGATCGCAAGGCGCAACGGCACTCCGGGAGCGTATCGCGGGAGGTCGATGAATTTTTCGAACTCCGGCCGCTTATCGAAGTAATCGACACCGCGGTAATTCAGTCGTTTGGGTTCTTTCGACAGGTCGAGTGTCATCACCGTCGTGAACATCTCCTCTCCCTGCGGCGGTTCGTCTAACCCCGCTCGCCAGTGCGGCAGCGTGACAGTTGGCCGGGTGGTGATCCAGTCGATACCGGCCTTGGGCAATTTGCAGTCGTCGGCGTGGATGTTCTCGGCGTACGTCAGATGAACGTCGTGATCGCGGGCCACTTCGACGTACCGCTTGGCGCCGGGCCCTTCGGCATCGAGCAAATCCTGCAAGCCCATCTGGTTGTAGCCGGGATCGGTGTCCATAAAGACCCGCCGGCACCCCGGCGACAGCGACGCAGGCAGCCGGCACACGCCCGACACATTCAGGTACACATCGGCCGACCGGCAAACCTCGTCGAACGCCGCGGCCGACATGCCGAACGATTTGTCCTGCAGCAGCCGGTAGTGCCATTTATCGCCCAGCGCTGGCGCGTACGCGGTGAAGAACGCGCGGATAAAATCGGCGTTGTAAAGGCCGTCGGCGGACGGCTCGCGGATGGACGGGTTGTACGGCCAGGTGTTGGTGTCTTCGTGGTAGTAAACGTCGTGGCCGAGCTCGTGCAGGGCCAGGACGTAATGAAGGTAATCCCACGCCACGCCGCCGAGCGGGAACTGCCCGACCATGCCGCCGACGATCACTCTGAGTTTTTGCGTCGAAGGTTTCATAAGGCGGACGATCAAGCGAAGCCGCGAACGGCGCGAATGAGCGCGAATCAGAGATCGCTTTCATGATTCGCGTTCATTCGCGCCATTCGCGGCTAAGCGTCTTCTCCTGCCGTGCGGGCGAGGGTCGGTTCCGGTTTGTCTTCGAGCTTGAGCTGGTGCTTGGCCATTTTCCAATAGTCGCCGCGCTGGGCGATCAGCTGTTGGTGCGTGCCGCTCTCGACGATTCGGCCGGCGTCCATGACGAAGATCTGGTCGCAGTCGGCGACGGTGCTGAGCCGGTGGCTGACGAGGACGAGCGTTCGCTTGCCCTTGATGTTTTTCAGCGTCTCGATGATGAGCTGCTCGTGCATCGGGTCGAGCGCGCTCGTGGGCTCGTCCATGACGATGATCGGCGCTTCGGTCAGCAGCGCCCGGGCGATGCTGATCCGCTGGCGCTGCCCGCCGGACAGGTTGGAGCCGCTTTCGCTGATCTGCTCGGCGTAGCCGTGCTCGAGCTTGTTGATGAACGACGCGGCGCCGGCAAGCTCCGCGGCGTGCTGGATCTGGGCATCGGTGGCGTCGGAGCGGCCGTAGGCGATGTTCTCGCGCACGCTCGTGGGGAGCACGACGTTCTCCTGCAGCACGAGTGCGATGTGCTTCCGCGCGTCCTTGACCTTTACGCCGCGCAGGTCGTGGCCGTCGAGTCGGATCGCGCCGGATTTGGGGTCGTAGAACCGGGGCAGCAGGCTCAGCAGCGTTGTCTTGCCGACCCCCGATGATCCGACGAATGCCACCATCTGCCCGGGCTCGACGCGGCAAGTTACGCCATCGAGCACGTTCACGCCGTCGCGGTAACTGAAGACGACGTCGTCGAGTTCGAGCACCCGTTGCTGCTTGGGCAGAGCGATCGCGTTCGGCGCGTCCTTGATGATCGCATCACGATCGAGCACCTCGAACACGCGGCGGCACCCCGCCACGCCTGCAGCCAGCATGGCGCTGCTGCCGCTGAGCTTCTGCAACGGCGCGTACAGCATGCCGACATACCCGAGGAAGATCGCCAGTTGCCCGACGGTGAAGCCCTTTTCTTTCAGGTCTTTGACGTACTGGTCCTGGTACACGAGGTAGCTGCCGTACCCGAATATGGCCGAGTAGCCGACGGCCAGGAGACTGCCGATAATCAGCCAGAAAAGCACTTCCTGCCAGTGCATCCGCATCTTGGCGGTGACGCTCAGGTTCACGTTGCGATGGAAGTGCTGGTACTCGTCTTCTTCGCGCGAGAAGGCTTGTACCAGGCCGATCGTCGCGGTGGAACGCTGGATCGTCGTCGTCAACTGCGACTCCACCTCGGCGGCCTCAGTGGCCCGCACCTGAAGGATTCGGCCGTAAACTTTTGTCGTCCAGTACAGCGCCGGCGAGATCACCAGAGAGAGCAGCGTCAGTTTCCAGTCGAGGCTGAGCATGATGCACATCATGAACACGAGCGTGACCGTGTTCACCAGCAACGATTGGACGAACGCATTGAGGACTGTCTGAATGCCCAGCGTGTCCCACGACAGGCGATAGATCGCGTCGCCCTGCGGCTGCGACTTGTGATAGCCGAGCGAAAGCTCCTGCAATTTGCGGAACAAATCGCACCGCACGCGCATCAGGCCGCCGTAGCCGATGCGGATGTTGAGCAGCGTCTGGAACATGCTCATCACCTGCTGCACCAGCCCGAGGCCAAGCATGACGAATGCCAACGCGATGACCTGGCCGACCTTGCCCTCGGGCGCGACGGAGAAGAACCAGCG
>DASVSS010000085.1:0-2286 GCA_036387945.1 Tepidisphaeraceae bacterium | reverse complement strand
TGGGGTCATTCCGAAACCGCCGCTTTCAGGTGAAAGCGGCGGTTTTTTGTTGGCCGAACGTCGGCCCCACCTCGCATACCGGATCAGACCCCAGCCGACACCGGACCAAAACCGGATCAGACGGCCCCCTTGTAGCCGAGTGAATTTGTGCTGCTACGGTGCTTCTTGTCGGCGCTCCCGAGGTCTTATCGCGATGGATGACAAGAACGAAGAACGTAACTTTCGACTCCCGACATGGCTTAATGACGGCACCAACCGGTGGCGAATGCGCATCGGCTTCCACTTCGGTAAGAACGGACGCAGGGTTGAGAAACCCTTCTATTGGTCCCAAGCCGACGACAATGGCGGGTTGGCACCGCCGCATGTTCAGGCCGAGGCCGTCGAGCACCAGCAGCTGTGGCGGAAGCTGAAGAGTGACTGGAAGTCGTTGTCCCGGTCCCTCAAGCGATGCTTCCCGCAGAAGGACTGGACGATGCCGGTCTGGTGCGATGACGAACGGGCCAAGATGGCCGCTGGTGAGGCGGCTGGTATCGCGCAGGCAATGGAGATGTTCTTCACCGAGGAGGAGGCTCGCGAGCGTCAGGAACTCCAACAGGCGGTAACATGGGTCATGAGGAATGGGGTCGATAAGCTGATCGCTGCGATCCGATCGCCCTCTGACGCGCCACGTTCCCTCACTACGTTCCCGATGCCGCACGGGAACGTACGCTGAAGCGAATTGAGGATCAGCGGGTAACCACCTTGTCCGAACTCTCGCCGTCAGTGCATCGCAGGATGCTGGCATCGGTGACAGTTCGGGAAGCCGTGCTGAAGTTCGCAGCCGAGTCCGAGAAGCGGGTTGGGATGGTTACTAGCCTCGGCATCGAGGACACGACGAACGAGACACTCATCCGACGCCTACACGGCGCTTTCGGCCAGTCCTCGAACATCCAGAATCCGCCGCTGCGCTCGACCCCCATCGACATCGACGCCCCCTTGGTCTCGATTGACAAGCAAAGGCTATCGGAGTTTGCCCATTATTGGCATGGCGGTCCAGATGGCATCAACTCTGAGCGGACGATCAAGAACCACCTCGAAGCTGCGCGGCAGTTTTTGTCTGGTGCGAGGAACAGGACGAGTACGGTTGGCACCTGCCAACGTCCTGTCGGCGGCTCTTGACGGCGAGCAATGTTCAGCGGGAGGCTGTACCCTTCGATCCAGACTCTATTTTGAAGCTCATCGCAGCGGGAGGCAGGCGCGTTCACTGCTACGTGCTCTTCGGACTCACCATCGGGTACTACCAAAGCGACATCGCCGACACATTAAGGTCGGCCTTCTTCCGCGAAGACGTTGCTGGAACGTATCCGCCAAGCACGGGCTGACGACGGCTACATCGCCGCCCCAAGGCAGCGACGGCGACCGACCCTGCCGACGCCCCCATCGAACGGCAGGCACCGCGAGACCCTCTTCGACGAGGACATGCCCGCCAGCGGCTCTGGGACGCCCTCAGGAGCGACGGAAACCTCCGAGGCGACCTCCGGGTCGTCCGACGCCCCCACACGCTTCCAGCGGGCCGAGAGCGGCTCGGCCGACGACGGCTGGGTTGATATCAGCTACGACGAGGCGATGGGCTACGTCCGCGATGCCTTCGCCGAGGGTGGTGTCCGTGATCGGGAACAGGCGATTAAGGACGTGGCCGTTGGCTTGGGCTATCAGCGGGTCGGCAGCCGTGTCCGCGAAACCGTAGACGGCTACCTGCGGGCTGCGGTTCGCAGGGGCATCCTTGTGAACGAAAACGGCCAGTACGGCCTGCTCGTCCGCAGCGCCGCCGACTACACCCGCGATCACCTGATCGACCGGCTTGTCGCGGCCATGAACGACGGCTGGGTCGAGCGCGACGATGCCGTCCGCGCCACGGCCAAGCATCTCGGCTTCCAACGAGCGGGGTCTTCGTTTGCCGAGGCCATGAAGTCCGCCATCAAAGGGGCCATCCGCAGGGGGCTGGTTCAGTACGATGGCACCCTCATCCGCAAGGTTTGACACGCAGGCCGTACGGTAAACCTTCCGACTCGGCTTTTGAGATTGACGGCCATGACTTGCGAAGCCGCCGCACTTCACCATCACCCATGCTCCCGCCAAATGATTGCTACTTCGGCTTCCGTGGCGTCGTCAGGACCACGGTCCCTCACAACCCGTAAAATCCATTGGCTAGACGCGGAACAAGGGTTGCGAGACGCTCAAGTGACCGTCCTCAAGCTAGTTGCTTACACCACTGCTTGAACGACAGGACTATATGCTCGATCTCGT
>DASVSS010000084.1:0-5407 GCA_036387945.1 Tepidisphaeraceae bacterium | reverse complement strand
CGCGAGATCCGCCACGTCTTCCGCCCGCGCGCTCAGGGGCGGCACGTGCACGACGACGACGTTCAATCGGTAATACAAATCTTCGCGGAACTTACCCGCCAGCACCATCGCCGTGAGATCGCAGTTCGTCGCGCACAAAACGCGGATGTTCACCTTGTGCGAGGTCGTGCTGCCCACGGGCGTCACACACCGCTCCTGCAGGACGCGCAGAAGTTTGGCCTGCATCGGCAGCGACAGTTCGCCGAGTTCGTCCAGAAACAGCGTGCCCCCGTCGGCGGAGCGGACAATGCCCAGGGCGTCGCGCACCGCGCCAGTGAACGCGCCGCGTGCGTGACCGAACATCTCGCTTTCGAACAAGGACTCCGACAACGTCGTGCAGTCGACGGGCACGAACGGGCCGGTCGAACGGTCGGAATGGGCGTGGATGTGACGCGCGACCATTTCCTTCCCGCACCCGGTCTGTCCGAGGATCATCACCGTCGTCCGCCGCCGCGCGACGTCGGTGGCAATGTCGCGCACCGCCTGCATTGCCGCCGAACGGCCGATGAGCGGCGATTGCGGATGAGCAGCGACTGATAATGTCTCGGGGCGCGTCATCGCGCGACTGATTTGAAGGTCCACACTTTCCCCACTTCGAGCCCGTTCCAACCTGTCCCCCACGGGGTGCCAAGCAGGAACGTGAAGGAAGTATGAAGAAAAGTTCGTCGATGGCAAGGTTAAAATGACTGATTTCACGATCCTTTGCCTCATATTCGACACATTTTCTGGCTCCGGCTCATTTTACGGCTGCCGGCAAATTCGTCATACTTTGCCCAGATCGTTCATCGTTCTCATGCCCGGGGCGCCTGCCATTCAGTCTGATGAAACCGATCGACGACACGTCCACGGCCGCGCCCGTCTCGCCAAGGCATTGCAAAGACTTGGCTTCGACTTACCGCTCGGTCGTATTCGTCCCCTCGATTTTGACGTCCCGACCCGGATCGAATAATGTCCGCGTCCCCTTCGGAGAGGTGGCAGAGTGGTTGAATGCGCCGGTTTCGAAAGACGCCGCACCCACTTCCCAACCGCCTGATTCCTCAACTACTTACGATTACCCGCCGAAAAGCTTGGCCCGTGGCTTGCCAGAAGACCTCGGGGAGTTGCTTCAACGCTGGGCTGATATACCTGAACCACTTCGCAAAGCGGTGCTGTCTCTAGTTCGAGCCGCACGTCGCTGAGGTATTTCCCGGCCGACTGGCCACAAGGGCCGCGATGATACAGGTCTGCTTCATGCTGGTTCTCCTTCAAGAGACCGATCAGGAACTAGCCACTTCCGCCGCACGCACAGGGGATGGATCAGACTTAGTTGCCCAGACTGCAAGGTCACCCCCGTGGTGATCAATCACGCGCCCACGCCTTCGCGTGGTCCGCGCGGCTGATCTTGATCTGCCACACCAACTGAAAAACAAGGCCCGCACGACGCATTCGCATCATGCGGGCCTTGTTTGCTGGACCACGTAGTGCGCGGAATGTTCTTCAGGCTCTCTACACAAGCAAGTTCCGTAGATCGTTCCGCATCGTATTCCTTTGGCCAGTGACCACGCCCCCGTGCGTTGCGGCAAAAGCCCGCCAGAGCGCGTCTCCACTCTGGCGGGCGCAGATGTATTACTTGTGACCGCCGCCGTGGTCGGGACCGCCTTGGGTCGCTTTCTTTTCCACGTCGTCGCCGCCGCCCATTTTATGGTGGAAGTCGTCGAGCTTGATCTCCTTCCAGCCGCCGCTGCCGTCCTGCACGTGGACCTTCTTCGGATCAATGGCACGCATACCGGGGTGAGACTCGCCTTCGATCTTGATCGTCTTGCCCGCGTATTGGGCGAGGGGCTTCGGGTTCGCGAGCAGGAACACCATGTCGGTCACTGCTTTGCTACCTTCTGGTAGAATCCCAGCAGGAATCCCACTGCCGAGGCACTGGCTGGCGCACTCGGCGTGATCCTTGCCTTTCGCTTCGCCGCCGCTGGCGGTGTAGCAGGCGGTATCAATCAACTCGCCCTGCACGGTTACGACTTTATTCTCACCGGCTTTACCTTCCGCGTGCTTCCCTTCGTGGGCGTACGCCGCCACGGCCACACCAGCGGCGACCACAACACTGCCGACCAACGAAAACATCCGACTCATGATGCACTCCTGAAAAAGAACTCGTCCGCACACGCGGATCGACTGGATAAGCACCTGCCGCCTTTGGCTACGATGCTCGTAAACCAATAAGTAACGGCCCGAGGCGATGCGCTTTCGCGGCACCCGCCATCCTCACCGCTTCGGAACCAACTTCATGAAACACTTCGGGCATTTACCGGGCTGGTCCGACACGACATCGGGGTGCATAGGGCAGATGTACCCTGTACCCGACGCGGGCGCGGTCGCGGGTTGTGCCCCGTTCCCACCGTGGCCACCGTGTGTGTTTCCTTCGCCCTCGGGTGCCTGCCCTTGGCTGGGCTTGGCTTGCGGAGGCGACTGGTTGACGCCCGCTGGCGGCTTCGGCGCACTGCTGCCGTCACCGGCAATCCCGTTGCGCGAAAGCACCTCGGCGGGGGCAATCGTCGCCAGTGTTCCGGGCGGGTCGCGATACCAGCCGGGGTCTTGGTCGTGGCCACCCGGCAGGTTCTCGCGGACCTTCAGGATCGTGAACATGCCGCCCATCGTGATGTAATCGTGTGGGCCGCGAGCGCCCACCATCGGCACGCTGTTCGGTGGCATCTTCATGCCCATTTCTCCCATGTCGCCCATGCCTTCTTGGCCCATCGTCATGTAGTCGGGAAGCAGCGGACGCACCTTCTCGTCCAAGCCCTTCGGGTTCACGCCGATCATGTTGGACATCTCGTGGCCCATCTGGTTCATGACGTGGTGCGTCATGTGGCAGTGCATCGCCCAGTCGCCGGGGTTGTCGGCGACGAACTCAACCGTCCGCGTCTGCCCCACGGCCACGAGCACGGTGGTCTCGGGGATGCGGGCCAATTCAGGGATGGTGCCGCCGTCCGTCTCCGTGACCGTGAAGTAGTAACCGTGCAGGTGGATGGGGTGGTGGTCCATCGCGCTGAGGTTGCCGATGCGGACGCGCACGCGGTCGCCAAGCTTGGCCAGAAGCGGCGCGGTGCCGGGGAAGGCCTTGGCGTTGATCGTCAGGACGTTGAAGTCCGTCATCTCGTTCGGGTCGGGCCGCTTGGTGCCGACCTCGATCGCCCACTCGTGGAGCATCAACGCGAAGTCGCGGTCGGGCCGCTGCTCGCGCGGCACGCCACGTGGGTGGATGACGAACATGCCCACCATGCCCATGCCCATCTGGGTCATCTCGTCGTGGTGCGAGTGGTACATGAACGTGCCGTGCTGCCGGAGCGTGAACTCGTACATGAAGGTCTCGCCCGTGCGGATCGCACGCTGGTTGAGACCGCCAACGCCGTCCATGCCGCTGGGCAGCAGGATGCCGTGCCAGTGGACGCTCGTCGGTGCCCCCAGCTTGTTCGTGACGAAAATGCGGACGCGGTCGCCGTCGACGGCCTCGATCAGCGGGCCGTGGACGGAGCCGTTGTAGCCCCAGCAATTGGCTCGCAGACCATCGAAACCCTCGGCAGGCGGGACGAACTCATGGTCCATCACTTCTTCGGCGACAAGGTGAAACACCTTCACGCCGTCCACGACCTTAAACGGCAGCGTCCAGCCGTTCGGGACGAGGACCGGGGTGTAATCCGTTTCCGGCACGCCCGGCGACAACGGGGGGTGTTGTTTTGGGTCGTTGTCTCTGGCCGGATTGTCCTTCTTGAAGTCGAAGCCTTCGCCGCGTGGCTGTGTCGCAGGAGGCGTCTGGGCGAGGACATTTCCACTGCTCGTGAGTATGGTTCCGCCTGCGACAAGCGCCGCACCCGAAAGCATCGCCTCCCGACGCGTCAGATTCTGGTTCGTTTTGATTTGGTATTTCATGTTCAGTGCCCTCCGGTTTCGCGGCCTTTTGATGATGAACCCGCCGCACGGTTCGATGCCATGCCCGCTGCCCCTCCACTGGGGACACGCCCACTTCTGATCTGCTCCATCCGCGTCCGTGCGGTCCAGTAATCGCGGAGCGCTTCGATATAGGTGATCCCCGCCTCCACCTCTTTCTCCTTGGCCTGAAGGAGTTGGAACGCACCGATCTGCATCGCGTTGTACTGAAGCTGGGTTCGCTCGGTAATTTCACGGCGCAGCGGTAGGATGACTTGGTGGAAGTAGTTTGCACGTGCGCGGGTGGCGAGCACCCGATTACGTCCATCCCTCGCGGCCGACCGGACCTCGACTGCCGTTGCGATGAACTGCTGACGGGCGCGTTGCAACGTCGAATCGGCCGCAGCGGTACGAGCCTGCCCCTGATCGAACAGCGGGATGGGTAACGATAAGGCTGGACCCACGGCCCACTCGCCGTCGCCTTCTCGTTCAGCGGACGCGCCGACTTCGGCCTCAGGAAGTAGGCCCAGTGACCGCTGAACGCCCAGTGTCGCCGCCGCCGCCTGCACTTCCGAACGCGCAGCCGCCAGTTCGAGACTGCGTTCGACGGCCTGACGCTCCGCGTCGTCCAAAGCCAGTTCTTCTGAGGGAAGATCGGGCAAACGCTTGACCGACTTCCAAGCCGTGTCGGTGCCCCAGACTCCCATCAACACGTTCATCCGCTCGCGACTGTCGAGCACCGCAGCTTCGGCTTCGGCAAGGCCGACCTTCGCTTCCTCGAAGAGCGCCCGTTCCTGTGCCAGATCGAGGTCGCTGATGTTCCCGGCCGCGTGAAGGCGACGGGCGAGGTCGAACGACGCGTCGGTCGCGGCCATAACGGTTTGTCTCATCTCTACCGTCTGCTCTGCGGCCACGTGGGCGTAGAAGGCGATGCGCGTTTGGGCGGCAAGGTCGAGCACCGCCCCGGTGACGCGGAGCTTGGTGGCCTCAAATGCGTCCTCGGCAATCCGCTTTCGCAGCGGGATGAAGAACACGTCGAGGAAGTCCTGCACCACGGCGATCTCAACGGCGGTACCACTGCCGCCTTCACCGAACTTGACCTCGCCGTCGAACACGGGGTTGCGGAGAAGTCCCGCCTGCACGACCTCGGCCTGCGCGATACCCAAATCCTCGTAGGTCGCCTGAAGGCTTCGGTTGTTGAGAAGGGCGACCTGCGCCACGGCGTCCGCCGTCAACGGGCGGGCGAGGAGGTCGCGCACGGCCGAATCGACGGACCGGTCCTCGGCAGTGAGGCGATTCCACCGCACGCGTTGCCCCGTCCGCTCGGCAACGGCAGCCTCTACCGCAGGGAAGCCCGCCTCCCTCGGCACCGAGGCACAGCCCCCGAGCAATATCGCGGAGGACATCAGAAGGATCGTCACCTTCGAAGACTGCATCATTGTCCGCCCTCCTTTGAGAC
>DASVSS010000083.1:0-15128 GCA_036387945.1 Tepidisphaeraceae bacterium | reverse complement strand
ACACGATCGACATCGACCGCGCGGGATCGACCTGCTCGGGCCGAAACACCGATTACGCGGCGATCCTCGACGCGATCACGGCCGCGCGGGGAGGCGGCCGGGATGACCTGCGCGGCGTTGGAGTCGCGGTGCTCGGCGCCGGCGGCACCGGCCGCACCGCGGCGGCGGCCCTGGCGGCGGCGGGAGCGCGGGTGACGGTCTACAACCGCACCCTCCACCGCGCCGAAGCGCTGGCCGAAGAATTGTCGACCGAAGGCCATCCCGTCCTTGCCGCGCCGATGACGGCGCTGTCGGATGCGCCGGCCGAGGTGTACGTCAATACCACCAGCGTCGGCATGAGCCCGAACGTCGACGCATCGCCGTTCGACGGCATGGGCCCGCCGATCGGGCCGGGGTCGATCGTGTTCGATACCGTCTACAACCCGCCGGAGACGAAGCTCCTGCGCCAGGCCCGCGCGGCCGGCGCCAAGACCATTGGCGGCATCGAGATGTTCGTCCGCCAGGCCGCGGCGCAGTTCGAAGGCTGGACGAAGCTCACCGCCCCGCACGACGTGATGCGGGCGGGGGTGACGGAACGCCTCAAAGCGTGACTCGCCCCGTGATTGCGGCTTCGCAGTTTCAGTTAGTACGCCGGTCAAAGGCGCACGACTAAACGCGGCTATCGCTCGCGGGCCGCTTTCGGGATCACGACGATCGACTTCGGGGTCGTCGGGCAGCTTTGCTCGCACAGGCCGCAGCCGATGCAGCCAAGGGGTTTGACGGTGATCTCGCCGAACTGCACTTCGATCGCCGCGTGGCCGACCGGGCAGACCTCGACGCACGTCGTGCATTCCTGCCCGCGCGTGCGCACGCACGTCGCGTCGCGCCAGACCGCCGTGCCCATCTTGATGTGCATCAGCGGCGTGACGCCCAGCGCGCCGCTCGGGCAGCTTGGCATGCACCGCAGACCGTCGCAGGCCACGCACGCGGATTCGGCCGCGACGATGTACGGCACGCCTTCGCCGAGCGCGCCGGTGCGGTCGAGCTTGATCGCCTCGGCAGGGCAGGCGTCGACGCAGGCGGCGCAGCGGCTGCACGTTTCGCGGAAGGCTTTTTCCGACAGCGCACCCGGCGGACGCAGCCAGAATTTGGGCTCGGGCGCCGACGCCGCTGTCGACGATTCGGCGGTCCGGGTTTGGCCGAGGTGTTCGTCGAGGTGCTCTAAGGTTTGGCCGATCGGCTCGAGCGCCCGCGCCAGCGGCTTGAGCAGCTCACCCAGGCCGCGGCGGAAAAACTGGCGGCGAGCGAGAGGCTTTTCATCATCCATCGGCTTGCGGGGCCCCTTTGGCCAGCGTGGCGGTGACGTCACGGTCGGCGGTGAATTGCCGACCGGTGAGCTCGTCGGCAAAGACGACGCGCACCCGCAGCGCGCCGCGTGTCGGCACGGTCTGCCACGGGCACGGCAGGACATAGCCGGTCAGCAGCGTCGTGCTCACCCAGTGCGACCGCGCCTGCTGCACGTCGAACGTCCACTTGCCCAGACGCGGCGAATCGGCGGCGAGGTCGAAGAGCTCGATCGTCACCGTGCCGGCGGCCTTAAGGCGGTCGCCGTCGGAATCGGTCGGCCAGAAGTACACTTTCAGGCCGTCGTCGCCGGGCTTGTCAGGGTCGAGGTCGGCGCCACTGGTCAGGCGTCCGAACTCGATGCCGGTGACGGTGAACAGCCGCCCCATCCGCTCGTCCGGCAGCGACGGCAGCGTGGCCGCGCCGCTGCGCAGCGCGGTGATCTCGGCGCGGTCGGCGCGGTGCTCGCGCTGGAGGCGCTGGAGATCGGTTTCTAGCGTCTGCACCTGTTTGCGCAGCACAATGTTGGCCGGATCGGGCTTGCCCCAGCAGCCGCCCGCGGCGGCCGCCAGCAGCACGCCGCAGGCCGCGGCGGCGATCGATCGAGCGGGCCTGACGGCGGCCGGGTGCATTCTCATTCCTTGAACTCGTCGCTTGCGCCGGTGCGCGGCGGGGCGTCGGGCAGGCGGTCGATCATGCTGTCGACCACGCCGTACTCCACGGCCTCTTCGGCGAACATCCACTTATTGCGGTCGAAATCCCGGACGATCGTCTCGAACGGCTTGTCCGACCATTCGGCCATCATCTTGTACAGGCGGTCGCGCAGGCGGAGCATGTGCTTGGCCTCGATACCCAGGTCCGTCGCGGGGCCCTGCATCACGCCGCCGATGAGCGGCTGGTGGAGCATGACCTGGCTGTTGGGCAGCACGTGGCGCTTGCCCTTCGTGCCCGCCGCCAGCAGCACCGCGCCCATCGACGCGGCCATGCCGATGCACGTCGTGCTGACGTCGCAGCGCAGGAAGCGCATCGTGTCGACGATGCCGAACCCCGCGCTGACGCTGCCGCCGGGACTGTTGATGTAAAAGTTGATGTCGCTCTTGGCGTCTTCGTTGGAAAGGAACAACAGTTGCGCCTGGATCACGCTGGCCGACTCGTCGGTGACGGGGCCGGTGAGCATGATGATCCGGTCCTTCAGCAGCCGCGAGTAGATGTCGTACGCGCGTTCGCCGCGGCCGGTTTTTTCGATGACGATGGGAACGAGTGTGTTCTGCATGATATTGCCGCTTCCGCCGCGAGTGGCGGCACTTACTTGGCTGCTTCCTGGATGTTGCCGATGACTTCGTCGCAGATGCCGTACTGCACCGCGGCCTGGGCGTCGAAGAAACGGTCGCGCTCGCTGTCTTCGGCGATGCGCTCCTTCGGCTGGCCGGTGCATTCGGCCATCACGCTGATGAGCATGTCCTTGGTCTTGAGGATCTCTTCGGCCTGGATCTGGATGTCGGCCGACTGCCCGTAGATGCCGCCGAACGGCTGGTGGATCATCACCTTCGCGTGCGGCAGGATGTAACGTTTGCCCTTCGTCCCCGCCATGAACGCCACCGCCCCGCCGCTCTCGGCGCGGCCGACGCAATAGGTGGCGACCGGGCAGGTGAGGTACTTCATGATGTCATACATCGCCAGCGTGTCGTCGACCACGCCGCCGGGGCTGTTGATGTAGAAGTTGATGTCGTCGGTCTTTTTCAGGCTCTGCAGGTAGAGCATCTGCATGATGACGCGCGACGCCGACACGTGATTGATTTCGCCGACGAGGAAGATCACACGGTTTTCGAGGAGCATCTCCTCAAGCGTCATCTCCCGGTAGCGGTTCATGCCCGGCCCGGCCGGACCGGGCATGTTCATCGGCACGGCCATCGCGCCGCCCTGGGCGCCGGGCGTGCTCGGCCCAGTACCCGGAATTTCCTGCGTCGCCGCCCGTGCGTGCTGATTGAATGCGTGCCAGAACAATGGATTTTTGTGTGGTATTTCGCTAGCCATCCCGTGCCTCTTTCGTGGGGTGATCGTAGGGCGGCGCGCGGCGGGAATCAATCGCGGCGTGTGCCGCCGAGGCGCGCACGCGGGGACGATAATAGGTTCGTCACACGCCGCCGGGGTCAACGGAAGCGGCAGACGACGTCGTACAGTTTGCCGTTCAAGCGCCTGGCGATCATCTCGTCCTTGATCATCGCCAGGTTCGCGGCGTCGCAGTCGAACTCGGCGTCGAGGTTGCTCTCCACGCCGCGGCCCATGCCTTCGAGAATGACCAGGTCGGCGTCATCGGCGGCGGCGTTGAGGGCGGGCGAGACGCCGGCGAGATCGATCAGCGGTTCGCCCGTGCCGGTGCTGACGATCTCGATCGGCAGCGCCGCGATCGACGGCTCGGCCGCGAGCACGCGCGGCCACCAGTGGCGCACGTCGTGCACCGTCATGTCATTGAGCGTCGGCCGCTCGTTGGCGGCCAGGATCACGCGGCTGCCGCGGCGGGCGAGCCAGCGCATGAGCGGCACCGCGCCGAGCAGGAAATCGCTGCCGGCGTTGTCCACGAAGAAGACGACTTTCCGCCAGCCGCCGCCGAGCGCGCGCGCCGCAAAGCGATCAAAATCGTCGACCAGCCACGGCCGCGCGGGGAGCTTTTTTCGGGTGGCGAAGAAATCCAGCTTCCCGTCCAGCAGCAGTTGCGCGCTGCCGGCAGCCCCCATGTCGAAGATGTTGCCGGCGAAGACGTTCTCAATGGCGACACGGAACTGCTCGAGGCCGTCAAGGGCGTCGAGCTGCCGGCAGACCGTCGGCAGCAGCGCGATCACCGATTCGTTTTCGCCGGACTTGAGGTCGACGAATGCGTCGCCGAAGCCGTGCTTGCGCAGAAGGCTGTCACGCCACTCGTCGAGCGTGAGCATCGTCACCCGCCCCGCGCCGGCAGGGTCGCGGGCGAAACCGTCGTACGTCGCTACGAACTCCGTCCGGCAAGCGGCGGCGCGGGCGAGGGCGGCGGATTCACGCTCGCCCCGGCGCGTCGCGGCCGTGACGCCCAGGGCCAGGATCGTCTCAATGTGCTTTTTGAAGAACGCCACCCAATAGGCGCGCGCTTCGCCGTCGACGCGCATGTCCCAACGGCAGGCCTGGTACGTCGATGCGTCCTTAAGCCTCACGAACGGTTCGAGCGCGCTCATGCCGACATCCCGCCGTCGACGCGGATGGTCTGGCCGGTGATGTAGTTGCCCGCCTCGCTGCACAGCAGGAGCGTGATGCCGTCGCAGTCTTCCGGCTCGCCCAGCCGGCCGAGCGGCATGCGCTTGCCGCGCTCGATGACCACTTCCGGGGACGTCAGGTCGCTCGCATTGCGCAGCGTGTTGAACCAGCCGGGGGCGACGCAGTTGACGGTGATGTTGGATTTGGCCAGCGACCGCGCCAGGCCGCGCGACAGGTTCTCCATCGCCGCCTTTGACATTGCGTACACCGCCATCTGCCCGTTGCCGCCGCGCCCCTGGATCGAGCCGAGATTGATGATGCGGCCCCAGCGCTGCGCTTCCATGTGTGGGATGACGCGCTGGCAGAGCAGCGTAACGAACAGCACGTTGGCATTGAGCTGCCACTGCATTTCTTCGAGCGGCACTTCGGTGAACTTGCCCTGCCGCTGCACGCTGGCGTTGTTGATGAGAATGTCGATCTCCCCCAGGCCCGAGCGCACGGCGCCTACGAGGGCGTCGACGCTGGAGAGATCGCTGGCGTCGCCGTCGATGCCGATGGCGCGGCCGCCGGCGTTGTTGATGGCGGCGGCTTCCTTGGCCGCCAGGCCCGGCTCGACGTCGTGGATCGCCACGCCCGCGCCGGCGGCGGCAAGCGTGCGCGCCATTGCAAGGCCGATGCCGCGCGCGGCGCCGGTGACAAGTGCGGTGCGTCCTTCACAGCTGAAATTTGGCAACTTCATTCGGCGGTATGGTAGGAGCGCTCCGGCTCATCGCAACGTTTTACATTTTTCGGCCCAATCGACCCGCCCCACCGCCGCCATTACCCCCGCCGGCAGGTGCGGGGGCGTGAAGCCTTCACGGGGGGCGATCGCCAGCACCGGCACGCGGCCGTGTCGCTCGATCTCGGCGGCGGCGGTCTCTTCGGCGGTGCTGGCGCCGTCAGGGGGATATTGGTTCAACACCACGCCGGCGACTTCGATGCCGCGGATGCGCAGGGCCTCGATCGACAAAAGCGTGTGATTGATCGTGCCGAGCCGCGCGTGGGCCACGACCACGGCCGCTGCGCCCAGGGCCGCGATCAGGTCGGCGACGGTGTGGCGGTCGTCCAGCGGCGTCAGCACGCCGCCGGCACCTTCGACGACGAACACGCTCGCCCGCGCCGCGGCCAGGCGGGCGGCGTTGTCGATCGCCTTGTAATCGATCGGCCGGCCGGTGCGCCGGGCGGCGACCGACGGCGCGACCGGCTCGGCGTAGCGGTTCGGGCAGATCAGGTCGAGCGGCTGCGGCGTGTCGCTGGCGGCGGCGAGCAGCTCGGCATCGCCGGAGATCAGCCCCTCGCGGTCCTTGCGGCAGCCTGTGGCGACGGGCTTGAGCACCGCTACCCGCTCCCCCACCTGCCGCATCGCGCGGGCGATGGCTGCGGCGATGACGGTCTTGCCCACGTCTGTGTCGGTGCCGGTGACGAACAGGCCCGGCAATGGCAACGGAGCGACCGGCATGCCGCCGAGCGTTGCCGCAAAATCAGACGCCGTCAAACAGCCCCGTGACGCAATTGAACGCCAGCTCCACCCCGACATTGAAAATCATGTCGGTGCCCGCCGATACGACGTCGACCGCCGACGACTGCGGCTCGGTGCTGGCGGCGGGCGTTTGTGGGGTCGCGTAATCGAGGAGCGGGGCTGCCGGCGGTTCCTGTATGTCCGTTTCCATGCCGGCGATTATCCGAGGCCGTGAAACGCTGGCGATTAGAAACGGACTTGCCGTTTCGACTGAGGCTGGCCGGAAATTGGCTATGGGGGTTACTTTTCGAGCGCTCCGCTGCGAAGCGGGCCGACTCCGCCGGTCCCGGGCCGGTGTGTGGTCGGCTCGCCGGACTCTTTGGTTGGCAGCAGATAGGCGCCTTCGCGCCGCAGCTTGGAAGGATCAGGAAAGCGCGCCAGCTTCAGATACCCCACGACGGCCGCGCCGGCGTCGCCGTCACGCTTGTAGCTCACGCGGCCGTCGGGCTCGATCTTCACGACATGGGCGTCGGCGGCCAGCTTCATCACCGGCGCCATGCGGTAGCCGTCGCGGTTGACGAGATAAGCGTCGGCGGAAATGAAGATCGCGCCGTCCCGCGAGAACAGATAGCCGCCCTGGCCGGATTCGACGACGAAGTAGCCCGGCCCTTCGATCGCAAAATCAAGGCCCCGCCCGGTGTCCCGCGCCTTGCCCGGGCCCGTGCCCGCGGCGCAGCCCGCCAGGATGAACGGCAGCAGGCACAAACAGACCGTCGCCGTGATCCGCCCCGACGTGCGACTGACATCGGTCGCCGACGGCGGGCGACGATCGGATGATTGCATTAGAAATCTCCCGCGACTTGTTCGTCGCCGACGTGCCGCACGGCGGCGGCCTGATCGATGAGCGTGATCTCGTGCCGCAGCGCGTTCACGATCGTCGCTAATTGATCGACTGTAATCACCAGCGGCGGCATGAGCACGATCGTGTCCCCGAGCGGCCGCAGGATAACGCCGTGGCGGCGGAGGCGGTCGCAGACGGCGGCACCGACGCGCAAGCGGGGATCGAAGCGCGACAGGCTTGCGCGATCGGCAACGAGATCGATTCCAACCATCAGCCCGGCCTGGCGGACATCGCCGACGTGCGCCAGGCCTTTAAGCGGTCGCAGCATTTCGGCAAGCGACCGGGCCGTCGCCTGCACGCGGGCGAGCAGGTCGGACGACGCGAATAGCTCCAGCGACGCCGCGGCCGCGGCGCAGGCGAGTGGGTTGCCGGTGTAGGTGTGGCCGTGGAAGAAGGTTTTGCCCTCCCACGGCGCGCCGAGAAAGGCGTCGTAAACCGATTGCTTCGCCAGCGTCGCCGCCAGCGGCAGGTAGCCGCCGGTGATGCCTTTGCCAAGGCAAAGCAAATCCGGCGTGATGCCCTCGATCTCGCAGGCGAACATTCGGCCAGTGCGGCCGAACCCGGTGGCGACTTCGTCGCAGATGAGCATCACGTCGTGCCGTGTCGCCAGGTCGCGCACGCCCCACACAAAGCCCGGCGGCTGCACGCGGATGCCGGCGGCGCCCATGACGTGGGGCTCGATGCAGACGGCGGCGATCCGCGCGGCGTGGGCGCGCAGGATCGCGTCCATCGCCCGCAGCGCCGCCGCGCAGGCGTCGGCGGCCGCCGCGTCGTCGCCCGTCCATTCCGGCGCCGGGGAGTAATGCACCTTGAACAGCAGCGGCATGTAAGGCTTATGGAACGCGCTCGTCATGCCCACACTCATCGCGCCGACGGTATCGCCGTGGTAGGCCTCGGTCAGGCCGACGAATTCACACTTTTCCGGCCGGCCGCGGTTGTGCCAGTACTGGGCGGCCATCTTGAAGGCGATCTCCGTGGCCGTCGCCCCGCTGTCGCTGTAAAAGACCTTCGCCAGCCCCGGCGGCGCGACGCTGATGAGCTTTTCCGCCAGTAGCGCCGCCGGCTCGCTTGCCAGGCCCAGCAGCGTTGTATGGGCCACGCGCCCCAGCTGCCGCGTGATGGCGGCGTCGATTTCGGGCACGCGGTGTCCGTGCACGTTGCACCACATCGAGGCAATCCCGTCGATGTACCGCCGGCCCTGCTCGTCGATGAGGTAGACCCCTTCGGCCGCGGCGATGACCAGCGGCTCGGCCGCCGTCCAGAGCGCCTGGTGGGTGAACGGGTGCCACAGGTATTGGCGGTCGAGATCACTGATCGATCGTGGCGGTTGCAAGAGAATCGAATGTAGCCTCGCGGACGGCGGCGGCAAAGCTACAATCACCTTTGCCATGAGCCCCTCAACCGACCCCATCGACGCCCGCGAGAAGATGGTCGAGACGCAGATCGTCGCCCGCGGCATTACCGACCTTCGCGTGATCGAAGCCATGCGGTGGCTGCCGCGCGAGCGGTTCTTTCCCGGCGAGATCCGCGCCCACGCCTTCGACGACGCCGCCGCCGCCGTCGGCTGCGGGCAGACGATCAGCCAGCCGTACGTCGTCGCCCTGATGACCCAGGCCCTGGAGGTCAAGCCGTACCACAAGGTGCTCGAGATCGGCACCGGCACCGGGTACCAGGCGGCGCTGCTCGGGCGGCTGGCGGGCGAGGTGTACACCGTCGAGCGCATCAAGCCGCTGCTGGACGAAGCGTTCGAGCGGCTGCTGTCGCTGCACGTGCGCAACGTGCATTTCCATTTCGGCGACGGCTCGCTCGGCTGGCCGGCCAAAGGGCCTTACGACCGCGTCCTGCTCACCGCCGCCACGCCGGACGTGGGCGAGGCGCTGCTCGGGCAGCTAAGCGACAACGGCATCTGCGTCGCACCCGTCGGCCCGCGCAACGAACAGCGCCTGACGAAGATCACCCGCAACGGGGCGCACTACCGGCGCGAAGACCTCGGCGGCGTGAAGTTCGTGCCCCTGATCGGCGAAGGCGGTTGGCCGTCGTGAGCCCGACCGCCAGCGGCTCGCCGGGCGTCGCGTCGCCACAGATCGACTCGCTCGAAGGCGTCGGCCCCGCCCGCGCCGCGGCCCTGGCCAAGCTCGGGGTGAAGACCGCCGCCGACTTGCTCGAGTACTTCCCGCACCGCTATCAGCTCGAAGTCGCCGAGCGCCCGATCGCGGAGCTGACCGAAGACGTCATCCAGAACGTGCGCGGCGAGGTGATTGCCGTCGATTACATCGCCGCTTACCCGCGCCCGCGCTTCGAGGCCACCGTGCAGGACGAGACCGGCCGGATGGCGTGCGTGTGGTTCAACGCCGCTTACCTGCGAACGCGCATCCACCCCGGCCAGACGGTCCTGCTCAAGGGTAAGGTGCGGGCGTTTCGCAACATGTGGCAGATGACCAACCCCAAGTGGTCGCTCGCCGGAGAAGACACTCCCGCCGAGACCCAGTCGCGCTTCAAGCCGGTCTACTTCGCCACGGCCAAGTTGCCCAGCGACGCCATCGCCCGCGTCGTGCAGGAGCACCTCGACCGCCTGCTCGAAGGCGTGCACGAATGGTTCGAACCCGAGTGGCTCGCCGAGCGGCGGCTGATGACGCGGGTGGAAGCGTACCGCCTCATCCACGCCCCGGCGTCGCAGCGGGAAGCGGCGGCGGCGCGGCGGCGGCTGGTGTACGACGAACTCATGCTCCTGCAACTGGGCCTTACCCTCAGCCGACGGCTGCGCGACGGGCGCATCAGCGCGCCGGTCCTGCGGATCGACAAGACCCTCGACGAGCGCATCCGCTCGCGCTTCCCGTTCGTCCTCACCGACGCGCAGCTTCACGCGGCGTACGAGATCGCCAAAGATCTGCAGCAACGCCAGCCCATGAACCGCCTGCTGCAGGGCGACGTCGGCAGCGGCAAGACGGTGGTCGCCCTGTTCGCCATGCTGATGGCGGTGGCTAACAAGATGCAGGCGGCGATGCTCGCCCCGACCGAGGTGCTGGCCGAGCAGCATTACGCGAACATCAAGAACCTGCTCGCCGGCTCGAACGTGCAGATCGATCTGTTCACCGGCCGATCGAAGCGGCTGGACAAAGCGCGCCTAGTCCGCTCGCTCGTGGAAGGCAAAACGCACATAGCCATCGGCACGCAGGCCTTGATCCAGAGCGACATCGACTTTGCCAACCTCGGCCTGGTGGTGATCGACGAGCAGCACAAGCTCGGCGTCGAGCAGCGATCGATGCTCAAAGGCAAGGCGCACGCGCCGCACTACCTCGTGATGACCGCCACGCCGATCCCGCGCACGCTGGCGCTGTCGTATTTCGCCGACTTCGACGTGACGACGATCGACCGCCTGCCGCCCGGCCGCCAGCCCATCCGGACGAAGCGACTGGCCTACAACCAGGCGCCGGCGGCGTACGACTTCGTGCGGCGGCAGATCGAAACCGGCCGGCAGGCGTACGTCGTCGTGCCGCAGATCGAAGGCGACGACGAGACCGGCAACACCAGCGTGAAAAAGCGTTACGCAGAACTCAGCGGCGAAGGCGGCGCGCTGGCAAGCGTTCGTGTGGCCATGCTGCACGGTCGGATGCCCGCCGACGAGCGCGACGACGTCATGCACCGCTTCCGCGCCGGCGACCTGGACGTGGTGATCGCCACGACGGTGATCGAAGTCGGCATCGACGTGCCCAACGCCACGGTGATCGTGATCGAAAGTGCTGAGCGGTTCGGCCTTTCGCAGCTCCACCAGCTCCGCGGCCGGGTCGGGCGCGGCGAACATGCGTCGCACTGCCTGCTGCTGAGCGACGCCGTCACTCCCGAGGCGATCGCCCGGCTCGACGCGATGGTCAACACCACCAGCGGCTTCGAAATTGCCGAGCAGGACCTTCAACTCCGCGGCCCCGGCCAGTTTTTCGGCACGCGGCAGCATGGCCTGCCGGAACTGAAGCTCGCGGACATCAGCCAGGAGATCGAGCTGCTCAAACGCGCTCGTGACGACGCGATCGCCCTGCTCGCCGCCGACCCGGACCTCCGCAAGCCGGCTCATAAGGCGTTGCGCGCCGCCCTCATCGAGCGCTTCGGCGACAACATCCCGCTGGCAAACGTGGGTTGAGGCGATCCCCAAGCCGCGGGCAAGCCCGGTTCCTCCCCCTCCGGGGGAGTAACCGGATTGGCGGTTCGGCGGGGTGGGATCGTTGCCGCCGGCTCCTGCGGCGCTGCAAATTCGTCTCGCAACTTCGGCAGGAAAATCGCCGCCCCGACGCCACAAGCGGCGATGGCGGCGATCAGCACCGCGGCGGCGGCCATGTCCTTGGCGCGCTTGGCAAGCGGGTGCAAATCCGGTGACGCCAGATCGACGGCGAGCTCGATCGCGGTGTTCAGCCCTTCACAGGAAAGGACGGCGCCGATCGTCAGCAACAGCACCGCCCATTCGACTGCCGAGCAGCCCAGACACGCCGCCAAGGCGATCGCCACGGCAGCGGCGGCGAACTGCAGGCGGGCGTTGCGGCCCTGGTGGAACAGCTCGATCACACCCATGCCCGCGCAGGCGAACGCGCGGCGCAGGGTGTGGCGCGGCCGCGGGTCAGACATTGATCTCCACGCCGACCGGGAAGTGGTCCGAAGCGTATTCCGCAAGCCGGTCGGTCTCGATCCAGGCGGATTGCAAAGCGCTCACCGGCGCGCCGCGGGTAAAAATGTAGTCGACACGCTGTTGCGGCCGGTGCGTGCTGAACGTCGCCTGGCGATACGCGGCTTCGCCTGCCGTGGCGGAGAGCGTGTCGACGTAGCCGGCCGAGAGGAGTCGTGCGATCACCCGCCGCGGAAGCTTGTCGCCGTTGGCCCCGAAGGCCTGGACCGTCGAGGGCTTGGCGCGCTCGACGTCGAAGAGTTGCCCGGGCGCGTTGGAATTGAAATCCCCCGCAAGGACGTGCGCCCCGCCCGCCGAACGCGCGGCCGTGATGTCCAGCAAGGCCGACAGCTCCGCTTCGCGCAGCGTTTCGTCCGCGTCATACGCGCCGGCGCTGAAGTGGACCGCATAGACCGCCAGCGGCAGCCCCCGCGGCGTAACGACTGTCGCCTCCAGCAGGCACCGCGGGCCGCCGTCGGTGAGCATTGCGTGGTTGATCGACTCGGTGATGGTCAACCGGCTCAGCAGCGCGACGCTGTGCGCGCGGCCGGGGGCGGTGACGTGGTCCATGCCCAGGCGATTGGCGATGCGGGTGACGACGTCGGGGTCGTCGGCCTCGATCAGGGCGATCACGTCCGCGTCCTGCGCTTGCAGCACCTCACCCAGGGGGTCGGCGCGGCCGACGCCGCCGTCAAGGATGTTGTACGAAACGATTCGCAAAGGTTTCACCGCCGGCCCGCCCGCGGACGCGCTGGCCCTTCATATTATCAGCCATTCCCGCCCGCCACCGGCATCGCGGCAGATTTTTCTATCCTCCGCCGCACGAGGGGGTTTGGAATTGTATGGTGTGGCGGCGACCGATCCTTCGATCCGACGCCGGGAGCAAAGGCATGAACAGCGCACGCATCGGACAAATCCTGAGTCGACTCGTGCCGCTGAGCGACCATGACGTGGAAGAGATTCTGCACGAACAAAAATCGTCGCGGCTGCGCTTCGGCGAAGCGGCCCTGGCACTTGGCTTTGCCCGCCCGGGCGACGTGTGGTCGGCCTGGTGCGAGCAGCGCGCCTGCGACGGCGGCGAAGTCGACCTTGACGCGATCGGCGTCGACGCCCAGGCGACGCGCTGTGTCACGCCCGCGGCAGCGTGGCGGCACCGGGCGGTGGCCGTGCGGGTGAGCGGCCTTTCGGTGGTCGTCGCCAGCGACCGCGTTCTCGACGAAAACGAACGCGCCAGCGTCGCGGCGGCGACGAGCCTCCGCGTCGTTTTTGTGCAGGCGGCCCCCCACCAGATCGACACCGCCCTTCGGCGGTATTACGCACTGGCGACGACGGCGGCATGAAGGTCCAGTGCCTGTTGCGCACTCTGAAGCGCATACGGCCGTGGCCGACGTTCCGGGTCCCGGTGTCACGGCTAAGTACGCTTGCCCGTGGCCTTGGCCGTGGCATCCGGCGTCGATAATCGCCTTCTAAAGTCAGTCGGCCGACAACGACGCATTGCCTGCAGCGCGCGTCGTGGCGGTGGTGGCGGCAACGGACGGAGTCGTCGTCCGCGGCGGCAGGCCGGACGTCGGGGCCGGCAGGTCGCCGAACAACTCCCCGCCCGGCAACGGCGACGGAGCGAACGGCCGCAGGGCGCGGATTTTCTCGGCCAGTTGCTGCTGCTGCTTCATCAACTCGCGGTTGACGGACATGATCGCACGGTCGCCGGCGCGGAAGATGTCGCAACTGAGCGTGCGCGCGATGGCGGACTCGACGAACTGCCCCGCCGCCAGTTCCTGCCACTCGGCCCGGACGACGACGCTGATCCCGCCCGTGCCGAGCGTAAGCAAACCCCATTTCACCGGCAGATCGGTCTTCTTCAGCAGCCCCGCCGGCGCCAGCACGTAGTGCAGATTCGCCATCGGCTGCATCAGGCAGGCGGCGAACTTGCCCAGGCCCATCGTCTGCCGCAGCGGCTTGCGGCGGCGGCCCATCCCGCCGGCCTTGCGGTGGCGCAGGTTGTAGTCGCGCTCGTTCATGCACAAGGTCATCTGCCCGTCGCTGGTCATGTCGCGCAGGTAGTCGCCGCGCGAGGCCTTGCACTCGATGAAGCACGTCTGGTGCTGCTCGTGCCGGCTGCCGTGAAAGTTGTGGTACGGCCGGAACGTGCCCGTGCCGACGGCGTCGATGATGCCCAGCGGCTTGAGCCGCACCTCGGCGGCGACGGCGGTGTACCCGCAGCCGAACATCCAGCGGCAGGCTTCCTTTTTCAGCGTGCGATGCAGATCCGTTTCACCGGGCATGGCAATCCTTTGCCTTGAACGAACGACCGAGTTTTGAGCGCGTCGGCGGACGAATGTCCGTGGATCGACATGTTATCGGACGTGCGGGCCGATGCAATTGGCCCTTGGGATGAAGGGTGAAGGATGAAAAGAAGAGGCCTTCCTTTCATCCTTCATCCTTCAAACCTCATCCTTCAGGGTTCATCCTTCACATCGTTCGCCGCGGACGTGTTTGTGGAAAGCGTCGATCAGGCGGCGCGTGATGGGGCCGGGGGCGCCGGCGCCGATGGTGCGCTTATCGATCGCCGTCACCGGCATGACTTCAGCGCCGGTGCCGGTGAGAAAGCATTCGTCGGCGATGTACAGGTCGTGGCGGTCGATGTGCCGCTCCTGCAGCGGCACGCCGAGTTCGGCGGCGAGCTTGCGGATGCAGTTGGCGGTCACGCCTTCGAGGCTGCCGTCACTGGCCGAGGGGGTGTAAACGATGCCGCTGCGCACGAGGAAGAAATTGTCGGCCGTGCACTCGGCGACGAAGCCCATGTGATTAAACATGATCGCCTCGAGCACCCCCGCGTCGACCGCTTCGATCTTGGCGAGAATGTTGTTGAGGTAGTTCAGGCTCTTGATCTTGGGGCTTAGCGCGTTGGGGTGATTGCGGATGATCGACGAGGTAATCACCGCCATGCCCCTGGCGTACAGCTCGGGCGGGTAGATGCGGATGAGATCGGTGATGATGAACACGCTCGGCCGCTCGCAGGTGGTCGGGTCGATGCCCAGCGCCCCGCGGCCGCGGGTGACGACCATGCGGATGTAGCAGTCCTTGAAGCTGTTGGCGGCGATGGTGGCGTGCGTCGCTTCGGTGAGTTCCTCGGCGGTATAGGGGATGTCGAGGCGGATTGACTTGGCGGATTCGAACAGCCGCCGCAGGTGGGCGGCGAACTCGAAAATCCGGCCGTTGTAGACGCGGATGCCCTCGAACACCCCGTCGCCGTACAGCAGGCCGTGGTCGTAGACGCTGATCTTGGCGTCTTCCTTTGCAACGAGCTGGCCGTCGAGCCAGATTTTGAGCGACATGTAGGCTCCGCGGAACGGGTGCGATCCCCGCCGCAAAACGGGCGAAGCATTGTCGGCGCGGGGCCGCGAATTGCAACCGGCGGGGTCAACCCGCGGTCATCCGCCCGTCGCGCAGGACGAGGGATCGGTCGGCCTGCTTGGCGATCGTGCGGTCGTGGGTCACCATCAGGATCGTCTGCCCGGCGGCGTGGAGCT
>DASVSS010000082.1:0-12755 GCA_036387945.1 Tepidisphaeraceae bacterium | reverse complement strand
CCGATCGCGCCGCCGAACAGCAGCTGGACCGCCGTGCCGCGGGCGACGGTTCGCCGCGCGGTCACGCGCACGGCATTGGCCTGCGCGCGGGCCGCGCCGCTGAGCACGGTGTAGCTGCCCAAGGGATCCCACTTGACGAATTGGACGTCGTTGAGCGTCTCGTCGGCGTTCCCGACGACGAGCGTCGTGCCGCTGCCGTCGGCGGTGTTCGCCGCCGCCATCACCTGGGCGCCGGAGATCGCGTCGGCGATCGAGGGCAGTTCGGCGGCGGCGGCTAACGCAGCGGCGTCCGCGGTGGATTGCAGTTCCGCCCGAGCCAGTTGCACGCGTCCGAAGTCAATCGCGAATGCCAGAAACGCGAAGACGACGACTACGGCGGCCGTCATCCACACGAGCATGACCCCGCGGCGGCGGTGGGAGGATAATTTGGCGCGGGCTACAGGCATGTCGCGTGACTCGTTCCTTGAGGGTCATATCGGATACCGCGAGCCGGTAGCGAATCAGGAATAGCGCCCGATAACGCGGGCGGTGCGATTCCGATGCCTTTACCTGAAGGCACCTCTCCGGATTGGTCTAACGCCAAATTTTTTGGACGGCGGGAAACCCCGAAGACGGGAACGTGGGACCGCGCCGATAACCTCCCAGCGTGATCCTCATCGTGGACGACCATCTTGACCTCTGCCGCGCCTTGGAAAATTCGCCCGGATCGCAGGAGCCGATGCCAAATGTCTGACCAACCCGCGGCAGGCCATGGCCGCGATGCCCAAGCAACGACCCTCGTTGGTGATCCTCGACGACCGCGGGCGGCTGCGCATGCCCGAGGGGATGAAGGCGTTGTCGTTCACCGCCTCGTAGTTCGTCGGCACGCCCGTCGGCAGGTTCGGGAACGACAGCGGCTCCGAGAGCTGGTCACCGCTGTAAGGCGTCGTGAGCGAGGACGATCAAAGAAACCCCGTGGCTACCCGGAAGCGGGCCTGCGTGGAGAATGCCATCCTTTTGAGCCGTTGCCTCTTCGTTCCGTATTGCTGCTCTAAGTCACTCATCGCTCGGCGTGCCAAGCCCTTACAAGCGTCACCACCTGCCCATGTTCTGATTTTTACGCGCAAAAATTGCTCCTTTGCCGATGGTTGCCCGGCGTCGATGCGTCATGCGGCGTAGCTTCGAGCGGTACCAGTTTCGCTGTTTACTCGGACTTTCAACGATGTTTCGTGACACTCTTCGAACGCTACGGCGGGGGAAGATCGCCATCATTTGCTGCGGCCTCGTCGGGATTGCCGCCGGCGGCTTTGCGGCTCAGCTGTCGCAACGCGGGTACCGTGTTGAGATCCCGATCGAGGTCCGTCCCAAGGCCGGCACCCAGCCGTTGTCCTCAGGCGGGGTGGCTGGCTCACTGCAAGCTTTGCTGCATTCGGACGTTGTCCTCGGTCGCGCCCTCGCGGACATTGACGCTTCGCTGTCGCCGTTGCTGGTGCAGGCACGCAGTCCGGTCGCCATGCTGCGCGGCGTGGCGACGGTGGCACCCTCTCAGCGTTCGGACAGCTTTAATCTGGCGATCACGTCCGCGTACCCCGCCGACGCCGTGAAAGTCGCCGCCGCGATGGCCGAGGCATTGCTGGCCGTCGCTAAGCCCGGCCTGACGGACGTCTCAAATTCGTTGACGCCGCTCGAGCGCGCGTCCGTGGTCGCCTTATCGGGGGTCGAACTATTCAGCAACGCCGATCGCGCGTCGGTCGTCGCCGTCGCGCTCGAACCCGAGGCAATGATCCTGTTGGCGGCGATCGGCGGTCTGATCGCCGGCGCGCTGGCGGTCTTGGCTAAGAACGCGCTGCTGCCGAGCGCGGAATCGCCGGCGAAGTTGCGCCGGTGGACACGCGTCGAATGCCTTGGACACCTTCCCGTCCTTGCGCGGCATCTCTCGCCGGCGATGAAGTGCTTCGTCGGGACGGTCGACCCTCAAAGCCCGCCCGCGGCAGCGAACCGGGCCACACTGGGGAGACTGCGGCGCGAGCAATCGCAAGGGGCCGGTCTGCTGGTGACGTCCGCCGCCGGCGGCGAAGGGCGTACGACACTGGCCGTGCATCTCTCGACGGCCTTGGCTTTGGCCGGCGAGCGCGTGCTGCTGATCGACGCGGATGTCGATGGTCACTCGCTGCACAAGATATTCGGCCTGCCGTGGACCGGTGGCCTTTGCAAGGCGTTGGAAGACCCCCGATCCGCCGCGTCGCTCTGCAGCGCGACGCACCTGCCGGACCTGTCGGTGCTCACGTTCGGCAAGGCGAATTCCGGCTCGCTCGCCCGCCTGCACGGCACCCACTTCCGGCACGTGCTTGACGCGCTCGGCGAGCACTATTCGCACATCATCATCGACGGCTCTGCCTGGAACAGCGGCCCGGACACCGCGGCGGTCGCACGCCACTGTTGGCGTGTCGTCCTGGCGGTCCATGCGACTCGCAGCGACCTCCGGGAAGTCGGCCGCGTCGCCGGCGAGGTCGAGGCGGTCGTCGGCCGGGCGCCCCAAGCCATCGTCAACGCGCTCCCGTACGACGGCCGCGAACGCGCGTTCGGCGTCGGATCCGACCGCGTCCCGGCTACGCGTTCGCGTACCTTGCTGGCGCGGGACGACGTACACGCATTCGGACACATCGGCGGCAGCGAAGTGATGAGCTGAGTTCGGCTCATCCGCGAGGCCTCAGGGGCGTCATGGGCGTCCCTTTCCGCAAGGATTCCCGTGGCCAGGCCGCCCGTCGTGCAACCCGGCTCCCAAGTGCGGCGATTCGGCGTCCGGATCGACCCGGCCGGTGTAGTTTGGACCGAGCGTCCGACGGCGGCCGTCGGACGGTACACAAGACGATAGGACGAGTTCGTGTCTTCCCTTATTTGCGACGACCTTCGAGGCAGCCCGAGAGCCGAGTTGCCAGCCCCCGCCGTGCCCGCTCGCGCGTGCGAAAGGCCGTCAACTGAATCAACGCAGGGTTGGACGCCATACGAATGGCCGGCCGAGCCGATCCGTCAGGAGACGCCTTTCGACGGCCACGACCGCCGGAAGATGCGCCTCCTGATCGTCGCCGCCGGGCTTTGCCTGCTCGGGCTCCTGATTTGGCTCGCCCAGCCGGAGCGGGTCGGCGATCCGCTGCCTTACCTGCTCCTGACCGGCGCGGTGCTGTTGCGGGCGATCGGGTGGGGCATTGAGTGGATGAACTACTGGAGCATCACGGTCCCGCCCGTGATGCGCCCGCGCCGCCAGTGGACCGCCGACGTGCTAACGACCGCCTGCCCCGGCGAACCGTTCGGGATGATCGAGCGGACGCTGCGGGCGATGGTCGCGATCCGCTACCCGCACCGCAACTTCCTCTGCGACGAAGGCAACGATCCCAAGCTCAAGGCCCTCTGCGACGAACTCGGCGTGACGCACGTCACGCGCGTGATGAAAAAGCACGCCAAGGCCGGCAACATCAACAACGCCCTGCAGCAGGCGACCGGCCAGGTCGTCGTCGTGCTCGACCCGGATCACGAGCCGGCGCCTTATCTGCTCGATCGCACCGTGGGTTATTTCGAAGACCCGACCGTCGGTTTTGTGCAGGGTGGACAGCCCTATCGCAACCAGGGCGACAGCTTAGTAGCGCGCGGCGCGGCCGAGCAGACGTACCACTTTTACGGCCCGATCATGATGGGCATGCACGGCCGGGGAACGACGCAGGCGATCGGCGCCAACTGCGTCTTCCGCCGGGCCGCCCTCGACAGCATCGGCGGGCACGCCAGCGGCCTCGCCGAAGACATGCACACGTCGATGCGGCTTTACAGCCGCGGCTGGCGGTCGGTGTACGTCCCGGAGGTGCTCACGCGCGGGCTCGTCCCGTCAACGCTCGGTGCGTTCTTCAAGCAGCAGATCAAGTGGAGCTGCGGCGCGTTCGACCTGCTGTTCCAAGAGTACGGCAAGTTGTTCCGCGGCTTCACGCTCTGGCAGAAGATCCAGTACGGCTTCGGGCCGAGCTTCTTCCTGCGCGGGTTCATCACCGCGATGGAAATCGTGGCGCCGATCCTGTGCCTGGTCTTCGGCATGATCGCGTGGCGGGCCACGTTGCTGGACCTGCTCGCCTGGGGCCTGCCGGTCCTGGTCATCGGCACGGTGATCCGGATGCGCGCCCAACGCTGGCTCATCGAGCCGCACGAGCGCGGGTTCCACTTTGCGGGCGGGTTCCTCGCCACGGGGACGTGGTGGGTCTACTCCGTCGGCGTCGTGTGCGCGATCTTCCGGGTGAAGGTGCCGTACATCCCCACGCCGAAGGAAGACGAGCCCCGCGATGCGTGGCGCGTGACGCTGCCCAACTGGATCGCCGCGGGCGTGAGCGTCGCCGCGATCGTATACGGCCTGCACCGCGACTCGTCGCCGCAGACGATGCTGATGGCGTCGCTCGCGGGGATGAACGCGCTGATCCTTGTCACCATCTCGCTCGCCGGGCAGCAAAAGACGATGCTCGAGATTCGCCGCCGCCTGACGTGGCTGCGGAACGCGCGAAGACTCGTCCGCCCCGCGATGGCGGCGGTCGACAACAGCTACGCGTGGGCGCTCGCCGGCCTGCGCGAGCGGCTCGTCGTCCCCGCCCTGATCGTGCTCCTCGCCGTCAGCGGGGCGCAGATCCTCAAGATGGTCAACGGCTCGCATCCCATCGAGCAGATCCACGATACGACGCTCGCCAAGGAGAGCGGCCGATTCTACGCCGGCATCGGCGTCGCAGGCGTGGCCGAATTGAGCGAGGTCGCGCGCTTCGAGCGGTCGTTGAACGCCCGGTTCGGCCTGGTGTCGGTGGATATGGACCTGACCGAATCCTCTCTCGCCGCAGCCGCAGGCCCGCTCATGCGCCTTTGCGAAGGCGGTGCGATTCCGCTCCTCAGGATCAAGATGAATGACGCCGCGGACGGCGCGTTCGCACTCAAGCGCATAGCCCGCGGTGACGCCACTGAACACCTCGCAGGATTGGCGGCGCAGCTCCGCGAACTCAGCCACCCGGTTCTCGTGTCGTTCAATCCCGTCGGGACCAGCGAAGCGGACCTGGCCGATTTCGGGCTGGCTTGGAGCCGCATCGGTAAACTGTTCAACGCCGAAGGGGCGACGAACGTCGGGTGGGTCTGGTGCGCGCCGGAAACGGCCGTGTGGAGTGCCGCTTGCCCCCAGGCGGGCGTCCTGGATTGGATTGCCGTCGAATGCGATCCCTCGGCCCCTCCAGACGACCACTACGGGCAAGTGCGCTCGGCGGCGAAGGAGGCGAAGCTGCCGCTGATGGTCATCGCTGCCGGCAAGGCCGCGCCCACGCCCGAATGGAATGCCGCGCTGCTAAAGGCCGCCGAAGCCCGCGACGTGCAGGCCGTGGTGTTGCCGCTGCGTACCACAGAGCAGGCGGCCCAGACCCGTGACGTGCAAGCCTGGCTTGCGCGTTCCGCGCCGTCCGGCCCCCAAACGGTGGCGGTTCTCGCGGCGACGCAGCCCCATCGCCCGGCACCTGTGGCGCAGTTCGTGCAGGGCCAAGCGGGCCAGTTTCAGTTGATGGTCGACGGCGCGCCGTTTTACGTCCGCGGCGTCGCGTACAACGCCGGCCACGATTGGCGCGACGGCAACCTTCCCCTCAGCCGTCGGCAGCTCGATCGCGATTTTGCCAGGATCCGCGCGATGGGCGCCAACGTCATCCGCCGCTACGGCCGCGGGTGGTACGACCGCAACATCCTCAACGTCGCCGCCGAGCACGACCTGAAGGTGATCTACGGCTTTTGGTTCGACCAGGACGTCGATTACCTCACCGACACGGCAAAGATCGACGCGTACCGCGCCCAGGTGTTGGCGACGGTCCGGCAGTACAAGGACCATCCCAGCGTGCTGGGATGGACGCTGGGCAACGAAGTCTGGGGGCTGCTGAAGCACAAGTTCAGCAAGCCGTACCTCGTCGAAGTCCGGCTCGCGCACGTGCGTTTCGTCGAAGACCTCGCACGCCAGATCAAGGAGATCGACCCGCACCATCCGGTGTTCGCCGTCCACGAACATAGCCGTGAGTTGGCCGGCGCGTTGGCGGATTACGCGCGGTTGGCCCCGTCGCTCGATGCGATTGGCGTCAACAGCTACTTCGAAGAGGACATCGGACACCTCAACGCGATCGCGGAGAGGTTCGACCCGAAGCGTCCCTACCTGGTCAGTGAGTTCGGCCCGGACGGCTATTGGGACACTGTCGTGGCCAAGAGCAGCCTCGGCGGACTGGTCGAAGCGACGGCGACCGAGAAGGCCGCCTTGTACGCGCGACGGTGGACGCAGCACATCCAAGGCCACAACGGGCACAACATCGGCGGCGTCGCGTACTGCTGGCAGGATCGCTTCGAAGGCACCGCGACGTGGTTCGGGATGAACGACCTCAACGGCAATCCCAAGCCGGCGTTCCACGCGATGCAGGCTGCCTGGAACGCCGACCATCCCGCCACCGCGCCGGCACCGCAGATCGCCGGCCCGGTGATCGAGCGCATCCGCGGGCCGAAGGAGGCCGTGACGGATCGCCAGCCGTTCATCGTGCGGGCCGACGTGACCCGCTCGGAAGGGGTCGAGCTTCAGTACACGTGGAGCGTCGTCGGGCCGAAGTTCGCCACCGACGTGGGGCGGATCAAACCGTTGCTCTCGGGGGAAGCCGCCGAAGTGCTATTGCCGGACGTGCCGGGTTGGTATCGCGTCCAAGTCCGGGCCAGCGGCCCGGCCGGGTTCGACGAGGCCAGTTACCCGGTCGAAGTGACACGGCGGGAAACGGGCTGGCGATCCCACGTTATTGCGCTGGGCTGGATGGCCGATAGAAAATGACAATTCGCATGCACAGCCGTACTCACTCGAATCTCCCCGTCTTATGCCTTGCGCTGCTGTCGGCCGCCGCGAGCGTCGCGTCGGCGCAGGACGGCGACCCCCTCGTCACGCGGGCCAGGGAGTTAGAGATCAAAGCGTACGAATCGAAATCGCTGGGCGATTTCAAGCTAGCGGCCGACGCGCTGGATGCCGCTTCGGCGAAATACCCCGACGACATGAAACTCCACCGGTCGGCGGGGAGTATTTGGCTGGAACGGCTGAAAGACGCCGATCGCGCCTACCCGCACTTGGAGGCCGCCTACAAGGCTGACCCCGCGACGCCCGGCTGGGGGCACATGCTCGCCCAGGCAGCCGGGCAATCCGGACGCAAAGAGCGGCAACTCGCCGTACTCAAGGAAGTCGCTCAAGCGAACGAATACGACCCGTGGGTGCATCTGGACCTCGGCCAGCTCCTGCTCGACAACGGGCGGGCGGACGAGGCCCGGCCCTACTTCGAAAAGGCCCACAGCCTGGCACCGCGCGAGGAATGGGTTTCGATCGGTTACGCGCGGTTCCTGAATCGCCAGTCCGACGCCGCCAAGGCACGCCAGATTGCCGAGCAGGGCGTAAAGGACAACCCCCAATCCGCCGCGGCGCAGGCGACGTTGGGAGACATCTACCGATCCGATTGGGACCTGACCCTGGCCGCGAACGCGTATACCCAGGCGAAGGCGATCGACCCCGCCATGAAAGAGGCCGAGGCCGGGCTGCGGGAGATCCGAAACGCCCGCGCCCCTCGGTTTTCGAGCGTGTTTTACCAGTTCGAAGACACCGACAATTTTTACCAGTCCGGCCTGTTCAACAACCTGACCGTTTCGCTGGCCGACAAGCTGTACCTACTGGCCGGCGGAAACTTGCGCTGGTTCGAGGACGAGGACACCGGGTTCGAACGGCTCGACCGCTACGAGCAGTCGCTCGGGCTGGAGTACAGGGCCAATCGCTGGCTCACCTTCGGGGCGGCCGCGACGGCGTTCCAGACCGAAGCAGCCGACGACCATTACGGCGCCGCGCTCTCGTTCACCGTCAAGCCTGCCGACCGCTTTTACGCTTCCGGGTTCTTGCGCCTCAACGACCCGGTCAACGACAGCATCTTCGCCGCCGCCTACGCATTCACGCAGGACGTGGTCGGGTTGGAGGCGGGGTACCAGTTCACCGACCGTCTCGGCATCAATGCCGTGGTGAGCGGGGCTGACTATTCGGACGGAAACCGTCGACTGTATTCTAACGTCGAGGCGTCGTACCTCCTGCTTCGCCAGGCACGCGTTCGGGCGCGGTTCCAGTACGAGATCATCGATTACGAATTCATCTCACCTTTCTATAGCTCGCCGGAATTTTACCAGATCCTTCGCCCCCTGATCGAGGCCGAGCCGCAACTGACGAGATGGCTGTGGGTTCGGGCACGCTTCGAAGTGCCCTACGTCGTCGACGACGCCCGGTGGGGAACCGGCGTCGCGATCGGGCCGGTCATTCGGCTCGGCGACCGGTTCGAGTTCTTCGCTTCCTATCTGCGGTACGACATCCCGGGCGAATTCACGCGGTACTCCGGCGAGGGTTTCAAGGTCGGGATGACGTACCGCTTCTAGCGGCCGGTCACGCCGCAACCGGCTTGACATCGGGCGTGGGCTGCGGACGGCATTGAAGCGGATCGACGCCGAAGTCAGGGCAACGAACTGCGGCACCGCTTGCTGAAGCACTACGGTCGGTTGCCAATTTTCCTGCAGTCGAACGAGACGAATAAACGGACAGCCGGCCCCCGTTTCTCCACCGTCGCGCCTTCAAACCGCCCGAGTCCGGTACAATTGTTTGGCCGACCGTCCGGCCCACCAGCGCTTGATGCCTGCAGCGTTACCGTCGGGGTATGCTCGTTTCGGGGCTTCGGCCATTCACCAGGCAGTCGAATTGGCACCGGTCGACTACATTCACGAAGAGGTCGGGAGAGAACCAACCGAACTTCACGACCAGTCCGGCGAGGAGGCCCGCGAGCAGGCACCCGGTGACGTTCACGAGGAAGGTTCCCATAGGTAACCTCACTCCAGCACGAGGTGCAGGATGACGCCGCCCATCTGCCGCCGTGCGACCGCCCCCATCGCGCCGGCCCAATCCGACGAGAACGAGTGGTGTCATGCTCCGAGGCTAGCCGACTGGCAGAGTCGCCCCTGGCTGCCGCAGTATGCTCGCCATTGCTGCGATGTGTCGGTAGATGGCCCGCGAATCCGGCTCAACAAAGTGGCCGCTCATTCCCCAGACGAAATCCCCAATTTCATCACCCGGCGGCACTTTTAGGCGCGGTCGCTGCCTACCCGCCTAGACGCCGGGGTCCGCCGGCGCCACGGCGGCGTAACCGTCATCATCCCCGACCCAGCGTGGCGTTAGTGCGAGCTGCGGCGGCGAGAATTCCATCAAAATCTGGGACCGCCACAACAGAAGCTTGCTGTTGAACACAAAGCATCGGAAAAGCCTAGGAAGCGTTCGCCATTCTTAAGTTGTCGCTCCGTAGCTCCATCGCCATGATCTGGCCCGCACCTAGACCAGGTCCAATATAATAGCTCGCGAGCCACAAACTCTCGGTATTCGTCGATAGCGGCCGCTCACCCCGCAAACACCACTCCCGCATCTCATCCCTTCTGCGTGAACGCGGTTGCGCGGGAGGCAATAAGAAGGCAGGAACCCACGGCGCCGAGGCTGTGGCTAAGAGGCCATGCGAAGTAGTTGGACAGCCCAAAGGCCAGCCCGAGATCGACGATCGCAACGGCAGCGGCGGCGAGCAAGGTCGTCGGGAGGCGGTGCGTCCACGGGGCCACCGTCGTCGCAGGCAGGAACAGCATCGCTAACACCAGCACAACACCTTGTGAGCTCGTGCCCAAAAGTACATAGGCGGCTAGCAACATCAGGAACGCCGCGTGCCACCCCGCGACCGAGCGGCCGGCGAGTTCCGCCGCGGCGGGGGCTTGGGCGAGCAGAAGCCAACGGCGCCAGAACGCGGCGGCGAGGGCGGCGCACAGAAGGAGCGACGGCACGACCCATGCGGCGCGCTCGAAGGTAACCGCGACATCGATACCGGTGTACAGGTTCTGCAGTTCTTCAACGTGCTGGCCGCTGTGGGCGATCACTAGGAACGACACACACGTCGCCGCGACGTAAAGCGCCGGCACGAGGCTCGGCCCGGCGCGCGAGGCCGATCGCAGGCGGCGCTCGACCGCGATGACGGCCAGCAGCAGGCCGACGGCGATGACGGCGGGCGGGAGGGTCGGCCAGCCCATCCGCAACGCCACCGCCACCCCGACGGCAACAGCCTGCGGCAACGAAAAGGCCAGCAACGCCTCGCCGCGGAGGAGCACGAACGGGCCCAGCACACCGCCGCAGACGCCCGCCGCGGCGGCGACGGCCAGCGCCGGGGCGAAAAAACGTACAAGGGACCACCCGCCATCGACGGCCGTGTGATTGAACGCGTGGTGCTCCGCCGCCCTCACGGACGGCGGAACGACGCGATCGATCTCGTCGATGGTCGCGTCGGTGGCCGCATCGGCCGCGGGTAACGTCGCGGCCGACGCCCCGCACGACAGAGCGAGCAGCAACAACATCGCCGTGCGGAAGCAAAACGATGAGCAAAAGCGGCTCATCGAATGGCCTTGCCGTGGGTGATGCGGTCGGCCAAAACGTCGGGCGTGAGGTGTTCGACGCGGCTGGTCCCGCCGGCTACCTCGGCGGCGTGTAGCCAAGCAACGGAGTCGCAGACGGCGAGCAGGTCTTCGATCTCGTGGCTGATGAGCGCGGTGCAGACACCGGTCGCCTTCAGTGCCGCAAGCAACCGAAGCAGCTCGGCGCGCGATCGAACGTCAAGGCCGTCAGTCGGCTCGTCGAGCACGAGCAAGTCCGGATCGGTCGCCAGCGCGCCGGCGAGGAGAATGCGTTGCTGCTGCCCGCCGCTGAGCGACGCGAACGGCTGCCCCGCGAGCGGGAGCACGCCCAAGCGTGCCATGGCACCTTCGATCCGCCGCCGCGCTTCGCCGGTGATCCATCCAAAGGGCGTTTGCGCCGATACGGCCAGCGCGGCGGCGTCGAACCCGCTTATCGGCCAAGCCAGATCGACCCCGCGGAATTGCGGCAGGTACCCGATGCCGAGTCGCTCGTCACTGCGCGTCACGCGTCCGCCGATGGGCGGCAGCAGGCCGACCACGCCGCGCACGAGCGTCGTTTTACCCGAGCCGTTAGGACCGAAAATGCCGACGCACGTGCCGCGGCCGAACGTAAGCGCATGGACGCCGACGACCGCCCGGCCGGCGTAGCCGAACGATGCTTCGCGGACGTCGATCAGCGGCGGCCCGGACGTCATCTTCATCGCCCGCCATAGTTGCCCGACGCCGTGTCACCGCCGTCCGTGCCGCTGACCTTCGGCACTGCAGCCCCGGCCGGTGAGGCCGATTGCGTGTCGGCGGCGGCCGCGGGGCGTGGGTCGACGCCCGCGGCCCTGGCCGTCTCGATCAGCCGCCGCACGTTATAGCGGAACAGCTCTTGGTAAGAGTTCGCGGCCGGCACGCCCTTCACTTGGTTGGGCAACACCACCATCTTCGCCCCGGCTTCGCCCGCGACGAACTGCGCGAGGTTTTGGTCGTCCCACGTCTCGCAGACGACCACCTTCACGCCCGCAGCTCTCATCCGTTCGATCACCTGTCGCACTTGCCGGGGCGATGGCGTGATCATCACCTGCTGCTCGATCGTGTCGGTGATCTCAATCGGCACGGCGTCGGCGAAGTAACCCCACGCTTTGTGAAAGGTGACGACTTTCAGCCCGGCGTATGGCGCGAACTCGGCCCTGATCTCACGACCAAGCTCCGCCAAGTCGAGGACGAGCTTCTTCGCGTTGACCTTGTAGAAGTCGGCATTCGCAGGGTCATTCGCGACCATCGCCTTCAGCAGCGTTACGGTCATTCGCTGGCCGATCTGCGGGTTGAGCGTGTAGTGGGGGTTGCCATACGCATGCACGTCGCCCATCGAGCGGTCCACCTTGCCCTGCGGGGCGTCCTTGAGCGGCACGCCCGTGCTCATGTCGACGTTGCCGGGCCGATCTGGCAGGATTCGCGGGTTGCGAGCACCTTTTATGAGATTGTCGCGCCACGGCTCGGCGTCGAGGCCGCTGTGGACGAACAGGTCGGCGGCGTTGAGCTGGACCATCTCGGCGGGCGTCGCCAGCACGTTGTGGACGTTCTCCGGCCCTCGCATCACCGAGTACGCGACGACCTTGTCGCCGCCGATCTGACGGGCGAGGTCGGCGTAGTCGGTGGTTGTGGTGACGATCTTGAGCTGTGCGAAGGCGAGCGATGGCAGGATCGCCAACGCCGCGAGCGATGTTTTGATGTTCATGTTTGCCTCTTTCGGGGTGGATCGCCGATCGCCCGCCGCCCATAACCGGTTCGTAAAGCCGGTCGGTGGGCGGGCGGCAGGTGGTTGGCGAAGCCGATTACCGCATGGACCAATACGGGTGTGGCGGGTGTGCGCCGAAGATCCAAGTGCCCTGGAAGAACAGGTTGTCTTCACTTTCCACGTCGCCGCCGCGGTGCTGGTATTGCATGCGGAAGCGTAGGAACTCGCTCCAATAATAGCTGACGTAGGGCGAGACAGCCCACGCTTCGTCGCCGTCGGCGTTGGGATTCTCGGTGTAGTCGAGCCGCAGGCCGGCGAACCAGTCGCGGTTGATTTGTTGCTGGCCGAGCACGTAGGCGCCGAAGGCGTGCTGCTCGTCGGCGTCCTCGTTGTCGGTCTCGCTGTACATCGCCTCGGCTTGGAGCAGCTGATTGAAGAATCCGCCCCGCGGGTCACGGCGAATGAGTGTCGCGTCGACGCCGAAAACATTGACGTCCTGCTCGTTGTCGCCGCTGGCGTGGCCGGT
>DASVSS010000081.1:0-5814 GCA_036387945.1 Tepidisphaeraceae bacterium | reverse complement strand
AGTTGACCGTGTTGTAGAACGAGACGTTGCCGGCGTTGCTGAAGGCCAGGGTCTGTCCGCCGAGGTTGGTCACGACGCGGTCGACGCCGGCGAGGGAGTTGGCGTTGGTGGCCGAGCCGAAGGTGAACGTGCCGGTCTGCGAGCTGGTCAGGCCGGCCCTGAGGGTGAGGGTGTTGGTGGCGGTGGCAGTCGTCTGGGCGATCGTCACGTTGCCGACCGTGACGGGTGAATCGACGGTGACTTCACGGTCGATCGTGACGTTCGTGAGCTGCGCGACGTCGGCCGTTCCTGGCACGACGTCGCCGACGAAGTTCGTCCCGGTGTTGAAGCTGCCGCTGGTGTTGGGGTTTGGCGACGTGCCGTCTGGCCCGCCGTCGTAAGGAATGTTGAGGGCGTAACCCGGCGCCGTCATGGCCGTGACGGCGGCCGCGATGATCCACGTCTTCGTACTGGTCTTCGTATTGCTCTTCATCTCTCTTCTCCCGTATCCGCGAAAGTGATGACGCCCCATCGGCGTCGAGTGCTGAACTGAAATGCCGATCCCGGCGGGACTGCGGTCCCCCGCCGCCCGTGCGCGCCGGGCGGTTTCCCCTGCTTACGGCAGGTTTACGTTGATGTTCTTCCGCAACAGCGTGCTCTGGTTGCGGCCGCTCAGGCCGTAGCCTTCGACGTGGCCGTCGATCATCAGCGCGTTGCAGATGGTGTTTTTGCCGTGCCGGAAGCGCAGGTTCGTCAGGGGGATGGAAGTGGCCGAATCGGTGTTGTCGCCGGCGCCGGGGTTGTAGCTGACTGACGAATCGCTGGCGACCCCGCCTTTGCCGTACACGAGGAAGCTGTCGTACCCGATGCGGCTGGCGTCGATCGCCGCCAGCGTGCTGCTGGCGTTGGAGCCGGCGGGCTGTATCCACACGCGGGCGTCGAACACGTACGCGATGTCGCTGCTGCGCTTGATCTTGGCCAGCTTGTACCCGACGAATCGCTTGCCCGTCAGCGCGTCATTCACCGCGATGTTGGGGATGATGCGCGGGTGGGCGCTGTACGAGCCGCCATTCTCACTCACCGGTGGCGCCGACGGGCACTGGAACGCGCCGCGCAGCGACGTGCTGAGCACCGGGCCCGAAAAGATCGTCGGATTCTTGCCGTTGAATGAGTTCATCACCAGGAGGATCCAGTTCGTGTCCGTCGGTGACGACGGCGTGCTCGACTGATTGACCGGCAGCGCGCCTTTGTTGTCGACGGTGTAGATCAGCATCGCCTGGCCGATCTGGCGCAGATTCGACTGGCATTTGACGCTCTTGGCCGCCTCGCGGGCGCGGTTCAAGGCCGGCAGCAGGATGCTGATCAGCACCGCAATGATGCCGATGACGACGAGAAGCTCGACCAGAGTGAACGCTTTTTGACGGGTTGTAGGCACGAACGTTCCTCCAGTACCGGCGGGGCGCGACGCGCTACCCGCCGACCGTTGATTCTCCAATGACCAGCAGCGGCTCGACTTCGTCGGTGCCCGGCGCCCCGGGCCGCGTTTTGGGGTCGATGTGCGCACAGAGCATGCCGAGCAGCTTCTCGGCGTACACCCGGGGCCGGCGGTCCACGCTCGTCAGACTGATCGGGCAGAAGTGCGACGTCGCCAGTTGCGCACACCCGGCGATCGCGACGTCGCGCCCGATCTTCAATCCTTCGGCCTGCGCCTGAAAGATCGCGCCGATGGCGACGGGATCGGCATAAGCGATCAGCGCCGTCGGCGGTTCGGCAACGGACATCGCCTGGCGGTAGAGATACCGTCCCGCCGGGATCGCGTGCTGGGGGTGATTCTGGTTGACGTATTCCTTGAACACCCCGCGTGGGCCCTCTTCGTCGCCGGTCCCCATCGGCAGGCCCACGATCTGTAGCCGCACGTCGGGGGCGATTCTCGTCAGCTCTTCGCGGATGGCCGTCAGCCACCCTTGCATCGCCCCGCCGAACGGCTTCACCGCCGGCACCATCGCGGCGATGCGCCGATGGCCGAGCCCGACGAGGTGCCGTACCACCAACTTCACGCTCTCGAACATCGGATGAATCAAGTGCGGCAGCCCCGACCCGGCAATCGGATTGCTGTAGAGCACCACCGGCACGCCCATGTCCCGGGCACGACGCAGGTAGTGATCGCCCGGCACGTCTTCCCAGCGGTGAAAGCCGACCTTCGCGATCACTCCGTCGACGCGCGACGAGAGCATGCTCTTGAACGCGCGGTCTTCCATCGAGGAATAAAACTCGGTCAGCGCGATCTGCAGTTCCAGCCCCTTGGCTTCGACCATCTGGAACAAATGCTGCACGACTTCGACGTAAGGGCTGAGCACGACGTCGGGCACGATCAGCCCGATGACGCCCGTGCGGTCCTGCCGCATGCGCTGGGCAAGCCGGTTGGGCGTGTACCCCAGTTTCGCCGCGTGTTCGACCACAAGCCGGCGCGTCCGCGGCGAAATCGTTCCACGTCCGCCGAGCGCTTGCGCGACGGTCGACAGCCCCAGGTTCAAGTCGCTGGCGATTTCTTTCAGCCCGACGGCCATTTCGATACCCGGTTGACAAAGTTGAAATGCATGACCGCCATGCCATCGAAGCAGCACAAGGCGGCAGGTCTCAATATACACCGATATTTCTTGCAAACAACGAGAAAATGCGCGAATCGGATTCGTAAGACAAACCCTTGTACACTACGGGCTTATATCATATAGACTTCATACAGTCTGCGGAATCGAATTCGCCTTCTCGAACCGCCTGGGCATGTTTTATACATCGTTGTATAAAACAACACCTCGCTCTTCGTGCCGATCCCAAGCGTTACGCTTCGCCATTCGGCAGAGCATGAATTGGCTGTTATAAGTGCGATACCGCCGCCCAAGAGATAACGCTCGAGCGGCCCGGGGTTCGCCATGCTTCTGACGCTCAGCACGACATATCAGCCGGCCACCGATCTCGGGTTCCTGCTTTACAAGAACCCCGCGAAAGTGCAGACGTTCAATCTGAACTTCGGGCATGCCTACGTTTTTTATCCCCAGGCGAGCGAAAACCTTTGCACCGCCGCTCTGCTGATCGACATCGACCCGGTCGCGCTCGTCCGCAATCGGCGCGGGCCGTCCGGGGACGGGTTTACGCTCGAGCAATACGTCAACGACCGCCCCTACGTCGCGTCGTCGTTCATGAGCGTCGCCATCGCCGAAGTGTTCGGCTCTGCCTTATCTGGCAACAGCCGCGAGCGGCCTGCGCTGGTGAACGAGAAGATTCCCCTGACGGCCACCGTCGCGGTACTGCCCTGCGGCGGCGGCGAGGCGTTGTTGAAGCGCTTGTTCGAGCCGCTCGGGTACGGCGTCGACGCGACGCACCATCCCCTTGACGAGAACTTTCCCGATTGGGGGGACGGCCCGTACTGGTCGCTCACGCTCAGCGGCCACGCGACGGTGCACGACCTGCTGACCCACCTGTACGTGCTGATCCCCGTGCTCGACGGCGACAAGCACTACTGGATCGGCGACGACGAAGTCGACAAGTTGCTGCGTCACGGCCAGGGCTGGCTGGCCGGGCATCCGGAAAAAGAACAGATCGTCAATCGGTACCTCAAACGCCGCGGCCATCTGGCCCGACAGGCGCTGACGCGTCTGCTGGAAGCCGACCAGCAAGACGCCGAAGAAACCGAAGGATCGCAAACCCGGGAAGAAGAGGCCGTCGAACAGAAGGTCAGCCTCAACGAGCAACGCCTCGGCACGGTGATGGCGGCCCTGCGCGCCAGCGGAGCGCGGCGTGTGCTCGACCTCGGATGCAGCGGCGGCAATCTGCTGCGCCTGCTCTTGGCCGACCGGCAATTCGAGGCGATCGTGGGGATGGACGTCTCCCACCGGGCGCTGGAGATCGCCGCCGATCGGCTCAATTTCGACCGGTTACCGCCCAAGCAGCGGGAGCGGATCAGTTTGTTGCAAGGTTCGCTGATCTACCACGACGCACGGCTCGAAGGGTACGACGCCGCCGCGGTGGTGGAAGTCATCGAGCACCTCGACGAGCCCCGGCTGGCCGCGTTCGAGCGCGTGCTCTTCGAGTTCGCGCGGCCGAAGACGATCGTTATCACCACGCCGAACGTCGAGTACAACGTCCTGTTCGAAGGCCTTCCCACAGCCACCTTTCGCCACCGCGATCACCGCTTCGAATGGGACCGCCAACAGTTCAGCCAATGGTCAACCCGCGTCGCCGCGCAGTACGGGTACGCCGTGCGATTCGTCCCTGTCGGAACGGTGGACCCGATACACGGACCGCCCACCCAGATGGCGATCTTCACGGCCGGCACGGAGTCACTTACCCCGCCTGCTGCATTCATCTGACCGGCTTCATGCGGCACAGACGCTTACGGCTTCGACCGAACCTATACGCCATGCAGATCAAGCTTCCCGATCTTTCGCTCGTCGTGCTGATGGGCTGTTCCGGCTCCGGCAAGAGTACGTTCGCACATAAGCACTTTTTGCCGACTGAGGTGCTGTCTTCGGACTTCTGCCGCGGTCTCGTTTCCAATGATGAGAACGACCAGGCCGCCACGGGCGACGCCTTCGACGTGCTGCGATTCGTCGGCGCCAAGCGGCTGGCCCGCGGGCTGTTGACCGTGGTGGACGCCACGAACGTGCAGCCGGAGGCGCGTAAGCCGCTCGTGGCGCTGGCGCGCGAGCACGACGTGCTGCCGGTGGCGATTGTGCTTTATCCTCCGGAGGACGTTTGCCACGAACGAAACCGGGCGCGTCCCGACCGGGCCTTCGGCGGGCATGTCGTCCGTGGACAACTGCTGCAGTTGAAGCGGTCGCTGCGCGGACTCGAGCGCGAGGGTTTCCGGCACGTCTTCGTGCTGCGGTCGCTCGAGGACATCGAGTCAGCCGTCATCACGCGCGATCCACTGTGGAACAATAAAAAGCACGAGCACGGGCCGTTCGACTTCATCGGCGACGTCCACGGCTGTTATGACGAACTAACGGAGCTGCTGGGCGCGCTGGGATACCGTGTCGATGCCGACACGGTGACGCCGCCCGAGGGCCGCAAGGCGGTGTTCGTGGGGGACCTGGTCGACCGCGGGCCGAAGGTGCCGCAGGTGTTGAAGCTCGTCATGAACATGGTCGGGCAAGGCACCGCGCTGTGCGTGCCGGGCAACCACGACATCAAGCTCATGCGCAAACTGCGCGGCAAGAGCGTGCAACTCACGCACGGACTGGCCGAATCGGTCCTGCAACTGGAAGCCGAGACCGAATCGTTCCGCGACGAGGTCGCCGCTTTCATCGACCGCCTGGTGAGCCACTACGTGCTCGATGACGGCAAGCTCGTCGTCGCACACGCGGGCATGAAGGAGCAATACCAGGGGCGCGGATCGCGGCGCGTGCGCGAATTCGCGCTTTACGGCGAGACGACCGGCGAGACCGACGAGTTCGGCCTTCCTGTCCGCCACAACTGGGCGGCCGAGTACCGCGGCCGGCCGATGGTGGTGTACGGCCACACGCCGGTGCCCGAAGCCGAGTGGCTTAACGGCACGATCAACATCGACACCGGCTGCGTCTTCGGCGGGAAGCTCACCGCGCTGCGGTATCCCGAGCGCGAGTTTGTTTCCGTCGCGGCGAAGCAGACCTACGCGCGGCCGTCAAAGCCGTTCATTCCGGTCGAAGCACAGGCGCCGCTGCTGACCGCCCAGCAGCAGCATGACGACGTGCTTGATCTGTCGGACGTCATCGGCAAGCGCATCATCGCCACGCGGCTGATGCAGAACGTGACCGTCCGTGAAGAGAACGCGATCGCCGCGCTGGAAGTGATGAGCCG
>DASVSS010000080.1:0-9544 GCA_036387945.1 Tepidisphaeraceae bacterium | reverse complement strand
AGTTTGTCCATGTTCACGTTGCCGGCGCCGGTGACGCCGCGGGTGTGGGCGAACGCATGCACCGGGCGGTGGCTCTTGCTGACGGCCGCCGTGCCGCCGTTGCGCGGCTGATCGGAGACGATGCGCCAGTTGTCGACCCACTCCGTGGCCAGGATGGTGTTGGCGTTGTCTTTGACTTGTGAAGCCTTCACCCAGCGGTAAGTGGTGGTCGCGCCTTGGAAGCCGACGTTCTGCTTGTTGCGGCCGCAGATGGCTTCGTTGAACGTGTAGCCGAGACGCGGCGCCTGGAAGTCGACGACGTTGGCGGTTTCGTTGGTGCTGTTGCTTTCGGCGCTGTTCTCGGCCGTGGTGTTCGTGGGCGGCAGGCCGCCGCTTTCGAGGCACGGGTTGCGGAACGCATCGGCTGACATCACGCTGCCGGTGCTGCCCATGCCGGCGCCGGCGCCGTTGCTCCGGGCGTTGCCGTAAAGAAGCGCCGAGATGTGCTCGTACCCGTCCACTGCCGCGACCGGCGACTGCCCGCCCGAGGCCGCGGCCGCGGGGTCGTTGAGCTTGTAGTTCTTGTGGGTGTACGTCAGCGGGTAGACGCCTTTGCTTTCGGCGAGGTAGATCGCCATTCCCTGCCCGATCGAGCGCAGGTTGGCCGACGATTTGATCGTCCGTGCCGCGGCCCGGGCCCGGTTGAGCGACGGCAGCAGGATGCCGATCAATACTGCAATAATGCCAATTACAACCAACAGTTCCACGAGCGTGAAACCAAGCTTCTTCTGTCGCATCCGAATCTCCATGTTTGGGCGGTTTTTTCCCTGCCGGCCGAAGCACGTCGCCAACCGTGGCGTCGCCCTCGACCCGCGGGGGGACTAGACCGTCGCTGCGCTAAGAAGATGTTCGCGCGGCGGATGAAGAATTTTAATTCGTCGTTGTGATCGTCTGGCGGGCAACCCGTTCGGCGCGTCATGATCGGCCGCGTTCGGTCAGACGCCGGCACCGGCCGCCTGCTGGGCGTACCGCACGGCGTTGCGAAACATCGCCAGCCCGGGGCCTTCGCCGTCGTCGCCGCGGCTGGTCCAGGCCGGGTGTTGCAGGGCCGAGACGTACCGCTCGGGGTGGGGCATCAGGCCGAACACCCGCCCGGTCGAGTCGCACACGCCGGCGACATCGGCGGCCGAGCCGTTGGGGTTGGCGCCGGCGTACACAAGGGCGATCTGGTCGGCGTCCTTCAGCGATTGCAATACCGCGTCGCTTTGGGGCAAAAACTTTCCTTCGCCATGGGCGATGGGCAATTCGATATCGCCAAGGCCGGCGGTCCAGACGCACTTGCTGCCCACTGCCCGCAGGGGCACCCACTCGCAGACGAAGCGCCCGCAATCGTTGTGCGTGAGCGTCGCCGTCTGCCCGCCCTGCCCGGCCAAACCGCCGGGCAGCAGGTCGGTCTTGGCCAGCACCTGAAAGCCGTTGCAGATGCCGATCACGCACTTGTCGGCCTCGACGAACCGCCGCAGCGGCTCGCGCAGGTGGTGGGTGATCTGGTTGGCAAGGATCCGGCCGGCGGCGATGTCGTCGCCGTAGCTGAAGCCCCCGGCGATGGCCAGGATCTGGTAATCGTCCAGCACCGCCGGGTTGTCGAGGATGCGGTTGAGGTGAATCCGATCGGCCGTGCTCCCGGCCGATTCGAAGGCGGCGGCGGTTTCGAGGTCGCAGTTCGTGCCGGCGGTGCGGAGGATGAGCGTTCGCGGTTTCATGCGAAGTCTATTTTAGCCGCGAATGGCCGCGGATGAATGCAGACGGAGGAAAGAAATGCGTGGCCGCGAATGAACGCGAATTGGGGCAAGACGGCTCCTAATTCGCGGCCATTGGCGGCTTCCTGTTTTTCTCCCGCGCTCATCTGGGGCGGTCTGCGGCTAATCTAGGACCGACATGCTGCACTACTACAAGTTTCGCCAGGAACTGTTCGCGCCGTCGCCGGGGAAGGAAGTGTACGCCAAGGTGCCGCCCGGCCGCGGGCGGCCGGAGGAGTGCCCGCCGATCCGGGCGGCGAACGCGTTCGGGTACGACGTGCTGGCGAATTTCGACGTCACGTTCGTGCGCGGCCGCAATGGCGACTGGCGCGCCGAGCCAGACGTGGTCGTCACGTCCGATTTCGACTACGCCGCCGCCGACGACGCACCAGGGGCGCCGCTCACCCAGCAATATGCGTGGTTCTGGGAGCGCGGCCAGACGATCCCGCACGTCATCAGCGACGACGTGTACCTGAAGATCCGCAACCAGGTGAAGATCAGCTCGCTGCTGTTTCTCAAGACCGACCCGAACGAGTTGCTACTGGTCACCGACGTGCCTAATCAATGGCGGCCGTGGCGGGCGTGGAGTGCGCTGCTCGATGTCGACTGGTATCCCGCGAGCTACCCCTGGCACGCGGTGCTGGAGCTATCGCCGACGGAGAAGCGGATCACGATCCGCAAAGGCGAAGCGCTTTGCCGGCTGATCCCCGTACGGCGCGACACGTATTTCGCGCAGCACATGACGCCCGCGGCGTTCGACGACTTTTTCGACCGCGGGCAGCGCTGGCTCACCGCCCACGGCCGCCCGCACGACACCGCGTCGGGCACGATGGACATCACCCGCACCTACGCCAAGCAGGCGGTGAAGGCCAAGTTCGTCATGCTGGAGTAACACAACGGCGCTGCCGGGCGTCCGGTCCCCTCTCCCGTGTACTCACGGGGGAGGGTTAGGGAGGGGGCCTTGAAATGACCCTGCATCTTGTAGCCCAAGCCCCCACCCTGGCCCTCCCCCGGAATACCGGGAGAGGGACCGGAACATTAGACGGATGCGTAGCGCGCACGAGCGGCGGTGCTCAATCGATCCAGTCGTCGGCGATTGGTGAGGCGACGGCCATGGTGGCTGCTGCGGGCGGGGTGGGCGCGGTGTCGGGCGTCACGCGGCTGGTGAGTTCCTGCAAGTGCCGGACGAGGGCGGCCCGGCCGACGTGGGTGAGGGTGATCGTCGTCACGCAGCGGCCGGCCTTTTGGCCCTTTTCGATCGCCACCAGTCCCGCCGACGCGAGCTTGCGGGCGTGGGTGGTGAGATTGCCGTCGGTCAGCCGCGTGGCGGCGCGGAGGCGGACGAACTCTTGGCCGTCGGCCTGGCAAAGCGCCGTGAGGATATTGAGCCGGCCGGGGTTGGTGACGATCGGGTCGAAGGGCATGTCCTGCGCTTTCGGCGCTTTGGCGCACAAAGCGTGAGCGAATTTTGTACGCGCCTTCGCGCCAGCGAGTTAGCATTCGCAGCAGCAGAGGGAGGCTCTCATGTCAGCGTCGTACACCACGGGCTCGATCCGAAACGTGCTTCTCGCCGGCCACGCCGGCAGCGGCAAGACGACTCTCGCCGAAGCGCTGCTCGTCGCCGGGGGATGCAAGGCGTCCAAAAGCGGAATCGTGAGCGATTTCGATCCGCTCGAAATCCGCCACGGGCATTCGATTTATTCGTCGGTGCTGCACTGCGATCACAACGGATGTCGGATCAATCTCATCGACGCGCCGGGCTCGCCGGAGCTGATCGGCCAGGCGCTGGCGTGCCTGCCAGCGGTGGAGACGGTCGCCGTCGTCGTCAGCGCCACCGCGGGCGTGGAGGGTGTGACGCGAAAGATCATGGACGTCGCCCGCGACCGCAACCTGCCGCGGGCGATCATCGTCAACCGCATCGGCCAGGTGAGTGCCGCGGCCTTGGAAGCGCTCGTGGCGACCCTTCGCCAGACGTTCGGCCCCGAGTGCCTGCCGATCAACTTACCCAGTGGCGGCGCCAGGGGCGTGGTCGATTGCCTGCTCGGCAGCAGCGGTGAAAGCGATTTCGACGCCGTCAAACGCACCCACGCGCAGATCCTCGACCAGATCGTCGAGATGGACGACAACCTGCTCGAAAAATACCTCGGCGGCGAAGAGCCGGACTACACCGCCCTGCACGACCCGTTCGAGCGCGCGATGGACGAAGCCCACGTCGTGCCGATCCTGTTCACCGACGCCAAAACCGCTGTCGGCGTGCCCGAACTGCTCGAGGCGATCACGAAGCATTTCCCGTCCCCGCTGGAAGGCAATCTGCGTCCTTTCCTGACCTTCCCCGACGCCCCGGCTGGCGGCGGTGAGGGCGGCGGGCGCGAAGTGCCGCTGGATTACTGGAACGACCCGGAAAAGCCGCTGCTGGCGCACGTGTTCAAGGTCACGACTGATCCGTTCGCCGGCAAGCTGGCGGTCTTCCGCGTCCACCAGGGCAAGCTCACGAACCAGTCGCAGGTGTACGTCGGACACAACAAGAAATCGGTCCGGCTCGGGCACGTCTTCCACCTCCACGGCAAAGAGCACGCCGAGATCAGCGGCATCGCCGCCGGCGACATTGGGGCAGTGAGCAAGCTCGATGAGCTTAAAGTCGGCGACGTGCTGCACGACGACCACGCGCTCGACAGCGTACACCTCAAGCCCCTGCCGATGCCCAGGCCTATGTTCGGCTTGGCGCTGGTCCCCAAGGCGCGCGGGGATGAGACAAAAATCAGCGTGCAGCTGGCGAAGATCGCCGAGGAAGACCCGACCTTCGCCTGGCACGTCGAGCGCCAGACGCACGAGCTGATCATCCAGGGCCTCGGCGAGATGCACCTGAAATTCGCCCTCGAGCGGCTCGCCGCCCGCGGCATCCAAGTCGACACGAAGCCGCCGAAGATCAGCTACCGCGAGACGATCCTCGACAAGGCTGAAGGACATTACCGCCACAAAAAGCAGACCGGCGGATCGGGGCAGTTCGGCGAAGTGTTCCTGCGCATCGAGCCGATCGAAAGCGCGTCGGCCAAGAACAGCCGCAACGGCGGCGACGGCTTTGAGTTCGTCGACGAAATCTTCGGCGGGGCGATTCCCGGCCAGTTCGTGCCGGCGATCGAAAAAGGCGTGAAGGAAGCCATGGAGCACGGCATCCTCGCAGGCTACCCCGTGCAGGACGTGCGGGTGATCGTTTACGATGGCAAGCACCACCCCGTCGACAGCAAGGAGATCGCCTTCAAGTCCGCGGGCAAGTGGGCCTTCATCGACGCCTTCCGCAAGGCCCGGCCGGCGCTGATGGAGCCGATCGTTACCCTGGAAGTGAACGTGCCCGACGACAAGCTCGGCCCGGTCACCGGCGATCTGTCCGGCAAGCGCGGCCGTATTTTGTCGACCGACGCCGGCCTGCCCGGCCAGGCGAAGGTCAGCGCCGAAGTGCCCTTGGCGGAAGTGCTGCAATACGAAGGGCAGCTCAAGAGCGTCACCGGCGGGCTGGGCAGCTACGCGATGGATTTCGCCCGCTACGAACCGGCCCCGCCGCAGGTGGCCAAGGCCGTGGCCGAATCGTTCGTGCTGGCCGAGGAGTAAACCCGCAGGAGTAACCCTGGAGGAGTAAACCCGCCGCCGCCCCGGCGTCGGCCTGCCGTGTGGCCGCATCGTCCGCCGGGTTTGATTACCGGCAGGCTTTGACATATCTTTCACACCCCGTTGCCCCGCGCGACGGACGGACGGCCCCATCGTCTAGAGGCCTAGGACACCGCCCTTTCACGGCGGCGACATGGGTTCAAATCCCATTGGGGTCATCAAAAAGCCCGGAAGCGTCCGGGCTTTTTTACGCGCAAAACCCGCTGGCCTTAGACTCAGTCGCAAGTACCAAATGAGACGGATTCTCACAGCTTTTCCAGCGGTTTGTGTCGTATAAATAGTCGAAGTCAGGACTATTCAACTACAAGGAGTGCACCATGCTTCAAGTTCACGACGGCCAATGCGGTTTGTGCCAACATTTCGGCGAAGATCACAACGGCAAGTCCGATCTCGTGCAGATCCGCACGAAACGGCAGGCCCCCGAAGCCCTCGTCGACGACTGCGGCCACCCCCGGCACGCCTCGCTGCACCTGAAAGTCACCCCGATCAGCGGGTGTGACGGTTTCGTGCTCGCGAAGGCGAACTGACGTTCGCCGCCGGGTGCGGAAGAAATAGATCGCAACGCGACACGCCCCGGCCATCCGGGGCGTGTCGCGTTGGGGCTGAGATCGTTTCCTTATGCGGTTGTGACGCCTATATGACGAAACGCGGTCGATACATCTGGCTCGGAGTCTTCGGCGCCGTCGGCGCGTTTCTCGCCTGGGGCGCATGGCATCAATCGCCAGGTCAGGACCCGGATAATCAGGGCGGCTACGCAATCGTCCTGCTCTTCTTCCTGATCCTGCTTCTCATTTACGTGCCGCTTGGCGTGCGATCGCTGATAGGATTGTTTCGTCAATCAAAGCCGGTGGAGTTGCGGCGGTCCGGCGAGGCATAACCAAACACTGCACTGGATCGGGGCCACAACGGTCCTTGTGATTCCAACGCTGGTCGTCGGTCCCGCCCAGTAAAGGTTGGTCCGATAAGGCGACTGTCATTGCGAGGCGGCGTGCCACCGCCACTGTGGCACAGCGCCGCCGGGTGCTCAGGGACATCGCAATCTGATTCCCTCTCCCGGTATCCCGGGAGAGGGCTTGATCGACGATTGATAAGGTCGAACCCTGTTTGCAGGATGCGGCTCACCACACCCTACCAAGACGCGGTCATCCTATAGCCCTCCTTGGCCCTTCCTGCGGATGCGCGGCAGAGGAACTCAGAATCCGAGCAAGAAGACGTACCTTGGGTTAGTCGCCACCGCCACCGCACCCGCCGCATCCCCCGCCGCCGCAACTGCTCCCGCCGCCGCCGCAGCCCGAACTGCAGGCCGATCCGCTGCTGTTGCCTGTGGGGCCGGTCATGGTCTGAAGTTGCCGGTATTGCGGGTGATGGCTCAAGGCCTCCATGCCGTACAGGGCGACGCTTAAGCCCGCCATTTCCGCCACCGTGGACGGCCCGGCCATGGTGGCCGAGGCGGCGCGCGAGCGGCGGTTCGGACGCGCATTCTTCAAACCCATCAGCAGGCGGTCGCCAGCGAGCGTGCGGAACGGAGCGGTTTTGAGCAGCGCCGCCAGCGTCAGCACCGTGACGATTCCGGCGACGATCAGAAAGCTGACCGGCTTGTCGCGCGAAAGCCCGATGGCGAACTTCGTCACCCCCAGCCCCAGGATCAGCCCGAACCCCGCCCATGTCACCAGTCGCCAGAAAAAAACTGCTGCCGCGGCGACGAGCAGGCCCTGGGATTCGAGCGTTTGGCGGATCGTTTCGCACGAAGCCACCAGGCCCTGGCGCAGCTGGCGAAAGCTCGTCGACCCCGGCGACGCCAGCACCGCCCGCTCGACGGCGGGGACGCCGGGGGAATGGCCGATGACTGCTTGTTCAACAATGATCGACCCGTTCGACGCCCGCACCGCGCCGCGGTCGATCAGCCGGCTGATGCCCACCAATGCCACCCGTGCCCCGCCGCCGGCGAGAAACGCGGTTTCGTAGGGATCGAGATGCGGGTCGTTGGTGGCCACGGCGCCCGAGCGGCGGACGACCGCCCGCACGACGAGCGACGCGGCGAGCGCCGCGACGTACAGCCCGCCATAAAATCGAAGGAATTGCGGCCCGTAGAAATCGAGCGGCTGGGTCGGCGTCATAAGGCACTCTCCTCAGAACAGGGTTTTCTGATTCGCGTGTCGGCCGGCGATGACGGAACGAACCTTACCGGCATCGTGTTAAGATCGTATCAGATCGCCCGGTTTTCGCGGCAAAACCGCTACGGCCCGCGTTGGACTGCCGCAGGAGAACGCCACAGAACCGCGTCGCGCCCGCATCGCCGCTTTTTAACGCAAAGTGCCGCCTAAAGGGCGCTCGCCTGGCAGCCGAGTCGCGCTAGTGAACGGCGAGGTAAGCCGCGGCGATCAGCGCCGCGAAAAGAAGACCAACGCCGATCAGCCCCGCCCGCCACACGCCCCGCGGGAGGACGACCACGCGGGCCGGGTCGACGGTGATTGATTTCGCGGCCATCGGCTTTGCGGGCCAAAGGTCGCTCGGCGGGGCACTGCCGAACAAAGCCTGATAGCCGGCAAGGGTGCGGGCGTAGGCGTCGTCAAGGGCGGCGCGGTTGTCGTTCGTGCCTGTAGCGGGGCCGTGGTGCAGGGGAAATCCCAAGACGTTCGGACACCAGTGCTGCCAGTAGTCGCGGGTGTAGAGCAGGTGCAGATGCCACACGCGATCGATGTCCGGCGACGGCGAGACGCCTTTGGCGTCGAGCGTGGCCAGCAGGAGGTATCGGCGGTACTCCAAGACGGCCCGCTCGGCGTGGCGGCGCGTCCAGCCGGTTTCGCCGACGAGCTTGTCCTCGAACGCGACCACCGCATCCGCCGGCCCGAGCGGGGTATCGCGGATCGTCTGCCAGCGGGATTCGATCGCGGGGTCCACGGCCCTAAAGTTAACGGACGCACGCGCAATGTGCAGCGCCCGCGCCGGGCGTCGCCACTGCAAGCCAAACGCGATACGCTCTGGCCATGACGCCGTTGCAGCAACAACTCGCTAAAGCCACCGACTGGTCCGACGTCGCCGAGTGGTATGACGATCTCGTCGGCGAGAGCGGGAGCGAATATCACCGCAACGTCGTGCTGCCGGGCGTGATGCGACTGCTGGCGCCGGGGGCCGGGCAGAAGGTGCTGGACGTCGCCTGCGGGCAGGGCGTTCTGTGCCGGCTGCTGGCGCACGCCGGGGCGGAGGCGACGGGCGTTGATGCGTCGAAGCAGCTGATCGACGCCGCCAAAGATCACGCCCGCGAGACCGCGACGCGCGGGACGTTCTTCGTCAGCGACGCCCGCGAGCTCACCGGATTGCCGGCAAAGGAATTCGACGCCGCGGCGTGCGTGCTGGCGATCCAGAACATCCACCCGATCGGCCCCTTGTGCCGGGCCGTGGCGCGGGTACTCAAGCCCGGCGGGCGGTTCGTGATCGCGATGAGCCACCCCGCCTTCCGCGGCCCCAAGGCCACGTCCTGGGGGTGGGAAGGCAACAACGTGCAGTACCGCCGGGTCGATCGGTATCTGCTGCCGCGCAAAGCGCCGATCGTCGCCCACCCGGGCCGCAAGGCGGCGTCGCGGTACACCTGGTCGTTTCACAAGCCGCTCGAAGCGTACGTCAAAGCCCTGCGCAACAGCGGCCTGCTGATCGACGCCCTCGAAGAATGGCCGAGCCATAAGACCAGCCAACCCGGCCCCCGCCAGGCGGCGGAGAACACCTCGCGGAAGGAAATCCCCCTGTTCATGGCGATCCGCGCGCTGAAGGTGCTGCCGCCGTCGGCGAATGAAGAATAGAAGAAACCGCAGAGGCGCGGAGGTGCGCGGAGGTGGGATCTGCAGCTCCTTCTGCCCCTTGCAATGGAAGGGCATTCGTAATCCTTGACTCAGCCAGGCGGCCAGCGTTTCGTAGCACGGGCGTCCCGCCCGTGTTCGCCGCCGCAGCGGCGAAGATTCTCGTGTGTTACCACGCGAACACGGCCGGGACGCCCGTGCTACAAGCGTGTCGGGGGGTCAAGTAGATTGATGCCTTCCCTGGGGCAACAAACTTGTTGCACTCCCCGCCGCTTCGGGAGGGCGAGGCTCCTGCCGAGCCTTGAGCGT
>DASVSS010000079.1:0-5547 GCA_036387945.1 Tepidisphaeraceae bacterium | reverse complement strand
CAGGATCGACGTGTACAAATCGCCGGGCAGGAAGCCGACCGAGTGAGCGAACTCCATCGGCGTGTGGTGCCGGTGGCGGACGACGTCGTGACGGTCAAGGCTTTGCAGCAGCGCGTCGTAGAACGCAAGTTGACGGGCGAGGCGCATCTGGTCGCCCGTGGGAAGCAGGTCGATCCCGATGCGCCGGGCCCGGCGTCGCAGGCGCAGGCGCTCGTACAGGAAATACCCCAGCGAGATCGCCACCACCGTAACGGCGGCAGTGATGATGAGGCTGATGAGCCCGCTGGAGACGTAGAAGAAGTTTTCCAGGTTCAGCGCCCGCTTCATCCGTTCCAGCCAGCCGCTGGTCTGCACGGCGGTGTTGGTCAGGCCGCTGTCGACGTTCTGGATCAGGTTGCTGCGGCTTTCGCTGTCGTAGTTGACGACTTTGTCGCCCCAGGTGTATTCGAGGTAACTCAGCAGGTTCGTGAACTGCTTCCACACGCCCGGCGCTTTGCTGCCGCCGTCGCTTTCGCGGGCGGCGGTGGGGTCGAACATCTGCCAGCCGTTCTTGGTCAGCACTTCCACCCACGCATGGGCGTGGCTCTGCTTCACCTGGTAGTAGCCGCCGACGTTGTTGAAATCGTCGCACTTGAAGCCCACGACCATGCGGGCGTTCATCTTCAGGCCCTGGCACATGAGCGTCATCGCGCCGGCGAAATACTCACAGTGGCCTTTCTTGAAGTCGTACAGGAACTGCACCATCGGGTCTTTGTTGGCCACCCGGCGGGCGTCGGTAAGGTCGAGCGTGTAGGTGAACTGCGTCTGCAAATACCGCTCGATGTTGCGGGCGACCTGCTCGTCGAGATCGGAAATGCCGTTGGCCGCAAGTCGTTGGCGGGCGAGATTGCCGCGGGCGTCGACGCCGGCGACTTCGTCGCGCAGGGCGAACTCGGTCACTTCCTTGGGCACCGGGTAGGGCCGCACGCGGTCGTTGCCGCCCTCGCCGCCATCGCCGGCGAAGTCCGCGGCGTTATTGCCCGCCCCGCCCGCGCCTGCGCCGGGGCCGCTGCGCAGCCAGCGCGAGAACCGCGACCGCGGCGACTGTGGCGGCGGCGGCGCGGCTGCCGCCGGCGGAGGCGGGCCTTCGCTCTGGCCGGTGGAGACGACGGTGTAGTTGAAATCGCCGGTAAGGGCCTCGCGCAACTGGATCACGTCGTCCGTGCGGCCGTGCGTGAACTGCTGCACGTCGCGCCCCGGCATGAACGACACCAAGCCGGGCATGGCAAACAGCACCGGCGTGCCGGTGGGGTACAAATGCACCTGCTGCACGAGGCGCTCGCCACCGAAGGGCGTGTTGAGCGACTGCTCCGTGCCGGCGCCGATGTGGGGGATCAGGTCGGTTTGCGCCTGCGTCGTGCGCCGCCATTTCCAGCGGTCGGGGTCGTTGGGATTGCTGACGTAGCTGTCGGGGGCGCTGCCGCGCAGGTAAAGCGGCTTGCCGAGCGCGCCCCACGTCGCGCCGTCCTTGGTGACGTTGACGCTGGCGACGGGGGTCTCGTTCTGGGTGATGCGCGCCACGTCCTGGAAGCTGACCTGGTCGCTGAAGCCGGTCATCGCCTGGTTGGGCTTGAAGGCCAGATTGCCAATGATCCCCGCCCCGCTGCCGCGCGGGAAGAACAGGAACACCGCCACCGCCATCACGATCGACACGCCGCTGACGAACAGCGTCAACCGCCGCATCGAGCGGGGCAGGAAGCGCTGGTCCTGCTTGAGCGTCATCACGTTGGCCTCTTCGGGCGTGATGCCCATGACGGCCTTGGCGTGATCGGTCTCGGTCTTGAGGTGAAACAGCAGGCAGCAGTAAAGCGAAAGGAACAGGTAAACGATAAACAACAGCGCGAACACGAGCGTGCCGGTGCTGATGGCGGCGGCGACCATGAGCAGCAGGCTGAGCACGAGCAACTGCGCCAGGTCGCGGTTGCCGCGTTCTTCGTAAAGCTTGACGAGTTGCAGGAAGACGAGGAACTCGCAGATCGCCAGGATCGGCGGCCCGCTGACCGTGCGCACGCGCATCACCAGCCAGGCGGCGAACAACAGCGTCAGCCCATTGGCCACCAGGCGCGGCAGCGGGCGGAACATCTCGTGCTTGCACAAATACATATGCAGCACGGTGGCCCCGACCGACAGCAGCCACAGCCCCGGGGCCTGCGCCGCGACAGCGTAGCCGGTGAAGACCAGCAGCAGCAGGAGGTAGAGCGTAGGGCGGAATTGGCGGATGTCGTACATGGGAGTTGGGAATTAGGAGTTAGGACTTAGTGGGACGCATTTTCCGGTTCGTCTCCCTCCGTGGGAGGAACCGGATAGGCAATCTCGCGAACGCTTTCATCTCCGCCCTTCTTCCCAGCCCAAGGCAAAATCCACTTCCGGCTCGAACTCGAAATACCGCATGTGCAGCGGGTCGCGGCTGGAGAGCGTGACCTGCCCCCCGCGGGCCGGGCCGCCGAGGGTGACGCCGGCGTGGGGGCTGAAGACGACCGTCGTCGTGTCCGATTTCCGCAGCGGCCGGGCCTTTTCAAGCAGATCGTCCAGCGAATGATCGGGCCCGGGCGTCATCCGGGCGAGTTCGTTCATCAGGCTGCGGCGGTGCTGTTTGCCGCGGTTGGGCGTGTGGCTGACCCAAACCTCATTGAATAATACGAGGCCCACGGGCAAACCGATTTCAAGGGCGCTGTCGATGAGCGTGGCGGCGCTGGCGATGGCGCGCTCTATAGCGACGAACTCCTCCCGCGAGCGGCCGCGCGTCTGGGCGTCAACGAGCACGAGCAGCCGCGGCGGGCTGACGCGGGTCATTTCCTTCGTCACCAGCCCGCCGCCTCGGGCCGAGCGCTTCCAGTAGATGAGGCGAGGGTTTTCGCCGGGGCGGTATTCCTTCACGCCGTAGAATTCGTCGCTCCCGCCGCTGCTGGGGCGGACGTTGTCGCCGACGCTTTCGGCCGAGCGGAAGCGCTGCAGCAGGTCGCGCCGCATCCGCCCGATCGCCGGGAGGATCACCACGCCGTCCTTCTGCCGCCGGCTGAGGGCCCGCTTGATGAAGCCGAACGGGAAACTCGTGCTGCACTGGTAGCGGTCGAACTCGAACACCCCCCGCCGCCGTGGCAGCACCTCGGCGGGCACGGTCGCGGTCATCTTGTTCGCCACGTGCAGCAGGTAAGCGCTGGGGCAGCGCTGAAAAAAACCGTCGCAATCGGTCTCGGTGATCGTCACCGACAGACTCGGCCACAGGCGCTTCTGATTCGTGATGTTGTAGTACAGCATCGCCCGCCGCCCCACGACGGCTTGGTCGGGCAGCACGCGCTCGATCTTGAGCTTGCGGATCACCAGCCCGCTGATGAGGAAACTCACCAGCAGCACCCCGATCATCAGCCCGAACACCCCGAACAGCAGGTTCGCCTGCACGTTGATCGCGGCCAGCCCGATGAACATCATCATCGTGCAATAGATCAACCCCGTGACCGAGAAATCCAGCGACGGCTTAAGCCGAGATCGACTGGTATTGTGGTGTTTGGATTTTTTGATGTTTTGTCTTTTGCGTCTGAACATCGCGGCATCTCACCGGCGCAAAACCAAACACCGAAACACCAAAATATCCAAACACGAAAGACCAATACATCACTTGGGCGCATGCACCTGATCGAGAATCGATTGTAGCACGCGGTTGGTCGCCTCGGCGTCGCCGTTGCCGAGGTAAGCCTTACTGATGACGCGGTGGCCGCAGCAGGCGATGAACAGGGCTTTGACGTCGTCGGGCAGGACGTAATCCCGCCCCGCCATGACCGCGGCGCTCTGCACCGCCGCCGTGAGGGCCAGGGCGCCGCGCGTGCTCACGCCCAGGTGCAGTTGCTCGTGGCGGCGAGTGCTTTCGACGAGATCGAGAATGTACTCGACGATCCCCTGGTCCAGCCGCACGGCGGGGACGGCGTCCTGCATCGCAACGACGTCGGCGCCGCTGAGCACCGGCTTGAGTTGATCGAGCGCGTTTCGGCCGGGCTGCTGGGTGAGAATGCGGTGCTCGCTCGAGCGCGGCGGGTAGCCGACGGCGATCTTGAGGATAAAGCGGTCGAGCTGGTTCTCGGGCAAATGATACGTGCCTTCGAACTCGAACGGGTTCTGCGTCGCCACCACCATGAACGGCCGCTTGAGCGCGATCGTGCGGTTCTCGACGCTCACCTGCTCCTCGGCCATCGCCTCGAGCAACGCCGACTGCGTGCGCGGCGTCGTGCGGTTGATCTCGTCGGCCAGCAGGATGTTGGTGAAGATCGGGCCGGGCTTGAAGTCGAAGTTGTTCGAATCGCGGTCGTACACGCTCACGCCCAGCACGTCGCCGGGCAACAGGTCGGGCGTAAGCTGGATGCGCGAGAAGTCGCAGTCGATGCTCTTGGCCAAGGCCTTGGCGAGCACCGTCTTGCCCACCCCGGGCACGTCTTCGATGAGAACGTGCCCGCGCGACAGCAGGCCGATGAGCAGCAGATCGACGGCCCGCGGGTTGCCGAAAAAGACGCTTTGGATGTTGCTGCGGAGTCGGTCGAGCGCGGCTGTGGACACGGGCGTGCCTTTGTTGTCGGTCAGGGTGCGGTTCCTCGTACGCGACCCATCGTAACGGGGTTACCACGCGAGTTCACGCGGGCGTGTGCACGACCGGACCAATACCCGGAGTGGCAGGTCGCTTCAGCAACCCCGTTTCCGACGTCGGGCACCGATCGTCGGGGCGCCGAAGCGACCACGCCGCGCGATGCCCGACGCAGGTCTTAAGCACGTCTTAACTAGCGCAGGTCGTACAGACTGTTGTCTTCCGACAAAAATCCGGTGCCTTTGAAGACGTCGGCCCGGGCGCGGTTGAATTCCGGATAAGCCAGGCTTTCGGCATGCCCGTCGCAGAAAGCGACGTTGGTCTTATCCCGGTGGCGATACCCCTGCGTGCCGGACGCCTTGGCGTTGGAAAATTCGCTGAAGACGAAGTTGTCTTCCGTCGGCGACGGGCGGGGTGAGCGCATGTACTTGTTCGTGCCGAAGCTCCACATCGCGTCGCCGAACAGCGCGGTGTGGCTGGGCTGGCGGACTTGCGCGATCTTGGCCGGCGGGCCTTCGCCGAAGCCGCGGCCGATGAAACTCGTGTTGTAGTTGTAGCCCGTAAACGCATCGCCGGGCATCGCGCCGCGGCGGCTGTCGTACGACGGGCACTGCTGCACCGCCGCCGCCGTCCGTCCGCGCCAGAGGATGCCCGGCGTGAAGTTGCCGGGCGTGCCGGCGAAATCCCATTCGTTCTTAACGCCGGGAGTGTTCCACTGGGCCGGCGGGTACGAGCCATTGAACTCGTTCGCGTACTGGAACGTCGCCGTGGCCATCTGACGGAGATTGCTCAGGCACTTCACCCCGCGCGCGTGCTCGCGCGCGGCGTTGAGCGCCGGCAGCAGAATCGCGATCAGCAGCGCGACGATGCCGATGACGACGAGAAGTTCGACGAGGGTGAACGCGAGATCGGTACCCCTCCGGTTCCTCTCCCCCCGG
>DASVSS010000078.1:0-9258 GCA_036387945.1 Tepidisphaeraceae bacterium | reverse complement strand
GGAATGCGCGGCACGGCCCCGGCCGTGTAGGCCGAAAGGCCGTTGTTGAGGTGGACGAAAAAGACCGCCGTGAAGGCGATCCAGAACCGCGGCGACGAGAGCGTCGCGTTGAAGACGCGCCCGCGCTCCGGCGGCTCGATGAGCGAAGTATACACCCGCGCCAGCGGGAACGGCAGCCGTTCGACCTGCGACCATTGCGGCAGAAAAATCATCAGCGCCGCGACGAGCGAGAGCGCCATGCACCCGATCAGCACGCCCCAGGCGCACACCGGCTTGGCCCACGCCGCCCACGGCACGGCGCTGATCGCGCCGACGATGCCCGCTTCGGCGCCGGGCGTGCGGGTGAAGAAGTGGCGCACGACCGTCGAATCGCCGCGCCGCTCGACCGGCCCGCCGACGGGGAAGAGCCAGTCCGGCAGGTCGAGCGCGCCCACGAGCCCGGCGAAGGCGGCGTTGGAGCCGACGTGCTCCCACAGCAGGGCGAGATACCCCGGCAGGTAGCGCACGAGCCCGACGCTGGCGAACGAGCTGCCCGCCAGCAGCAGCACCAGCGCCGCCGTCAGATCGCGCGGCCCCATCCGCGCCGCCGGCAGCCAGCGGCCGACGACGCCGTTGACGACGCCAATCAGCACGATCAGCGCCGTCAGCACGCCGATGGACAGAAAGCTGCCCACGAGCGGCGTGTTGCGCATGACCCAGTCGTTGACCGGCGCACACAACCCGATCGCCATCACGCCCAGCGCCCCTGCCGCGATGCCGCGCCAGGGGAGAGACTCTTTTGTCGCCGGCTGTTCGGGAAGGGCCATGATCCGTGCCGAGGTGAGACGTCGGGTGAAAGACGAGACGCCTGGTGTGACGCGCCGGACGGCTCACCGCCGCAGCAGGAAGAACGTTTCGGGCAGCGCGATCACTTTCGTCACCAGCGGCTTGTCTTCCTGCGGCTCGTCGATCGAGATGGCCCAGCGCATGTTCGAGTGCGTCGGCGCGGCGTCGTAGATGACGATGCGCGTGTTCTTCTCGGGCAGATAAATGCCGTTGGGAACGTAAACGTACGGCTGGCGCGACACCGGGCAGGCGTAGTCGCCCACGTCCGCCCCGCCGGGGAAGCTTTTCATCTCATCGAGCGACGCCGGCAGCCGACGGTGGACGTTGTAGTACAGCAGCAGCCCGCCGCACATGTCCTGCATGCGCGTGGCGCAGGCGTCGGTGTTGCTGATCGGCGCGGTCGGCAGCGTGTCGCGCGGACGCGGGGCGGTGGTCGTCTGCTGCTTCGTCGAGCAGCCGCCCAGGCAGAGCCCCACGAGCAGCGCCGCGGCCGGTGCGGCCTTGATTGAAGTGGCGATCATGGTTTGAGGATAAATGATTTTCCCCCCAATGCGGCATCCCCGCACTTCACCAACGGCGGCTCTGGATCCGTCCCCACCGGGGAACGCCAGACCGGCCGCACGGCCGACTCGTCGCGCCCAAGTGCCTCTCTCTGGTTCCTCCCCTGCGGGGGAGGTTAGGTGGGGGCGGGCGGATGCCTCAACGCAACAAAGCGCCACCACGCTCGGCCCTCTCCTTACCCTCTCCCGGGGTACCGGGAGAGGGGTTTGGTTCTCCGGCATCATCAAGCCGCTGTTGCAGGTTACGGCCGCGTGTCCATCGGCGGGAACTTCGGGTCCGGCTCGGGCGCGTCGGGCATCAGGACCGGACTCGTCGTCGGCAGGCGCTGCGTGTCGCCGCGGCGCAGACCTTCCATCGCGTCATTGAACGTCTTGGGCGTCACCGCGCGCGGAAGCAGTTGCGTGCCGTCGACTTCTTCCTTGGCCATGCCCGGCAGCTTCTCAGGCGTGGCCGCGACGTGCGGGGTGAGGAAGATCAGCAGCTCGGTTTTGCGCTTGTCGGTCTGGCGGCGCTTGAACAGCTCGCCTAAGTACGGGATGTCGCCCAGCAGCGGGATCTGGCTGATGCGCTGCGTTACGCGGTCTTCCATCAGCCCGCCGATGACGATCGTCTGACCGCTGTTGACGCCCACGCGGCTGATGGCCGAGCGCTTGTTGATGATCGGGGCGCTGACGTTGTCGTTGATCGGGATCGTGCTGCTGGTGAGCGTGCTGATCTCCGGCGCCACGTCCAGGATCACCAGCCCGTCTGAGTTGATGTGCGGGATCACGTCCAGCAGGATGCCGATGTCGCTGTACTCGATCGTGTTGTTGGTGTTGCCCGTATCCGTGAACTGCGTGGCCGTGATGAACGGCACTTCTTGGCCGACGGTGATGCTGGCGAGTTGGTTGTCGCTGGCGAGGATGTACGGCCGCGACAGCACGTCGAGCTTGCCGGCGGTTTCGAGGGCGGCGACGGTGGCGGTGAAGTTTTCTTCCAGCAGCTGCACGACCAGGCCGGTGGCGTTGGGGGAGATGCCGAAGTTCGACCCGCCGGTCTGCCCGCGCTGCACGACGGTGCCCGATTCGTTCGTGGCGTTGCGCAAATTCAGGGCCGAAAACTGTACGCCCACGTCCAGGCCGTTGTCATGGGTGACTTCGGCGATCAGGACTTTGATCAGCACCTGCGCGACGGGCTTATCGAGTTCGTCGAGCACTTCCTTCACGCGCACGTAATTGGCCGGCGACGTGCGCACGAGAAGGGCGTTGGTGTCGATGTCGGCGATGATCGTGACCTGGCCGGCGAGATCGCTGGCGGCCTGACGCGCGCCGGCGGAGACGTTGGCGCCGCCCTGCTGGGCGCCGCCGACGCGGGCCTGCCCGCCGCCGAACGCCGCGCCGCCGCCGCCGCCGGTGGCGCGGCCGGAACCGCCGCCGAGGCTGCTGTTGCTGCTAAGGCTGCTGCGGCTGCCGTTGGCGGTGCGCGCGTCGCGCAGGCGGTCGGCGTTGCTCACCGCCGAGCGCGCCTGAGGCTGCGTGCCGTTGAACAGGCTGTTGAGCACGCCTTCGACGTTCACCGCCTGGGCGTTGCGCAACCGGTAGACGAACATCGTCTCCTCCGACGCGGGGTTGTTGTCGAGTTGCTGCACGACCGTCCGCACCGAGCGCAGCACGTCCGTCGGGCCGGTGACCACGAGCGAATTCGTGCGGTCGTCAGCCGCTGCGGTGACTTTGCCGCCCTTGGCCTGGTTCTGGTTCTGCTGCTGTTGCTGCTGCAGGAACCGCTGGAACCCCCCGCCCGGCCCGCCCCCGCCGCCCTGGTTGTTGCCGCCGCCCTGCTGCGGGGACGCCCCGCCCGCCTGCGGCCGCGCGGCATTCAGATCGCCGAAGACGCTGTTGATCAGCGCCGCGGCCCCGGCGGCGCTGGCGTACTTGAGCTGGAACACTTCAACGTCGATCGCGTCGGCCAGCGTCGTATCGAGGGCGGCGATGATCTGCACCACGCGGCGGATGTTGGCGCTGGTGTCGGTGATGACCAGCGCGTTGCTCGACTGGTTGGACGTGAAATCGCTCGTGCCGATCAGCGGCTGCAAATCGGTCTTGAGCTGCGTGGCGTTGGCGTAGCGGAGCGGGATCACCTGCGTGATGAGCTCGTCGGTGTTGGCCACCTTCGACGGATCGCTGCCGGTGCGCACGGGGATGTTCAGGCGCTTGCCGACTTCGAACGACACGATCTTGAGGATGCGCTCCTGCTGGATCGCGATGTAGCCGGCGTTGCGCAGCACGGTGTTGAGCAGCAGCACCGCTTCGTCCGGCGAGACCGTCTGCTTGCTCACGAGCGTGACGCGGCCTTCGGGCTTGACTTCCTTCACCACGATGAACCCCGCCGCCGCCGACAGCTCGTTCAGCACGACGTCGATCGAAGCGTCCTGGAAGTTCAACTGCAGCCCGCCGTTCTGGCTCGTCAGCGGCCGCGTGGCCGCCGGCGGCGTGGTGGCGGGGTCGGCGGGGGTGGTCTGGGCGCGGGCCCCCGTAGCGAGAACGGCCGCACACGCGGCGGCGAGAAGGGCGTGGCGGACCGCGAGAGTGGGTGATGGCATCGTGTTCCTGTTTGGCGTTGCGTTGTAATCGATCATCTCGCGCGCCCGCTCTGCAGGCGGCGGAGGCGCATGCGTTCTTCAATGCTTAATAGGGACGGATCGGTCGGCGCCGCGCCCCCCGGTGCCGCCGCCCCGCCGCCGGGTGCCGCCGGCGTGGCGGCACTGCTGCCGCCACTGCTGGTGCTGCCGCCGGTGCCCGTGGGCGTGCTGGCGGAGCGCGAGCCGGTCAGATCGTGTCCGATCTCGACCCACGTCAGCGCGCCGTCGTTCTGGAAGCGCACCGCGTCGATCCCGATCTCCGCGACGCGCCCTTCGGCGAGCGTCGCGCCGGTGGCGATGCGGGTGACTGCGCCGGTGCGCTTGTCCTCGAAGTACGCGCGCAGATCCCCTTCTTCGAGCACGATCCCGCGCAGGACGAACGCCTGCTCGGGCGTCAGCGGCGCGGGCTGGGTGCTGCGCGTCGTCGTGTTCTCACGCGAATTGTCGCGCGGGCGGACGCGGTCGCGCAGGAAGATGTTGCGCTGGGCGATCACGCCGTACCGCGTGCTGAACGCATCCCCGCCGCCGCCACGCCAGGGTGAAGAGCGCGGCGGCGTCGACGCGCCTTGTTCGGCGGCCCCCTGCGTAGCAGGGGCCGTGGCGGCCGAATCGACCGCGGCGGGCTCGGACGTAACAGGCTCAGGTGCAGCGGGCCCGGTGGCGGCGGGCTGCGCCTGGGCGGCGGCGACGCAGCAGGCAAGGGCGATCCATGCCGCCGTCGCGGAAGTCGTCAATGAAGGCAGGTTCATCGTGCGCCCCCTGCCGCGGGCGTTGCGGCGATGGACTGCACTGTGACGTCGCCGTAGATGCTGGCGATCTCGATGTTGACGGTGATGTCGTCCGCCCCGTCTTTGCGCGTGTTGAGCGACACGCGGTTGATGCGCACGGGGATGTCCGACGTCTGCACGCTGTACAGAAACCGCGCGATCTGTTCCATGCGCCCCGCGGCGGTGCGGTTGGTGGTCACTTTTTCAAACCCCTTCTCCTTGTCGCTGCGGGCGGGCGCGCTGGCGTTGAGTTCCAGGCCCGCGTTCTGCTGCCACTCGCGCAGCTTGTTGAGCAGCTGGCTTTCGGCGGCCTGGGCGTTGTCGGCCACCTTTACGCCGGTCACGCGCTTCCAGTTGCGTCGCGCGGCCACGCTGTTGCGCAGCTTGCCGTCGCCGTCAAGCAGCTCCAGCCGCCCGTCGTTGACGCGCTGCGTGGCCAGTTCGTAGCGCTCGCTCAGCGGGGTGTAGATGAAGCGGTCGAGCACGAAAATGCCCACGACCAGCCCCACCGCGATGACGATGTAGCGTTCACGTTTGTTGAGTTTCATCGTGCGCCCTCCCGGGCAGCGGCGGCGGGCCGGGTCGCCGGTGCGACGCCCTCGGGCATGAACTGGAAGCTGATCGAGAACGAGAATTCGCGCTCGCGCGAGCCCGTCTCGCGGATCGGCCCGAGCTGCACCTGCGAGAACCGCTTGTTGCCTTTAAGCCGGTCCGCCAGGGCCAGAATCAACCGCTCTTCGGTCGCGCGGCCTTTGAGCTCGCCTTCGCTGGCGCCGTTGAGCAGGAAGCTCGAGACGTAGATTCTCTCGTCGTAATTGAACGCCTCGGCCAGCTCGCGCAGGCAGTCGAGCGTGGGCGTGCGGGTTTCGAAGAACGTGCGGCCGTACGCGGTGCGGTCGATGAGCGTTTCGGCGGCGGCGATCTCGGGCTTGCGCGCCTCGAGCTGCCTGGCCAGCGATTCGGCCTCGGCCTCGGCCTGGGTGACGAGGACGTAAAACGCGATCAGCCCCGCCAGCAGCGCCCCGCCCAGCACCATGCCCAGCACCGCCCGGCTGCTGAACCGCCGCGCGGGCCTGGGGGCGAGGCGCGAGCGGGTGTAGTCGATCGGCAGCACTTCGTCGGCGCCCGCCACCGCCAGGGCCACGGCGGGCACGAATGAACCGGGTTGGAGTCCTGCGGCGGCGCCGTTGAGCGAGGCATCGGCGGCGGTGGTGCTGAGGCTTTCGAGCGTGGGCCGCTGGGCGACGACGCCGAATTGTTGCTCCAGCGCCGCGCAGTTGTCGCCCGTGGCGTCGCAGACGATCAGCGGCTCGTTCACCGCCGAGATCGACATGAGCGACCGCCGCAGTTCCGGCGCCAGCGTCGCGGTGGAGGTGGCCTTGGCCCCGCCGAGGTGGCGCAGCACGCGCGGCGATCCGTCGCGGCGAACGACGAGCTCGGCCCCGCGCTCGCCGAGCATCACCAGCGCGTGAGACGCCGGCTGGATGAAGTCCGACACCACCAGCGACGTGGAAGTCACGCCCGCGAGCGTCAGCCCCGCGGCCTGGCCGAAGGCGTGCACCTGGTCGAGGCGCTTCTGCAGCATCGCCACCACGAGCACGCTGCCCCCCGCCGACCCGCCGAGCCGCCCGGCGGCGTCGACGGCGAGGGCGCCTTTTTCCGCCGAGCCCATGCGCTCGGCGTGCAGGCGCACGATCGTTTTGGCTTCTTCCTCACCGACCGGGGGGACTTCTTTTTCCTGGGCGATGAGCCACCGCGCCGGCACGCCGACGACGGCGCGCGTGGCCGTGAAGTGATTGGCCGCGAGGAATGCCGCGAACGCCTCGCCCACCGCCGCGGGGGCGTCGAACGAGCGGCCTTCCTCCAGCACGAACAGTCCGAGCTGCCGCACCGTGCGGCTGGCGCCGTCGACCGTCACCTGCGCGCACAGGATGCTGTGCTCGTTGACGGCCAGTCCGAGAATCGTCGCCGAACGTCGTTTCACTACCTCGCTCCGATCGTTGATCCGCCCGCCGCCCCGCCGCGCCCCGCCCCGCCGGGGGCGTTGCCCGCGCGCAGGTCCGTGAGGATCTGTGCGTCGAGCGGGAATCCGCGGTCGGTCACGTCCTGTCGGTAGATGATCCGCGGCGACGTGCCGCTGACGTCCACGACGATCTTGACGTGCTTGAACGCCCGCCCGTTGCCGCTGGCGGCGACGACGTCGGCGGAATACATGTCGCCGCGCCCGATGATGCGCCGGCCGAGGCCGCGCAGGGTGTCGGGCCGATCTTTGAGCACTTCGTACACCCACGCGATCGACGTCGGCTTCGCCGCCACCGCCGACGGCCGGCGGCTCATCAGCGCGTCGACGTCTGCGGTGGTCAGGTTCGGCAGCGTCAGCAGCAGATCGCGCGGGGCGGCGTTGACGTTAAGCCGGTTGCCGACCGTGCGGCCGCGGCTGCTGGTGATGTCGTCTTCGATCTTTTCGACTTCTTCGAGCGTCATTGTGCCGCGCAGGGCGAGGTCGAACAGGTCCTGGATGCGGTTCTGACCGAGGGCTTCCATGATCGCCGCGGCACGCGTGGTCGACAAACGCTGCCCGAGCCGCTGGGCAAGCTGCCGGCGCATCGTGCGCGACGTCTGCGGGTTGTTGTCGCGCACGTTGATGCGCACCGACCCATCAGCGGCGGTGTTCTTGGCGGTCGACCAGACGGTCACCGCGTCCTGCAGGCCGTACGTCGCTTCGCCGAGCACGAGATTGGTCGGGCCCGCGTACAGCTCATCGGTCATGCCTTTGAGCAGGCGCAGCTCGTCGACGCTTTCGAAAGCGGCGTTCTTGGCGTTGTGGGGCTCGGGGCGCGAAAGGTAGTACGAGCTTTCGCCGCCGCTTTCGGTCGCGGTGTCGTCTTCGTCGCGCCAGTCGACGATCGACGCGGCGACTTCATCGGTGATGCGCGGAAGCTTCTTCAAGCGCTCCAGCGGCGTGCCGTTGAGCGACACTTTCGTCGATTCGTCGACAAGGCCGAAGCGCGGCAGCGTGCGGTCGCCGAAGTCGGGGCGGCTGATCCAGAAATACCCGCTGCCGACGGCGACGGCGTTGAAATCGTTTTCGTCGAGCGTCGCCAGCGATTCGCGCCCCGTCGCCAGCAAGCCGATGACGAACTGCTCGGCGGCGAGTTCGACCGCCGACGCCTCGAGCATCGCCGTGCGGTTGGCGGCGGCCATCGACTCGACGCGCGCGTTGCGCCCCATCGCCAGCACGAGCGACGCCAGGGCGAACAGGATCAACATCGCGACAATAAGAATGGCGCCGCGGCGCCGGCGGGCGTGTTTCATTCCGCGGCCCCCGCTTCTTCATCGGCGGCGGCTTCGGGCACGAGACTGCTGTGCGGCAGGGCCACCACTCGGCTCATCCGGTAGCCGTGCGTGGCGTCGCCGGGGTCGGGCAGGTCGAGCTCGATCGTGATCTCCACCGCCGGCGGGAGTTTGTCCTCGTAGGCGGTCGAATCCCAGGTATCGACCCAGCTCACGCCGTCGTAATAGCGAAACGTCAGGTTCCGCACGCCGCGGACGAGCACCGCTTCGTTGTTGCTGGGCGTAAGGACCGACGACAGCGCGCCGCCTTCTTCGGCCCGCACGAGCGACGTCGTGCCCGGCGTGGCGCCGCTCCCTGGCTGGGCGCTCGTGCCGATCCGCACGAGGCGCGACAAGCCGCTTTTGGCGGTGGTGGTGAACGTGAGGGTGTTGCCCGCGCCCATGCCGCTTTCGCCGACGAACGGCGTGGCCATCCGCGACGACGGCCGCAGGGACGCTTGCAGATCGCTGCTGATGAGGTCCAGCGCGATCGCCGCCTGCCGGGGGGCCTGCGTCTGGTTTTCGACGGTGTTTCGCGCGCGGAACGCGACGTTCATGCTCACGTAGAGCGTCAGTGCGAGCATCGCCGCCATGCTCATCGCGATGACGAGCTCGAGGAACGTAAAGGCGCGCGCGGTGCGGCAGGCATTGCGAAGGCGGGGACTGTTCATGACGCCGCCTCCGGTTCCGCCGGCTCGGCGCTTTTGGTCGGATGGATCAGCGTCGCCAGGGACGTCGAGCGCTCGGACCCCTGCTCGCGCCAGACGACGCGCACGATCACTTCGTAGCAGCCGTAGTTGACGTAGTTGCTGGTCACTTCCCAGCGGTACTCGGGCTTGTCGGGGAACGTGCCGCTGCCGCCGAAGCTGTTGGTGTCGGTCAGCAGCCGAAGTTCGGCGATCTTCAGCTCCGCGAGCTGCCCGGCCTCGGTGATGTGGCGGGCGTGGGAAGCGGCGCGGATGGAGATCGTGACCACGCGCATCGTCACCGGCAACACAACGGCGATCAGCACAAGGGCGGCGAGGACTTCGACGAGCGTGAAGGCACGGATCCGACGCATTCGCGCCAGGGGCAAATCGACCCGGACCTCGCCCCCGCGCGGCGGGGTCGCTACGGCGACCCCGTGCCGGTATGTGTGATCGCGCGCTAAGGCAC
>DASVSS010000077.1:0-2280 GCA_036387945.1 Tepidisphaeraceae bacterium | reverse complement strand
ATACTCCCCCACCCATGGCAAAAAACGTCCTAGGCACCGACCTCGCCCCCTGCTCCACGAAACCCCTCACCGGCTGGCTCCGCGACGGCTGCTGCAACACCGGCGCCGGCGACCGCGGACTGCACCTCGTCTGCGTCCGCGTCACCGCCGCGTTCCTCAAGTTCAGCCAACAAGCCGGCAACGACCTGAGCACCCCCCGCCCTGAATACAACTTCCCCGGCCTCAAGCCCGGTGACCGCTGGTGCCTCTGCGCCACCCGCTGGACCGAAGCCCGGGAGGCCGGCGTCGCTCCGCAGGTGGTGCTCGAAGCCACGCACATGTCGATGCTCGAATTCGCCACGCTCGAAGAGCTGCGCGAGTACGCGGCCGCGGCCCATGAATAGCAGGACGTTTGGCGGGCGTTTGGTAAGATGCTGCCATGACTGCCATGCCGACCCATCAACGCCGGTACACTGTCGAGGAATACTATGAGATGGAGGACGCCGATCTTTCAGGCGTCCGCCACGAGTTTCGCGACGGCGAAATCGTTGCGATGCCCGGCGGCACAGTCGAACATTCGCAGATTTGCGTGAACCTCATCGCATCTATTAGCACGCAACTGCGTGGCACGCCCTGCCAAGTCTTCGAATCGAACCTTCGTTCGCGGATCGAACCATCCAGACGCAACGTCTACCCCGACCTCACGATCGTCTGCGGCCCGGTTCAACGCGATCCACGAGATAAGTCAAAAGGCACAATCCTCAACCCGCGCGTCGTCATCGAGGTGCTGTCGCCGAGCACCGAAAAGTACGACCGCACGGAGAAGCGGGATCATTACCTCAAAGTGCCCACGTTGGAAATGCATGTCCTCGTCGAGCAGGACCAGCCTCGCGTCGAATCCGTCACCCGCACGCCCGACGGCCGATGGGAATTGGATTACGCAAGCGGGCTGGACGGCGTGCTGCGTCTGCCCGTGCTGAAGATCGAAGTCTCGTTGCGCGACGTCTATGACCGTGTCGAGTTCCCACCATCGCCGCCGCTGCCTGCCGCCGAGTCGTAACGCTCTCGGCCAGCCGTGATAAAGTAGCCTCATGGCGAGAAAAGACCCCGTCGCCGACGCGATCGCGCGGCTCGCGGCGCTGCGAAGCGTAGAGGACCGGCAACAACTGCTCGATGGGCTTACCGCGGCGCTCGGCGAACGCTCGGGCTACGTCGTCGCCCGGGCGGCGACGCTGGCCGCGGCCCGGGAATTGCGCGACGCCGTCCCCGCGATTGTCGCTCGGCTGACGCGGCTGCTGGGCGATCCGAAAGCCGACGATCCCGGCTGCGAGGCGTCGCTGGCGATGGCCCGGGCACTCGTCACGCTGCGCGCCGGTCATGAGGCCGAAGGCGTCGCCATCCGACTGACGCGGCACGTGCGGTGGGAAGCCGTGCGCGGCGGGTCGGTCGACGTCGCGGTGGCCGTCCGCGGCAACGCCGCGATCCTGCTCGCGGCCATGGGGTCGACGCTGGCGATGCGGTGCGCGACAGAATTGCTCGCCGAGGCCGATCAGCCCCCGCCGCGCGAACGTTCCAGTTGGCCCGCGCGGGCCGACGCCGCCAAGGCGCTGACGATGATCGGCTCCGACGGCGCGGCCGCCGTGCTGCGATTTAAGCTGTTGATCGGCGACGACGAAACCGCCGTCATCAGCGATTGCCTCGCCGGCCTGCTTGCGATCGAGCGCGACGCGGTCCTCCCGCTCGTCGAGCGCATGCTCGCCGGCGAAGACGACGCACAGGCCGAAGCCGTCCTGCTCGCCCTCGGCGGCTGGCGCGATACCCGCGCATTCTCGATCCTCCACGCCCACTGCGACCGATTCTTATCGTCGCGATCGCGCGATTTGTTCCTCGCATCGGTGGCGATGACCCGCCAGCCCGCCGCCATCGACTACCTGCTCGATCTCGTCCGAACCGCCGCGCCAAAATTGCGGGCCGCCGCCACTACCGCGCTTGAGCCGCTGCGCATGCTGCCCGGCGTCACCGATCGCTTGACCGCCGCTGGGAAGGCATAGTCTCGTACGGTGGGGTCCCCCCTTACAAAATTGCAAGACTAAAGCTTGTTCAGAGCGGCATCCAAGGTCGCTTTGATTCTCTTCTTTTCGATCTCCGGATCAACGCGCTGAATGTATTCGACAGCAGCAAGGTCGTCACCGCGCTTGCGATTCTGACGAGGCTCGAGCGATTCAATAAGGATTGCTTCCAGTGCAGGGATGAGCTTGGCGGCATCGAAATTTGCCGGAAGCGTGCCGAGTTGCCCGGCAT
>DASVSS010000076.1:0-57763 GCA_036387945.1 Tepidisphaeraceae bacterium | reverse complement strand
CAAGCAGATCACCACGGGCGAAGGGGGGATGATCGTCACCGACGACGACCGCTTCGCCGACACCTGCCGGGCCCTGCGCAACCAGGGCCGCGAGGGCATGGCGTGGCTGGCGCATCAGCGGCTGGGGTACAACTGGCGGCTAAGCGAGATCCAGGCCGCCATCGGCAGCGTGCAGTGCGACCGGCTGGACGAAATCCTCGACAGCCGCCGCCGCGTAGCCGGCGAGTACATGCGGCGACTGCTCGACCATCCGCACCTGATTTTGCCGACCATCGGCGACGGCGACCACATGAGCTGGTTCGTGTTCGTCGTGCGCCTCAGCGACGAGTTCGGCGCCGCCGACCGCGACGCGATCCTCAAGGGCCTTCGCGCCGCCGGCGTGGGGTGCAACAACTACTTCCCGCCGATCCACCTCCAGCCGTACGTCGCCCAGCAGTTCGGCCACAAGCCCGGCGACTTCCCCCGCTGCGAATACGTCTCGGCCCGCACGATCGCGCTGCCGTTCTTCGGGCAGATGACCGATTCGCAGATCGACGCGGTGATCGAGGCATTGAACGAGCAGATCGAAAAGACGATCGGCGTGCGCAAAGAAAAGAAGCTGTGAGGCCAAGGCCCGCGGCCGCCAAACCACGATCAAGAGCGCGCCTCCTCCCCCGTACCCGGGGGAGGGCAGGGAGGGGGCGGAGGCGGACGCTACATCACAAGATTTGCCAATGCCTGGTTCCTCCCCCTCCGGGGGAGGTTTGGTGGGGGCGGCCCTGCCATGCAATAACGGCTTGCCGATGCCAGAGAACCAAACCCCTCGCCCGGTACTCCGGGAGAGGGTAGGGAGAGGGCCGTTGCGTGATTGCGCTTCCTTGCGATGAGGCATCCGCCCGCCCCCACCTAACCTCCCCCGCAGGGGAGGGACAGGGCGAGGCGCTTTGTTGCGTTGAGGCACCCGCTCGCCCCCACCTAAGCTCCCCCGAACCAGAAACGGAGAGGCGCTTTGTGCGATGAGGCATTCGCGTCCGCCCCCTGCCCTCCCCCGGGTACGGGGGAGGATAGCGCCGACGTCATGGCCCGCCTTGGTTCGGCGGTGCGGCCCCGATTGCCCTGCGTGTCGGGGGCGTGGTAGATTGCGGCGTCCCTTCCGGAGCGCGACTTATGCGGCAGATCTGGATTTGCGTTCTTGTTGCCTTGGCCACGTTCGCCGCCTTTGCCGCCGCGGCGAAGGTGACGCTCAAGGACGGCAGCGTCGTGGAAGGCGAAGTCAAAAAGCTCGGGGGCAGTTACTCGATCAAGACCGCCGACGGGCAGACGCGCCTCGTGCCCGGCGGGGACGTGGTGTCGATCGACGACCCCACCGGGCGCGTGGCCGATCCGTCGGGGGCGGCCGGGGCCGCGGGGGCTGGCGGCGCGGCCGGGGCTAAGCCGCAGAGCGGCAATAGCGGCGGCGTGGGGGATTTCGCCGCAGCGCAGCGGGCGGCGGAGAGCAGCAGTTCGCCGGTGGTGGCCGTTACCGTTTGGCAGAAGTACATCGACGATCACCCCGGCGCCGCCGACCTAGAAAAGGCCAAGTCCGAGCTGAAGCGCTGGCAGGCGATGGCCGAAGAAGGGGCCGAGAAGATCAAGGGCAAATGGGTCAGCGGCGAAGAGCTCAGGCAGCTGCGCGCCAAGGTCGACGGCCTGAACAAAGAAGCCGCCGACCTGCTCGAAAACAACCAGACGCTCAAAGGCATCGACAAGCTGCAGGAAGTCATCAAGATTTATCCCGCCAGCTTCGACGCACACTTCACGCTCGGGTTCTTCTACCTCGTCAAGGGCGGCAACCAGCAGTACGACAAGGCCATCGCCAGTCTCGAGACGGCGACGAAGCTCAAGCCCAACTCCCCCGCCGCCTACAGCAACCTGGCGATCGCCTACAACTTCCGCCGCAACTACGAAAAGGCCGTGCTGACGGCGTTCAAGGCCGCGGAGCTGGAAGACAGCCGTGAGATCGTGCAGAACCTCGTCAACGCCATCAACTACGCCCCGCCGGGGATGCGGGCGAACAATTCGAAGGTCCGCACGGTGATGGACCAGAGCCGCGTGATGATGGCCAAGCACGGCATCGGCGGGCCGAGCCAGAGCTTCGCGTATGTGCGGCCCAAGCGCGAGGAATTTGCCCGCGGGGGTGAAGACAAGAAAGGCGGTCCCGGTGGACGTGAGGGCGGCCCGCCCGGGGTGGTCGGCAGCGGCACGGGGTTCTTCATCACCGAAGACGGCTACATCATGACCAATCGCCACGTCGCCGCCGGCGGGGACAGGCTCATCGTCCGCTTCTCCGACGGCACGCAGAAGGTGGCGGAAAAAATCCTCGTCGACGACAAGCAGGACATCGCCATCCTCAAGATCAAGAGCGACAAGCCCACGCCCGCCATCCGTCTCGCCGCTTACGACAGCCCGCCGGTGGGCACTGACGTGACGGTCATGGGCTTCCCCCTCGGGGCCATGCTCGGCGGGGGCGTGAAGATCACGCGCGGGGTGGTCACGAGCTTCGAAGACACCGGCCCCGACTGCGACGTCATCGTCGACGCCCAGGTCAACCCCGGCAACAGCGGCGGGCCGATGATCGACAAGAACGGCAACCTCATGGCGCTGGTCGCCATGAAGACCTTCGCCGACGCCACCGTCAGCAGCTACGGCCTGGGCATCAGCACGGGGCGGTTGCGCAAATTCTTCGAGCAGCAGAAGGCCACCCTCAAGCTCACCCTCCCCCCGCCGGACAAAGTGGTGACGGCGCTCAACACTGAAGAAATCGCCGGCAAGTTCAAGCCGGCGACGGTGATGATCCTCATCATCAGCGGCGACCTGCCCGAAGGTCTGAAGGCCGAGTGAAGCCGTGCCGGGCTGGACCACATAGCGCAGTCAAAGCGCCTCTCTGGTCCCTTCCCCGCGGGGGAGGTTAGATGGGGGCGGCCGGGTGCCTCATCACAACAAAGTGCCTCTATGCCGGGTGCCAAGGGTTAGTACCTAACCCTTGCAGTGCGACTACGACTGCTTGGAGTCCGGGAGGCTCGGCGCCAAGTCTTACCGTACTAAGGCTTGCCACTCGGAGGGGGAACCATGTTTGCGTCATCGGATCGTGCATGCGGGCTCTGAGATACTCCGGCCCTCTCCCTACCCTCTCCCGGAGTACCGGGCGAGGGGTTTGGGTCTCTGGCGTCGTCTAGCCGCTATTGCATGCCGCACGCCGCTCCCACCTAACCCTTCTCCGCATGGGAGGGACAGGAGAGGCGTTTCGTGAGAGTTGCGGCGACACAGGTTGAAAACCCGTGCCATGAAACCATGACGACTCAGGCAAACAGAATCCGGGGCCTGAAAAATGCGTAACACGCCCTAAGATGCCTCGATGCCCGATTCGCCGCCCGACCGCCCGCGCCGCCACGCCGATTCGTTACCGGGGTTTTTGTGGCAGCAGCGCCGCGCCGTGGCGCCGGGCTTGGCGCTGGCGATCGGGCGGATTCTGTCGATCGCGTCGTTCCCGCTGATCTTCCGTGAAATCCTCGACCGCCGCATGCCCGCCAAGGACTTGCCAGGCATCGCCATGCTCGGGGGGCTGATGGTCTGTCTGCTGGTGAGCCACCAGCTTTTCAGCGTCCGCGGCGCGAGCCTGATCGGCCGGGCCGTCACGCGCGCGATCGTGCGGCTGCGCGAGGACATCCTCGAAAAAATCCAGTGCCTCTCCTTCGCCTACCTCGACCGCCAGCACACCGGGCGGCTGCTCTCGAAGTACGCCTTTGACACCCAGAAAATCGAAGGCGTCGCGATGCCGGTCATCAACGGCTTCGTGCCCGATTCGGTCTACAGCCTGCTGACGCTGGCGATCCTCATCAGCATGAACTGGAAGCTCGCGGGAGTGATCCTGCTGATGCTGCCGGTGATCGCCGTGATGCGGTTGCGCTACTTCGAAAAGCTGCGGCGCACGAATGAGGACAACCGCATCGCCCAGGAACAGCTGACCGGCACCGCGACCGAGGCCTTCGGGGCGCTGCGCCTCGTGCGCAGCTACGGCGAAGAACACCGCATGGGCCAGACGCTGCGCGACAGCAACGACGTCGTCGCCCGCTCGCGCATCGAGATGATCGAAGTCGGCAGCGGGTTTGGCGCTTTCTCGTGGGGGTCGGTGCAGCTGCTGTCGCTCATCATGGTCGCCGGCGGAGCGATGCTGTCGGTGCGCGGGCACGTCAGCCCCGGCACGGTGCTGGCGTTCGTCGCGGGGCTGCCGTCGCTCATGCAGCCGATCCAGATGTTCGCCAACCTCAGCGGGCAGTATTTCCTCGGCCGCGAGGCGTACGCGAGCATCCGCGAACTGCTCGACGAGCCCTCAAGCGAGCCGTGGAAAGGCACGCGGCGGCTCGATCGCATTCAAGGCCAGGTCGTGTTCGACAACGTCACCTTCCGCTACGACGGCGCCAACCGTGACGCGCTCGATCGCTTCAACCTGCGCGTCGCCCCGGGCGAGCGCGTGGCCCTTGTGGGCAGCAGCGGCGCGGGCAAGAGCACCGTCGCCGGGCTGCTGCTGGGGCTGTACGCCCCCACGAGCGGCGACGTGCGCATCGACGACGTGCCGCTGAGCGAGCTGGACGTGCGCCACCTGCGCCGCCAGACGGCGATCGTGATGCAGGAGAGCGTGCTGCTCTCGGGCTCGATCCGCGACAATATCCGCTTCGCCCAGGGCGACGCCTCGGACGAAGCCGTGCGCGACGCCGCCCGCCGCGCCCAGGCCGAGGAGTTCATCCTCGCCGCCGAGGGCGGCTATGACGCCAAAGTCGGCGAGCGCGGCGTCACCCTCTCGGGCGGGCAACGCCAGCGCATCAGCATTGCCCGCGCGATCCTGCGCAACCCGGCGGTGCTGATCCTCGACGAGCCCACGAGCGCACTCGACTACGAAAGCGAGCGGCTGATCCAGCAGGCCCTGGACGAACTCGTCCGCGGCCGCACGGTCATCACCATCGCCCACCGTTTAAGCACGATCCGCAACTGCGACCGTGTGGTGGTCATGGACAACGGCCGCGTCGTCGAAGAAGGCCCCTTCGACCAACTCGCCGCCCGCGGCGGACGGTTCACGGCCATGCTCGCGGCGCAAAACACCGTCAACGATGACGCGCCCGCCCGCGCCGCGTCTTAGACAGCGCAATCTCGATTTTTCCTCCCCCGTACGCGGGGAGGGCAGGGAGGGGGCACTCCCGGACGCATCATCGCCAGAAGCGCGCACCAGATTCCGTTGGCCTTCAACCGCAAGCGCGTACGCCGCGCTGCATGTCGCACGGGCGTCCCGCCCGTATTTGTCGCAGCAGCGGCAAGGCGTCCTGTGTTCTCGCGTCTTACGACGCGCACACGGGCGCGACGCCCGTGCTACAAAAGCCTCGGCCGCTACCTAGCCGAGCCATGTATGATGCATGCACGCAGGGGCGAAAGCGCTTCACCTTGCCTTCGACCCGGTTCACTCCAGCAATTCCGCCACAGCCACCGTTCGCCCCTGCTCGGCGCTGAGCACTCCCGCCTGCACCGCCGCGAAGCTTTTGAGATTGTCCCGCCCGCTCGTCTCCGCCGGTGCGTTGTCGGCCACGGCGGCGGCGAAGCGGTGCAGCAGGGCGCTCTGCCCGGTGAGCGGGGTCCCGTCCGGCGGGACGTCGACGGTCACCGCGTCGTTGCCCCAGAACGTGCTCGTCGTGGTCTGGATTTTCCCGTCGTGCAGCAACTCGATCGAGCCGTTCTCGCACTGCAGACGCCACGCGCCGTTCCACCCCGTGCTGCGGCCGCGGGCGCTCCAGTCGCCGCTGTAGCTCACGGGCGTGCCGCCGTCGAGTTGCATCATCATGTGCAGGCCCGGATGGTGGTCGTACCAGCTCCAGCCCGGGCGGAAGGTGTGGGCGGTGACTTTGGCGATGTCGCGGCCCAGCACGGCGCGGACGAGGTCGATGTGGTGGATCGCCATGTCGATCAGCAGCGGGTAGGGCATCGTCTGCCGGAAGCTGCCGCGGAAATCGCCGGGGATGTAAAAATCAATGTGCGCGTGGCCGATCTCGCCGAGCGGCTTTTCGCGCGCCATGCGGATGAGCGTCTGCGCCGCCGCGGAGTAGCGGTAGTTCTGCGCCACGACGAGTTGCCTGCCCGCGGCGTCGGCCAGGGCGACCATCCGCTTGGCTTCGTCAAGGCTGTTGCCGATCGGCTTTTCCGTCAGCAGGTGCAGCCCGCGCGAAAAAACAATCTCCGCGTGCGGCAGATGCACCGCCGGCGGCGTGACGGTGAGCACCGCGTCGGCGTCGACGGCGTCGAGCGCTTCGGCCAGATCCGCAAAGCGCCGATCCCCCGCGAGGCCGAAGGCGTCGCCGCACTCGTCGCGCGGCCCCGCCGCCGGGTCGGCGATCGCCACCAGTTCCACACCGGCGGTGTTGTTCAGGATCGCGTTCTTCCACCACGCGCGGCCCATGCCGCCGACGCCGGCCTGGATGAGACGAAGGGTCATATCAGCGATTGTAGCGAACGATGAAACAAGAAGGATGAAGTGAGAAGGATGAAGGATGAAACCCACACCGCCTTTTCATCCTTCATCCTTCGTACTTCATCCTTCAGTTTCCGTCCTTCACAGCAGCCCCGTTTCCGCCAGCCACGTCCGGGCGATGAGCATGTGGCCAGTGCTCGAGGGGTGAACGCCGTCGGGTGTCCAATCGATATCGGGCCGGGCCTTGCGGGCGGCGACGAACGCCGTGTGCAGCGGGACGAGGGCGGCGGCGCCGAACTCGCGCTTCAATTCGCCGACGGCGCGCACGTACGGCTGCAGCCGCGCGTTGCCTTCCGCCGGCGCCGGCGGCTCGATCACGCTCGGCTGGCAGAGCACGATCTTCGTCCCCGGCAGCACCGCCTGCACTTGCCGGAGGATGACGTGATACTGCTCGACGTACCGCTCGATCGGCACGCCCGCGTCGCGCCCGCCGAGACTGTGCCATACGTCGTTGATGCCGACGAAGATCGACACCACGTCCGGGGCGTGGTCGAGCACGTCGACCTTCCACCGCGCCGCCAGGTCGGTGACTTTATTGCCGCTGATGCCGGTGTTGATCACCCGCGGCGCGTTCGCCGGGTCCTTGGCCAGCAGGTAATCACGGATCAATCGCGGGTACCCGCTGCCGATCCCCTCCGGGCACTCACGCCGCCCGCAGTCGGTGATGCTGTCGCCGATGAACAGAAACGTCTGGCCGGGAGTGGGCGTGAAAGGCATGGATGTTTTTTACCGGCGCGGGCGGGCGACGTCTACCGATTGACGGCGACAACGCGCTTGACCAGCGCATCGACTAGTATCGGGCTTTCACCAAAGGGGGGCTTGCCAAGCTGCGCGAGATCCGCTTGTATTTGACGGCCGTCCTGGATTGCGGTTTCGCGTTCTTTCCGCGCCGCGATCATCCGTACCTGCGCCGCAGCAAGCGACTCCGGCTTTGCAGTTGACGCACGCAGTCCTTCGTAGAAGCGCAGCGCTTGTTGATAACGAGCGTCGGCGTCTTCGAGCCGACGGGCCGTTGCCGGCAGCCGTTCGCGCAGCGTCCGCCATGCGGTCCAGTTCGCCTCCGCTTTTGCGGACGGCAACCACTGCGCCCCCCATCGTTTCTGGCCGGGGCGAGATTGGTGAAGCCGTTCTTCTTTCTGGAGGTACAGTTGCCTGGCCGCGGTGAGGTCAAGCGTGTCGATCTCCTTCTCATCGCACCGCTGCAGCGCCAAGCCGAGTATATTCAACACCTGTTCGTCATCGTTTGGCGCGGATGCAAGCTGCTCGCGCAGCAGCAGCGCGGCGCGCCCCGGGTCGGCGTCAAGGACGGTGATCGCCAGCGCCAGCCTTCCGTCGCTGCCACCACGCAGTCTGCCGATTCTTTCCAATCCGGTCGTCATCCCGACAACGTCGCGTGGGTCATGCGTGACGACGAGCTTGCCCAGTTGTGCTTGCGCGTGAACCGAGTCGAGTTTCAACACGCGGTCGAAGTAGGCTCCGGCAATGACAGGGCTTTTGCGACGCAATGCTTCCCAGCCCGACATATGAAGTCGATCGACATTCGTTGACAGCAAACTTTCCAGTTCGCCCTGGGGCGGCGTGATTGGTATGGGCGGGCGCGGTGGCAGACCGGGCGGCTCCGCTGGTGGCCCGCGCACCTCGCCTAGTTGTTGCTCAATCCGCTTGATTTCGCCGGCATATTTAGGAGGGTCGCGCTTGGCAATCTTCAAGGCAGTTTCGAGTTTCAGCGCCGCTGCGGGCTTGCTGCCGGTGGCAGAGGACTGCTCGGCGGACGCGATCAGTTGTTCAATCTCGGCCCGCGCATCCGGATTGGGCGGATTGGGTTTCGGTTCGGGCGACCGGGGATTGTCACTCTTGGCCAATTCACTTCGATACGTCGTCAGGAGGGATTCGAAATCACGCTGTTGGTTGTTATAATGATCCGACCCGTCCTGCCGGATTCGTTGCAGGGCTTCTTCGACTTTTGAGACGGCTGTCTGCAAATTCCCGCCCGCCGCCGCGGTCATCGCCGCCGCACGTGATAGGCGCAGGTCGCCGTCCAATTCGGTAGCGACAATCAGCTTGTCCGGCGGTGCCGGCTTTTTCGGCTGATTCAGCACGCCGCTCTTGAACAGATAAACCGTGCCGGCGGTAAGCGACAGCGAGAACAGCAAAGTGATCGTCGTCCACAGCACCGGCGATGGCGGCTTGGGTTTCTGTCGAACCGGAGGGCGGTGCGTTGTAGCCGGCGTTGAAGGGATGTACGCGAATTCGGCCACCGTGTCCTCGTCGACGGCGTCCTCGGGCGGCAACTCCGTTGCCACGGCCGCCGGGATGGGGCGGCGCGGTACGGGCATCTCGATCAGAGGCTGGGGTGCCGCGTTCGCGGTTAAGCGTTCTGCAAACTCGTCCTGCGCCTGCAGTTGGCCGAAACATGGTCCGCAGACCGTGTAACCATCGTAATCGTACCTGTGCTCAAGCGCGCCGATTGCGCGCATACAGTTTCTGCAGTTGACTCGTTGCATCGCGATGTCCCCGGCTGGCGTGCGTGGGGCGCATCATAAGAATTAAGCCGCAGGATTCAATCGGGAAACCGTTACAAAGGACGCATCTCCCTCCCGGCAGCGGTTTCTGGTCCCCTCTCCGAGACGCCGGGGAAGTCAGCGGAAGGGGCTTGCGCGCGGGGACGATTGAGCGCCGATTAAGGCACCTAGGGTAGAGCGCACTTCACCGAAGCTTCCGTTGCTTTATCCGTGGCCACTCAACTGTCCCGTTTCCGACGATTCGGCGCGCAACAAAACACCCGTCGACCGATCGGCCGGCGGGTGCGTCGCTGAACTTGGCATATCTTAAAAACGCTTCGGTCCCGGCGCAAACACCTCAGGCCGCGACGGGCTTGACGTACTTGCGACGGACGGGCTTCTGCACGAGGCCCATTTTGATCGCCTTGGCCGATACCTTGATGCGCGTCACCTGGCCGTCGACGACGGCGCGGACGGTCTGGATGTTGGCCTTGAATTGGCGAGCGGTGATGCCCGTGCATTTCGTGCCGACGCCGCCGAGGTATTTGGCCTTGCCGCGGTGGGTCTTCTGGTTGCCGATTTTGGTCTTCTTGCCGGTGAAGTAGCACACGCGAGGCATAATCGTTCCTTCAAAAATTCGAGCCGGGCAGGATAGCGAGAGGACGGGGGAATTGCAAGCGTGGGGTGGAAGATGAGGAATGGGGTGCGCGAAATCCAGATTCGAGAACGATGGTGGATTGGCGCATCACGCGGCATGGTCGCTTATGCGACCATGCGTATTCTCTGCACATTTGGTCGATCTAGAGAGACCCGAGTGATCTCGCCAGAAATAGGTCGACGTTCGGCGTGCGCTACCGCTGGGGCGGGAGCACGATGGGTTGCGATCCAGCTCCGGCATAGGGGGGCGCGAGTGGAGGAAGATTTCGGTACGTCGCGCTGAGCCGGCGTAGTTCAGCCGGGTGGATGACGACCCACCAGCCGGCGCGGCGCAGGTCGGCGACCGGCGTCCCGAGCCAGCCGTCGACGAGGCCGACGCCCGGCGGGACGTGGACGTCGAACACGCTGCGGTACATCAGCCGGCCCGGCGGCAGGTCGTACAGGAACGCGCCGGCGTCGCCGATAAGGGCGACGCGCTCGCCCGAGAGACGGGCCTGCTGCAGGGCCGGGGGCTGGAAGACGCTTAAGTCGGCGCGCCCCAGCCGGAACAATCCGGCGGCGGCGAGATCGAGGCGCGATCGATCGATGCCGTCGGGCCCGGCGAGATAGGGTGTCGTCGCCAGGTGCACCACGACGCCGATCCCGATGGACCCGTGCACCGCCGCCAGCGCGTAGACGACGAACCGGTGCCACGGCGCGGCCGCCACCAGCACGGCCGCGAGCGGGATGACCGGCGTCTGGAACCGCCCGACGACGTGCGTGGCGAAGACCCATACGCCCGTCATCGCCAGTGCGACAATAACGAGCGCCATTGTCCCCCGACGCCGCAGGCCCAGCGCCGCGGCCACGCACGCGGCGGGCAGCAAGACGTAGCCGTACTGCCGGTCGAGAAACGCCGCCCGCCCCCCCGCGGCCAGTCGCGCCGCGATCGAATCCCGCCCCGCCGGCGGGCGGTGGGCGACGACGTAGCGCTCGACCTGGTCGGGCTTGAAGTGCGCGCTGCCCAGCAACGACGCGGCCAGCGGGAAGACCGGGTTGCCGGTCCAGACAAGATTGCGCACCAGCCACGGCGCCGCCAGCAGCGCGGCGAACAACGCCGCGAGAAGCGCCTGCCGCCAGGGGCTAACGGACGTCACGCTGCGATCATGTGCCAATCCGGTTCCTCCCCCTCCGGGGGAGGTTAGGTGGGGGCGGTCGGACGCCTTACTCTCAAGTGCCGACGTGTTTGCTTGTCGAACGGCATGTGTCATCAAACGTACGTTTTTTGTTGAAGAGTGAGAAGGGGGATCGGCACTTCCTTGCGATGTGGCGGCCGCCCGCCCCCACCTAACCTCCCCCGGAGGGGGAGGAACCGGAAAGGTGCTTTGTTGCGGCGAGGCGTCCGCCCCCCTCCCCCTACCCCCTCCCTCGGGGGGAGGGGGGTGTGTTTCACCGGCGTCGTCGAAGTCGCCCCTGCGCTTCGCCGTCAAAGCCGCTTGCGGCTTAGCCCTCGAGCGCACGAACAACCCGACAACCGCAATCGCCAGCACGACCGGGGCCGCGGTCATCACCACGGCGGTGTATTTGCACCCGCACGCCAGCCCCGCCATTGCGCCGGCCATCGCCCCGCCGCCGCGGACGGCGCGTATGGCCCACGCCGCGGCCAGGGTGGTGTACAGCAGCACGCCCGGCTCGACGTACGCCACGCCCGCGAGCATCAGCACCCACGGCGTGGCGGCGGTCATCCAAGCGGCGCAAAGAGCGCGAGGGCGGGGGACGTCGAGCGTGCGCGCCGCCGCGTACGTTGCCGCCGCCGCCAGTCCCGCGTGCAGCAGGCTGATGAGCTGGCAGGCGTACATTGCGTCCCAGGGACCGCGGCGGGCGTGCATCATCGCCAGGAAGTGCGTCTCGATCAGCATCGGGAAGTAACCGAATGCGTTGTGCGTCAGCGGCACGATCCGGCCGGCGTCGAACCATTCGCGCGGCACCTGTAGGTGATAGCTCGTCACGTCGTACGGGTGCGGGTCGAGCGGGTTCCACAGCGCCCCGGGAAACACCGCCGCCGCCAGCAGCGCGATCGTCAGCGGCACGGCGAACGCCACGGCCCACCATGCCAGGGGCGCGTGCGGCGCAAGAGCGTCCCGGCGCACGCGCCGGAGTTCCAATGCCAGCGCGGCGATCCCCCCGACGACCACGGCGACGAGCGTGTAGAGGTTCAACGCCCCGGCCAGCCCCAGCCCGTGCGCCAGCAGCCCCACGCCGCCCAATCCCGCCGCGGCGGCCGTCACGCCGCGCAGCGAGGGGGCGGCGCCGCGGGTGAACCGCTTCGTCGCCAGCCACCCCCACCCGCCGGCAGCGAGGGCGTAAATGGTCACAAGGCCGCCGTCGACGACCGTGCCGATGAGCACTTCGATCGCCGCCATCCCCGCGGCCAGCACGACCAGCAGCACCCCCACCGCCGTCGCCGCCACGCCCGCGGCGACGGCGTGCGGGAAGGCCGCGCGCGGCGCTGCGGACGAAGCTGCTTTCGACGCGGCGGAGGGCACCATCGGATTCTCCTTCCCCGGCGTGGACCAAAATTGCAAGCCGCACTGGCCGACATGGCAAGGAAAGCGACGTTCTCAATACACGCTGACGCCGCGAGGGTGAGACTCCCGTCGAGCTGCGGCTTGAATAGAAGCCGGACGGTCGCGGCGCCGCGACAAGTCACGACGTCAGGATCCGGGTCCCTCTCCCGCGTACTCGCGGGGGAGGGAACCGGATGTCGGCATGGCGATGTTGTCAGTCACCGCACCCGGCGAATGCGCTTCTTCGCCTTCTCATCCCGTCGCCTACGCCTGCGGGGGATTTTCGCCTTGAGGCCCGTTCGCCGCGTCGCGCTCGGGGGATTCCGCCCGGTTCAGGCCGAAGAGTTTTTCCAGCGCGTGCGCGTAGCCGGGGACGCCTTCGTGGGGTTCGCTGTCACGCAGTTGCCGGACCGGCTCGTGCAGGATTTTCTGCACGATGCGGTGCACGAGTTCTTCCATATAGGCGCGGTCTTTATCGCCGGGCTGCATTTTGCCGAGCGTGCGCTGCAGCTCGGCCTGGGCGATCTCGCCCGAGCGCTTGTAGAGTGCGTCGATCAGCGGGCCGATGGCGCGCTGGCGGTGCCATTGCGTAAACGCCTCCACCTGCCGGCTCACCATGCGCCGCGCGACGTCGGTGGCGCTCTGGCGCGCGCCGGCGGTCTGGAGGACGACTTCCTGCAGATCGTCGAGGTTGTAGAGGTACACGCTCTCAAGCTCGCCGACGCCCGCCTCGACGTCGCGCGGCACGGCGATGTCGATCAGGAAGATCGGCCGGTAACGCCGCTGGCGGAGGAGGCCTTCGAACGTCTGGCGCGTGATGACCGCGTGCGGCGCGCCGGTGCTGGTGATGACGATGTCGCTTTGGACAAGGTGCCGCTGCATGTCCGAAAACAGCACGCCCGTCCCGCCGAACGGCTCGGCGACCGCCGTGGCGCGGTCGGCGTCGCGGCTGCAGACGAGCAGCTTGCCCGGCTTGAGCTCGGCGAAACGCCGCAACACGAGGGCCGCCATCTTGCCCGTGCCGACGCAGAGAACGGTTTTATCGCCGAAATGATCGAAGATGCGGCGTGCGTAATCGACCGCGACGCTGGCGACGCTCACGCGCCCTTCGCTCAGCCGCGATTTGCCCAGCACCTCGCGCCCCACGGCGACGGCGCGCTGGAACAGCGGGTTGAGCAGCGGCCCCGTCGCGCCGGCGGCGAGCGACGTCTCGTACGCGCCGCGCACCTGCCCGAGGATTTGCGTCTCGCCCAGCACCATCGAATCCAGACTGCTGGCGACGCCGAACAAATGCTCCACTACCGCCCGCCCGCGCATCTCGTACAGGTGCTCGGCGAACGCCTCCGCCGCCACCCCATGGAAATCCGCCAGGAAACCCACCACCGCCGCGCGGTCGATTTCGTCGGCCGCGGAGAGATAGAGCTCCACGCGGTTGCAGGTACTGAGAATCACCGCCTCGCCCCCCGCCAGAAGCGCCCGCAGCTGCGCCAGCGCCGCGGGCGTCCTGTGCGGCGCGAACGCCAGCCGTTCGCGCACGTCCAGCGGCGCGGTGGTGTGGTTGAGGCCGATGAGAAGAAGGCGACGCACAGTGGAGGAGTCAGGAGCCAGGAGCCAGGAGCCAGGAGCATTCGAAAACAACGACGCGATGTAAATGCGATAGCGGTGAGACAACACCCGCGGGGCCGGGCGACGACGGATAAGCTGTGCGACTCGCCGCCGCACACTCCTGACTCCTGGCTCCTGGCTCCTGACTCCCTCTCATCTCATCTCCTGCACAATAATCACCCCCAGCAACAGCACGAACCCCGCGATCGACAGCACCGCGGCGCGGCGGCCGCGGAAGGCGGGGTTGATGGGGCTGTGCAGCACAAGGGCGTACAAGACGTAGGCGATGACCGAGAAGATCACCTTCGGCGTCCAGAACCACTGGGCGCCGAGCGACGTTTCCTTCTGCAGCACGCGCACCAGCCCGGTGACGATGCCGGCGGTCAGCAGGGCAAAGCCGATGGCGACGGCGGTCTGCGTGGCGCGCTCGAGTTTTTCCAGGCTGCCCAGCCGGGCGTCGACGGGCGCGTGCTTGCTGCGCAGGCGCTGGCGCAGCACGAGATACATCGCCCCACTGCTGGCGGCGACGGCGAACGCGATCGAGCAGCCGACGTAACTGATGAGATGCGTGTACGACCAGGTCGTACGCGTGTACTCGTGCGGCTGCGTGGCGCCGAAAATCATCGCCAAAGCCAACAGTACGACCGTGATCGGCCAGGCGACCCACTCGATCCGCCCCACGGTGCGCCGCCAGCGCAGGTAAAGCGACACCAGGGCGACCAGTATCGCCAGCCAGAGGAGTGCGTCGAAGTTGTCGCGCAACGGCGTGGCGTCGTGGCGCAACGCGCAATGCCACGCGAGGCCCGCGGCCGCGCACGCGGTGGCGGCGCAGGCGAGCAACGTCGCGAGGCCGGACTTGAGGCGCGCCGACAGCGCCACGCCGAACGCCAGCGCGAACCCGCCGGCTGCCAGGCCAGTCAGGACGAACGAGCCGAGCGACAGTTCAGTCATGGCCCGCCTGCACTATCGACTGTTGCGGACGATCACGGCCGGCATCGCAGGCGTCACTTGGGGTTTCGGGATTTGCTTTTAATTCAGGATGCGCGGCCATCACCCATTCCCGCAGCGCCGCAGCGCCGCCCTTGGCCAGTACGTCCAGGGCTCTGTCGCTGGCCAATGCGCGGAAGATCGCCGCCCGCCGCGGCTGGGGCAGGTTCTGCCCGCGCACCCACGGCCGCAACGCCGTCATCGCAGCGCTCATCTGCGCCCACCGCGGGTCCAGGCCGGCGGCGATCGCGTCGCGCGTTCGCGCTGACAACGCCGCACTGCCGGCGGAGACGGCGACGAGCAGGTTGCCGTCACCGGCCTTGGCAGGGGTGACGAAGTCGCCCGGCGTGTCGTCATCAGCGTCGGCGCGGCAGACGAAGACGTTGCGCGCCCGCGCGTCGCCGACGACCTGGGCGTTCACCGCCGCAGAATCCGTGGCCGCGAACACCAGGCTCGCGCCGTCGAGCGACCCGGGCGAATAGGGCGCTTCGATCCGGCGCACCGCCGGCGGAAAGTCGTCGTCAAAACGCAACGCCACCGCCGTCACGTCGTCCGCCCCCGCTTCGACCAGCCCGGCCGCCTTCCGCGCCGCCACCGTCCCCCCGCCGACGATCACGACGCGGCGGTGGGTGAGATCGAGCAGAATTGGATACGCGTGCGGCATGGGGAGACGGGGATTGTAACGGATAAACCCCTCTGGTTCCTCCCCGTCCGGGAAGGTTAGGTGGGGACGGGCCGCCGCCTCATCCCAACGCAGCGCCTCTCCGGAGAGGCGCTGCGTTGGGATGAGGCATCAGTGCCGGCCTCGTCCCGTCCTTCCGCGTGTGGGGGAGGGGAGGGGCTTTTGCGGATCTCGACGGATGTGCCTGCGAACAGGTCGTACAATCCGGGGATGGACCTCTTCGCCGCCAGCCGGCAGAAAAACCTCGACCGCGTTGCGCCGTTGGCGGCGCGGATGCGGCCTCGGAATCTCGACGAGTTCGTCGGGCAGGGTCATTTCCTTGCCCCGGGCAAGCTGCTGCGGCGCATGCTCGAAGCCGATCGGCTGATGAGCCTGTTGTTTTATGGCCCGCCGGGCACGGGCAAGACGAGCCTGGCGAGTTTGATCGCCAAGTACACCGAGGCGCATTTCGAGCACGCCAATGCCGCGGGCGTGGGGGTGAAGGAGATTCGCGCCCTGCTCGACGCCGCCAAGGGCCGGATCGAGACCGGCGGGCCGCGGACGGTGCTGTTCCTCGACGAGATCCATCGCTTCAACCGCGCCCAGCAGGACATCCTGCTCGGCGACGTCGAAGCGGGGCTGGTCATCCTCATCGGCGCCACGACCGAGAACCCGTTCTTCGCCGTCAACTCCGCGCTGGTGAGTCGGAGCCAGATTTTTCAGTTCCAGACGATCACGCACGACGACATCAAGTCCCTGCTGAAGCGCGCGATCGCCGACAAGGAGCGCGGCTTCGGGGATCTGAAGATCGAAGTCGAAGACAACGCCCTGGACTTGTGGGCCGAGTGGAGCGACGGCGACGCGCGGCGGGCGCTCTCAGCCCTGGAAGTAGCGGTTCTTAGCAGTGGGGCGGGCGTCTCGCCCGCCAGCGAAAAAGAATTCGAAAAGCCTGGCGGGCGGGACGCCCGTTCCACGGTGCGCATTGATAAAGACGTCGCCGAGCAGTCGATGCAGCGCAAGGCCATCGCCTACGACGGCACTGGCGACGAGCATTACGACGCGGCAAGCGCGCTGATCAAGTCCATGCGCGGCAGCGACCCGGACGCGGCGATTTACTGGGTCGCGCGCATGCTCGAGGCGGGGGAAGACCCGCGCTTCATCGCCCGCCGCATCGCGATCCTCGCCAGCGAAGACGTCGGCATGGCCGACCCGCAGGCGATCCTCGTCGCCCAGGCGGCGTACGACCTCGTCGGGCGCATCGGCATGCCCGAGGCGCAGCTCACGCTCGCCCAGGCGGCGATCTACATGGCGACTGCGCCCAAAAGCAACGCCGCCGCCGAGGCGATCTGGGCGGCGATGAAGGACGCCCGCGAAGGCCGCACCATCCCCGTGCCCAGGCACTTGCGCGATACGCACTACAAGGGATCGAAGCGCCTCGAACACGGCGAAGGCTACGTCTACCCTCACGACCACGCCGGCGGGCACGTCCAGCAGGATTACCTCGGCGTGGACAAGACGTACTACACCCCCAAAGCCATCGGCCATGAGGCCGAGATCACCCGCCGAATGGCGGCGCTGCGGGACGAAAGACCGCCAGAGTCGCCGCCCTCCGGTCCCTCCTCCTCCGGGGGAGGCTAGGTGGGGGCGGCAGCGGGCTGCTGTTGCAGGTTGTTGGTTACCGCCACCTGTGGCGCCGGAGCGTTGAGGCGGAACCGCCGGGCTCACATTTGCGTATATCTAGTGTCTATTCATTACCGGCCGACCGTCCGGCCGATAATCAATGTTGGGGAGAAACCGAAAGCCGCGCGGGATGGAACACGAACAGTCCAAGACCGAGATCCGCCGTCACCTGCGCCAGGTGATCGCCGGGCTCAGCGACGCCCAGCGACACGCCAAGAGCGTCGCCGCTTGCGCTTTCGTCACCGGCTCGCCGCAGTTCCAGGCGGCACGGACGGTGATGCTGTTTCTCTCCACGCCGCTGGAAGTCGACACCGCGCCGCTGGCATTGCGGGCGTGGCAGCACGGGAAGACCGTCGTCGTGCCGAAGGTGAGCTGGGACGCGCGGCGCATGGTGCCCACAGAGATCACCAGCCTCTCGAGCGACCAGTTGCACACGATGAGCTACGGCGTGCGCGAGCCGATCGCCGGCCTGCCGGTGCCGGTGTCGGACATCGACCTTGTGCTCGTTCCCGGCATGGGCTTCACCGAGGACGGCCACCGCATCGGCCGCGGGATGGGGTTCTACGACCGCTTCCTCGTGCAGGGCGATTTCCTGGGCGTGAGCTGCGGGCTGGCCTTCGAAGAGCAGATCGTGGCGCGTGTGCCGATGCTTGACCACGACGCGCCGCTTAGTATGCTCGCCACCGACCGCGGGATTCGACACGTCACCGCCCCGAAGATGGTGAAAGCGCAGTAGCGCAGCACCCCGGCGACACGGCCGGGCGGGGAAAACGACGGCCGACGATTCGATCGACATTGCGACACGGGCCTTTCGCCCGTGTTTTTGTTTGCACGTGTTGCACAATCCGCCCGCACGCTCGCACTTTGCTCATCAGGACACGGAGGTCCGCATGGCGCGTCGCAAAACGATCACGCAGAAGCTCGTCACCGCCGCCGCGATCGTCGCGGTGCTGGGGATCGGCGTGGCGATTTACACCTGGCCGGGCGAGGCGACGCAGGCGTCGGACGCGCCGGGGCCGATCGCTGGGGCGATGCCGCAGGGGGCGGTCGGGAAGGTGCAATCCAAGAGCGATTCCAAGAATGAATCCAAGAATGAATCCAAGAATGAATCCAAGAATGAAACCAAGAGCGAAGCCGCGTCGCCGCTGAAGCCCGCGCCCGCCAAGCCGGGAACGTCGCCAATGCCATTGGCCGCGGTGGAGAAGACCCCGCCGATCGTGACGGTGACGCCCTCGACCCGGCCGTCGGCGTTGCAGAACGACAAGCCCGCTCCCGCCGGCGCTGGGCGGAACAACGCTCCGACTGCCGGCGCTGGTTCGAATGGCGCCCCCGCCTCAGCGCCGGCCCCCATGCCCAAGCCGCAGCAGGCAGTCACGGGCGACGCCGCGGCGGTGTTCGCCGAAGTCGACGCCAAGCGCAAGGCCGACGACCTGATCGCCGCCCGCGACCTGCTCGTGGCGGCGATCGCGCAGAAAAAGTTCACCGGCGTCAATGAAGACGAAGCGATGCGCCGCCTCAGCGAGATCAATGCCGTCGTCGTCTTCTCGCCGCGCCGGTTCCTCAGCGACGCTTACGCCGTCTCGCACGTCGTTGCCGCGGGGGAGAATCTGCAGAAGATCGCCAACAAGTACGACTCCACGCCGGGGCTGATCGCCCGCATCAACGGCATCAGCGACCCGCGCCGCCTGCAGGCGGGCAAATCGGTCAAAGTCGTCAAAGGGCCATTCCACGCGGTCGTGAACAAAAAGGATTTCACGCTCGACACCTACCTCGGCAAGCCCGGCACGCCCGAGGCGGTCTTCGTGCGCCGCTTCCGCGTCGGCCTGGGCTCGGAGGATTCGACCCCAACCGGCGAATGGAGCGTGGGCGTGAAGGAAGTGAACCCCAACTACACCAACCCGCGCGAGGAAGGCCCACGCCTTATCGCCCGAGACGACCCGAAAAACCCGCTCGGCGAACGATGGATCGCCCTCTCCGGCACGGCCGGGCAGGCAGTGGGCAAAACCAGCTACGGCATCCACGGCACGATCGAGCCCGAAAGCATCGGGCAGCAGCGAAGTCTCGGCTGCGTGCGCATGCTCAATGAAGACGTCGAAGTGGTGTACGACATGCTCATCACCGGCAAAAGCACCGTGACGGTGAGCGAGTAACCGCGCCGCCCTTGACCTCGTCCGGGGCGTTGTCTGCGGATTACGGGGGTCTTGTAACGCGGGTCTCCAAACGGTGTTTGTGTTGCGGGTGCGAAGAGCCCTTGCCGCTGAAGCGGCAAGGCCGGTAGGAGAGCGAAGGCCTGTGGGAGAGCTGTGCGTTTTCGACTAGCGCACGATGATGCTTCGCCCGGCGTTTGAGGGGTTGGGCGGCCACTGGGTGACGATGTTCTTGCTGGCGTCGCTGGTGACGATCTGCCCGAGCGAGGTGTCGTGGTGCAGGCTCGCTGAACCGGTCACGTCCATGCTGGAGAAAATGCCAAAGCCGTAGAGGCTGCTTGTGCCCGAAAGGTTCAGCGGCGCGGTGGGGCCGACGAAGATGCCGTAGATGTCGTTCTGGGCGTTGATGTTGACGCCGCCGGCGCCGGACATCAGCAGGTACATCGCCGAGGTCGAGCGGTTGTTGCCGATCTGCCCGCTGTGGGCCTGACGGCCGTAGAAATTGACGGTGTTGGCGTAGACGTAGGCGATGCTCGACCCCACACCGGTGGCGGTGATGTTGAGCCTTCCGCCGGCGTTGACGTTGATGCTGGAAAACGACCACGTCCCCGCCGACAGATTCACGACCCCGCCGTTGCTGATCGTCAGCGCGCCCGCCGACAAGGTGTACCCACTGCCGCTGACGGTCGTGGTGTAGGTGCCGTTGGTGTACGGCGAGAAGCTGAACGCCTGATTGAGCTTGATCTTATCGCCGGAGATCACCGCCGGCGCGTTGTTGCTGATGCCGCCGCTGGGGCCGTAGTTGGCGTTGCCGTTGATGACCGTCGAGCCGTTGATGGCGTGCGATCCGTTCGTGCCGATCGACGCCTCGGTGCCCGGGAAGGCGTACGCCGCCTTGGCCGAGGCGTACGCATCGACGCGGCCGCTGCCGCTGAAGTTCGTGCTGTTCATCCCGATCCAGCCGTAATTGTACGCCCCGTCGGGCATCGCGCCGTCGAGCTTGGCGATGGAGGTGACGGTGAGGTTAACGGTGTTGCGATTGATGATCGGCCCGAAGAACAGCCGCAACGGGTTTCCCCGGGCGGCCGAGCGCACGAGCGTGACGCACACGGCATTGGGCGTGGCGCCGCCGGAGCTGAAGGTTTTGGTGGTGTCGTTCCACTGCCCGGAAACGACGTCGCTGCTTTGAAGGGTGATCGCCTGCTGCGTGTCGCTGCAAACGTTATCGGTCGCCGCGGCCTGGGCGCGGGTGAGGTAAGTGCCGTCGGACACGCCGGCGGCGGCATAGATGGCGATGGCGTCCGCGGTGCGTCGCATCTCCGTGCGCGTGAGCTGGAAGCGGCCCCAGTCGATGACGAGCACCGCCAGCGCCGAGAGTGCCGTGAGGCACAGCACCGCGTACACCATCACCGAACCTGTCCGCCTCGAATATGACATGCCACAGGCGCAAGGCCTGCGATCTGGTCTTCGGCCGATCGGGACGGCGGGTTAACCGGATCATCGGGATTGTGCGCAATTCTCCGCCCGCCCTTACCGCCGCCGCGTCGATCGGCTAAATTGCCCGCGCCATGGATACCCCTTCGGTCATCGACTTTTTCCGCGCCCCATGGGTCTGGATCGCCGTGCTGGCCTTTGGCACGTCGCTGGGCATGGTGGCGTACCTGATCCTCCTCGAGCGCAAGGTCGCCGCCTGGACGCAGGACCGCGTCGGGCCCAACCGCGTGGGCTTCGGCTTCGGGCTGCCGTTCGCCCCCAAGTTCCATTTCTGGGGCCTGGGCCAGCCGATGGCCGACGGACTGAAGTTCTTCCTCAAGGAAGATTACCGCCCCGCTCACGTCGACAAGATCCTCTTCACCTTCGCGCCGGTGGTGATGATGCTGACGGTGATCGTGTCGCTCGTGGTCATCCCCTGGGGCGGCACGAAGGCGACCCGCCACAGCATCGACGTCACCGCCGCCAAGCTCGCCGGCGGCGCCGACGCGGCGCTGATCGACGCTGCCCGCGGCCAATTGCAGCAAACCGGCAACGTGCCCTGGTACGCCGCCGAACTGACCAAACCCAACGCCGTCCGTGAAGCCGTCGCCGAGCGCACGTCCCTCAGCGGCGACGGAAAGCAGTACTTCGTCGATTTCGTCACCGGCTGGCGCTTCCAGGCGGCTGACCTGTCGATCGGCGTGCTGTTCGTCATCAGCGCCCTGAGCCTGGCGGTCTACGGCGTGGTCATCGGCGGGTGGGCGAGCAACAACAAGTATTCGTTCCTCGGCGCGCTGCGCGCGACGGCGAACATGATCAGCTACGAAATCCCCCTGGGCCTCTCTGTCCTGATCGTCGTGCTCATGTTCGGCACGCTCGACCTGGGCCGACTCGTCGACGAACAGGCCCGCTACTGGATGCTCGGCGGTTTTATCCCCATCCCCGCGTGGAACATCTTCGCCCAGCCGCTGGCGTTCACGCTCTTTCTCATCTGCATCCACGCCGAAGCCAACCGCGCCCCCTTCGACCTCGCCGAAGCCGAGCAGGAACTCGTCGGCGGCTACCACACCGAGTACTCGTCCATGCGGTTCGCCCTTTTCTTCCTCGGCGAGTATGCCGGGATGATTACCACGAGCTGCGTGTGCGTGGCGCTGTTCTTCGGCGGCTGGCACTTGCCGGGCCTCGACTGGGCGTTCGGCAAGATCACCGGGCACGGCGCGTTCGACGCCGCCCACCCCAGCTGGAGCGACAGCCTGCTGCTGTGCCTGCTGCGCATGGGCGTTTTCTTCGGCAAGGCCGTTGTCATCCTGTTCGTGTTCATGTGGGTGCGCTGGAGTCTGCCGCGCTTCCGGTTCGATCAGCTGATGCGCCTGGCTTGGGGCGGATTGATCCCGATCGCCATCGCCCTGCTGATGGCGACGGCGGTGATCGTGTGGCTCACCGGCGGGCGCAGCTCGGTGGCGCTGGACGGCTGGTCGGCGCTGTACTTCCTGGTGATGAACGTCGTGCTGGCCGCGGCGCTGCTGCTGATCATGGGCATGGTGGGCCCGGCGCCGAGCACGAACCGCCGAATGGTCATCCCCGACAGCCGCTTCGGCAACACGCCGGTGACGGTATGAGCGCGCCTCCGCCAAGCCTAGGCGGGCCGGGCCCGTGGATCACCGTCTCCCCCGCCGCCCGCCGGCAGACGCTCTGCGTCGGCCAGCGCACGATGCAGGTGCAGGTGGTGATCGCCCCGCACACGACGATGCCCACCCACAGCCATCCGCACGAGCAGCTCGTCTACGTCGCCCGCGGGAGCGTCACCTTCCACGTCGGCGACACGCGCGTCGAGCTCGCCGCCGGCCAGAGCCTGTTCCTGCCCGGCGACGTCCCGCACGGCTGCGTCACCGGCGAGAGCGAAACGGTGCTGATCGACACTTTCTGCCCATTGCGCGAGGATTTTCTCGCCCAGGACGAACAAGCACGCCACGCACCCGGCGTGTGATACAATCTCCGTCGAGGCGCCTTATGACCACAGCCGTTGCCGTACCGCCCCCGACCCAGGACGCGATGGCGACCTTCCTGCACCCGCCGGAAGACGGGAAGTATGAACTCGTCGACGGCCTGATCGTGAGGTTGGAAGTGTCGAACATTTCGTCTTGGATCGCTTCGGAAATCGCGCGATTGCTCGGGAATTTCATTCACGGAAAGTCGATCGGCTGGGTGATGACCGAGGCCGACATCGTCTGCTTCCCGTGGATCAAGAACCCGCACGGCCGTCGCCCTGACGTGGCATTTTTCAAGCTCGACCGCATGCCGGTCTTGACTGACGGCGCGGCGACGGTGGCACCGAACATCGTCGTCGAGGTCGTTTCGCCGTCGGACAACGTGCGATACCTTGAGCAGAAGGTCGCCGAGTACCTGCGGGCCGGCGTCGAGCGCGTCTGGATCGTCGAAGCCAGCACACGCACGGTGCGCGTCCAGCGTCCGGACGGCAGCGGCAACATTCTGCCCGATAGCGCGACGCTCACCGGCGAAGACGTGCTAACGGGCTTCAGCGTCGCCGTCGCCGATCTGTTCCCGTCGCCGGCCGAGGTCACCCACCCCACCGCCTGAGCGTCTCTGCTGGGCTTCTCTACCGCTTTCGCTCGCCACTGCGGCCGACCCCTTTTGCCTATCATGGCCGGCGAAGGATCTTCATGCACCGCGGCGTCATGTTTCAGTTTTTCGAGTGGAACAGCACCAACGACGGTTCGCACTGGCGCGAAGTCGCGCAGCGGGCGCGGGAGATCAGCGCACTGGGCGCCACCGCCGTCTGGCTGCCGCCGGCGTATAAGGGGATGGACGGCGCCAACGACACCGGCTACGCCGTTTACGACCTGTTCGATCTCGGCGAGTTCGATCAGAAGAACAGCGTGCGCACGAAGTACGGCACGAAGGACGAATACTTAGCCGCCATCCAGGCCGTGCGCGACGCCGGCATGGACGTGTACGCCGACGTCGTGCTCAACCACCGCATGGGCGCTGACGAGATCGAGGAAGTCGAAGTCGTCGAGATCGACCGGCTGGACCGCACGCGCGAGCAGACCGCGCCGTACACGATCAAGGCCTACTGCCGCTTCACCTTCCCCGGCCGGGGCGGGACGTACTCGAATTTCCAGTGGCGCGCCGAGCATTTCACCAGCTACGACTTCAACGCCGACGCCGCCGACGAAGCCGGCAAAATCTACCGCCGCAGCGACGTCCATTTCTCCGGCGAAGTCGACGCCGAGTTCGGCAATTTCGACTACCTCATGGGCGCCGACGTCAACACCTATCACCCCGAGGTGCGGCAGGAACTGTTCGCCTGGACGCGCTGGTACGTCGAAACGACTAACATCAACGGCTTCCGCCTCGACGCCATCAAGCACATCCCGCACAGCTTTTACCGCGAATGGTTCGAGCACGTGCGCCACAGCTTCCCCGGCCGCGAGTTCTTCGCCGTCGGCGAGTACTGGAGCCCGAACGTCGCCGACCTGCTCGGCTATCTCGAGCACACGGAGGGTCACGTGCGCCTGTTCGACGTGCCGCTGCACATGCGCTTCGTCGAGGCCGGGCAGAAGGGCCGGGATTACGATCTGTCGAAAATCTTCGACGGCTCGCTCGTCCAGGCCAATGCGCTGATGAGCGTCACGTTCGTCGACAATCACGACAGCCAGCCGGGACAGTCACTCGAGTCGTGGGTGGCCGACTGGTTCAAGCCGCTGGCGTACGCGCTCATCCTGCTCCGCCAGGACGGCTACCCGTGCGTCTTCTACGGCGACTACTACGGCAACCCCGGCCGCCCCGACCCTTCGTGCCGCCTCGTGAGCCACAAGACCCTGATCGACACGTTCCTTTATGCGCGCGGGCGCTACACCTACGGCGAGCAGTGCGACTACTTCGATCACCCGACGTGCGTCGCCTGGACGTGGAGCGGCAACGAACAGCACCCCGGCTCGATGGCCGTCGTCATGAGCACCGCCGGCCCCGGCGTGAAGCGCCTGCACATGCCCGGCGGCGGCCGGACGTACACCGACCTGACCAATCACATTGCAGAAAAGATCGTCACCGACGCCGAAGGCTTCGCCGATTTCCACTGCCCGGCGGGCAGCCTGAGCGCGTGGTGCATGGACTAAGCGCCGCAGACGTCGTCGCGATCGGCGCTATTCCTGCTTGCCTTCGATCGCCATGACGAGAATCCCTGCCGCCAGCCCGAACAAGCGGTCGAGGCGGCGCTGCGAATCGGCCGAGAAATCGACCGCGAGCTTGCGCACGAAGGGGTTGAAGTTCTGCTTGAACGTCGCCGCCGGCGCGCCGCCGATCTCGACGTGAAACGCTTGAGGCATGAGAAAGCTCGCGGCATCGACGAACCGGCGCACGAGGGCCTTGATCGTCGAGTCTTCCTGGATCGTGCCCAGCGGCCGCTCGTCTGCGTCGAGGATCTCCCACGAATCGCGCACGATCGACGACCACCCCTTGCGCCGCAGAACCCCCAGCCGCCGCTCGCTGCGGGCATCGACGACGTCGTACGCCGCCGAGAAGTCGATCACGCTGCGCGCCTGAATCCGTACGAGTTCCTGGCTCTCATTCTCGTCGGCGAACAGCCGCAAATCTTCCTTGAGCTTGAACCCTTTCATCCGGCAGAACAGTACGAGATTCTGCCCCGCCGCGTCATAGACGTGGAACTTGCGGTGCAGGAACGTGAACACCTGCTGGCGGATCAGGTACTGGTCGGCGGCAAAAGCGTCGTGCATGGCGGGAAGTGTATTGCTTTTGCCGCCGCGACGCATGCGGCCGGCGCAAACGGTCCCCCGCCGGCCTGTAACGGCGCCCGTCACGGAGGCGGGGTTGGCGGTCGTCGGTTACACTGCCGTCCGATGCCCCCGCTGAAGATCGGCAATCTTGAGCTCGCCACGAACCTGCTGCTGGCGCCCATCGCCGGGTACTGCGACGTCAGCTTCCGGCTGATCGCGCGCGCCTGCGGCGGGGTAGGGTTGGCCGTAACGGATTTGCTCTGTCCCGAAGGCGTGCTGCGTGAGAACTACCGCTCGATGCAGCTTGCCGCCACCTGCGAGGCGGATTCGCCGCTATCCATGCAGCTTTACGGCGGCGACGCCGACCTGCTGTGCGAGGCGGCGCGCTGGGCCGAGGACCGCGGCGCGCACGTGATCGACATCAACATGGGCTGCCCCGTCGACAAGATCACCAAGCGCGACGGCGGCTCGAAGCTGCTGTGCGACCCGGACCGCACGCTGCGCATGGTCGAGCGCGTCGTGGGCGTGCTGAAGCACACGCCGCTGACGGCCAAGCTGCGGCTGGGGTGGGACGATTCGTGCCTGGTCGCCCCCGCGCTGACGCGCCGGCTGGAAGACGCGGGCGTGGCGATGATCACCATCCACGGTCGCACGACGGAGATGAAGTTCGGCGGCGTCGCCCGGCTCGACGGCATCGCCGAAGTGGTGGCCGCGGCGCGGCGCATTCCGGTGATCGGCAACGGCGACGTCCGCACGCCGCAGGACGCGGCGCGCATGCTCGCGGTCACCGGCTGCGCTGGAGTGATGATCGGCCGGGCGGCCTTGTCGCAGCCGTGGATCTTCCGCGACACCCACAGCTACCTCACCACCGGCCTGATCCCCCCGCCGCCGACGCTGGAAGAAAAGTGCCGGATGATGCGCGACCACTTCTACAATTTGTGCGAGTACCGCTCGCCGCGCGCCGCGATCGTCGAGTTCCGCAAGCGCGTGAGCTGGTACGCCAAGACGATGTCGCCGAACAAGCCCCTGAAGGTACTGATGAGCGGCATCGACTCGGTCGACGATTTCGAGCACGTGCTCTCGGAGTTCCTCGCCTGGCGCGCCGGAATCGACGCCAACGGCGGGTGGGTGACGGCGTACGAGCCGGCGGCGGTTTAAGGGGCGATTTCCTGCCGCGTCGCCCACCGAAGGACTTTACGTGTGTCCCTGGCCGATGAACTTCACCACCGGCGGGCGCAGCTTGGTCTTGTGCTGCGTGGTCGGCGCCGCCTCGCCGGCGAGGTCGCGGCCTAAGAAGTAGTCTTTCTGCCACTCGTCCGGGCGCACCACGCCTTGGCGCTTGGCCTCGTGGAACTGGTTGCGGGCGTTGCTCCACTGGGTGTACTTGGCGTAGGTGTCCGGGTCGTCGATCAGGCGGCGGTAGGTGACGTCGGCGCGCTCCAGATCGCTGCACACGTCGCCGGCGAGGGGGATGAACTGCGCCAGCGGCTCGCCGGCCTCGAAGCGGATCGGCTCGCACGGCTCGGTCAGCTTGTAATTCATCGTGAACGACGCGGTCATCCAGTCGGTCTCGATCAGCGCCGTCAACGGCTGGGCGTGGCGGCGGAAGTAGTTCGCCGGGCCAGTGACGAGCAGCTTCGAACCCGTCGGACGCGTGCGCAGCAGGAACGGCATGTTCCACGTGACGATGCCTTGGCCAAATTGGTCGTTGACCCAGCGTTTCCAGAAATCCGGGTCGCGGTCGAACATGAAATCGACCGACCCTTGCGCGCCCCCGCCGCGCCAGAAGGCGGTGAATCCCACCGGGCTGGTGACGAACCAGCCGAGCTGGTTGGCGATCGTCAGCGGCAAACAGCGGTAGGCAAAGCCGTTGGTCGAATCGTCCATCCACCCGCGCCGCGCGTCGGCCCACCGCCAGTCGAACCCGCAGCCGTCGGTGCGGTTGCGGGCGAGCATGGCGTCGTCGACGAGTTGGTAAAAGTCGATCTCGAATTTCGGTCGCTGGGCGTCGGCCACGGGGATTGCTCGCTTTCTTTGAGCGTTGTTGTCATTGTCGCAGCAGCAGTCCGACAGACGCAATTGTCGACACGAGGGCCGGCGGTGCAACCACGAATTGCCCTCGGAAGCCCGATCGAAGGGTGCGCCGACGCAGAGCGTGGAACGGCGCGAGCGAGTCGCTTACCATAGGGCGCCTATGAAAGAATCCGACGTCCTCGTTCTCGACGAACCCAAGCTCAGCCTCGGCGACCAGTTTTATCTGCCGCAGGTGCTCAAGGGCCTGGGCACGACGATGAAGCACATGTTCCGCGTCGTCGTCAAGGGCAACGACCGCGTGATCCAATACCCCGAAGAGCGGCGCGAAGATCTGCCCATCGGCGCCGGCGGCATTCTCCGCCAGACCTACCGCGGCGTGCACCGGCTCAACCGCGACGAAGAAAACCGCGTCAAATGCGTCGCCTGCTTCATGTGCGCCACGGCCTGCCCGGCGCACTGCATCCACATCGAAGCCGGCGAATCGCCGTGGGCCGACCGCGAGAAGTACCCGATCAAGTTCGACATCGACGAGCTGCGCTGCATCTACTGCGGCATGTGCGAAGAAGCCTGCCCCGTCGACGCGATCGAGCTGACGAGCATCTACGACATCGTCGGCCTGACGCGCCAGGAAATGGTCTTCGACAAGGAGAAACTACTCCGCGTCTACGACGAAACGATCAAGCACGAGCCGATGTAAAACCCCGCGCCGGCGGGGTCACTTCAGTGGCCGCGTAAACCGCCCGGCGCGTCGAAACTGCGCGTGCGTCACCGGGTCGCTGAAGCGACCCGGCCACTGTGATTTTCGAACCCTCGCGCAGCCCGGGCAAGGCCCCTCGACGTTCGACCATTCATCCGAGGATCGCATGGACACGCCGATCATCCTCCTGCTCGTGATCGCCCTGGTCTTCCTCACAGGCTGTCAGGCCGTGCCGGCGGACGTGGTGTTTCCGCCGGGGGCGAGTTTCAGCGGGCCGCTGCCGGCGGCGAGTGACGCACAGAAAGAGCTCGCCAAGCGGCTGCGCGGGCATGTCGACGTCATCGGCGGCACGATCGGCGATCGCAACGTCTGGAACGACGCCGGCATGGCGGCGACGGTGGATTATCTCACGCGCACGATGGCCGGGCTCGGGTATACGGTAAAGCAGCAGCCGTACGACGTCCGCGGCAAGGCCGTGCTCAATCTCGACGCCGAGATCAAAGGCGCGACCAAACCCGATGAGATCGTCGTCATCGGCGCGCACTACGACTCGGTCCGCGGCACGCCGGCGGCGAACGACAACGGCTCGGGCGTGGCGGCGGTGCTGGAAATCGCCCGCGCTTTCGCCGCCGCAAAGCCAGCACGCCCCGCCGGCCGCACGGTGCGGTTCGCCTTCTTCGCCAACGAAGAGCCGCCGTTCTTCCAGACCGAGCAGATGGGCAGCCTCGTCTACGCCCGCGCGTGTCGCGCCCGCGGCGAAAACGTCGTCGCCATGCTCTCGCTCGAAACGATCGGCTTCTACAGCGACGTCAAAGGCAGCCAGAAATACCCGGCCCCGTTCGACCGCTTCTTCCCCGCCCAGGGCGATTTCATCGCCTTCGTCGGCGACACCGCGTCCAAGCAGCTCATGCTCGACAGCGTCGCCGCCTTCCGCGCCGCAACGTCGTTCCCTTCCGAAGGCATCGCCGCCCCCGCCCGCATCACCGGCATCGGCTTCTCCGACCAGTGGTCCTTCTGGCAGGCCGGCTATCCCGCCATCATGGTCACCGACACCGCGCTATTCCGCTACCCGCACTACCACACCACCGCCGACACGCCGGACAAGCTTGATTACGACCGCATGTCCCGCGTGGTCGAAGGCGTGACGAAGGTGTGCGAGACGCTGTCGGTGGGTGGTTGATGCCTACAGCTATGCGAGTATGCGACATCGGATACCAATTGCGCCCGTGACGTTGCACTCCGAACTGGACTACCGGAAGAACAAAAGACGGCATTACTGGTGCTATGGGAACAGCGATGTCCCCTTTCCTGGTCCTACGGGAATTGAGGGACAAGTAAGTCCTTTTTTGCTCCCGCCCCACATTCCGGGCAATAACCCGGCGTCGCGCGAAGGTCGTAGCCACAAGCCAAGCAGTAGCCTGCCCTGCGATCGCGAATCCGTTTCCGAATCCGCCAGCCGACCCACGTTAGCCACGCGACCAGAATTACAAACCAGGCTGCGAAAATAGTACGATAATGGACGGTTACACCGCCGTAAGTACTTCCGTACTGGTAGGTCCGAGGTGCGTAGTAGCTAATGTCCAGAAAATCCAGACGGAACTCCGGCGCGCGGGCGTGAATCATGCCGAACACGATGTTGCCGACTACATCCTCGCCCGGCGGGTCCTGGGGGCGGGAATGGAAATGCCAGCCGCGCGGCAGTTCTCCGCGATCTAACCAGACCGGATCAGACGTGTTATTCGTAACAGCAACCCACAATCTGCCATTCATAGACTCGGCCCCCCAGACCGATCTATCAGTCACACGGTAAACGCTGTCGAAGTGATCATGGCTTCGCCACCACATGAACATGATCACGAACATCATGCACACGAAGAAGACGATGCCGATGGCGCTTCGTAATACTTTTAGCACCATTGACGTCAAAAAGGGGACATTGCTGATTTTTTATGAAATCGTTAATGTCCCCTTTTCCTTCCGCCCTTTTCCTTCGCTATCGAAACGACTAGCGTTTTTCCTCTCATATCGAAGGGTGGGCTTTCAAAGAATACGCACCTGCTGCCACAGTGGCACAGAAAAAAAAGAATGCAGATGACCATGACCGCTTTGCCCAACTTATACGACCATGCCTTCGGCGACTGTGACCGTCATCCTTATTTTGATCAAGGTCGCACCCTCGTAATAGCCAGTCAGAGGCTATGGTCCGGTTCGAACAACCGCTGGACGGCCCGTGATATCCGCAATGTAGCCTCGAACTTCCACCTGAAGATAAAATATCATGATGACGGCCCAGAAAACAGCAATGAGCAAGATATTCTTACGCGCGCGAACCGTGAGCGTGATCAGGACGATCAAATAGGCACACCATGCCGCCACCAATGTCGATGCGGCGCAAAGCAAGACAACAGCATCGAACGCGCGGATGGGACCGAGGAACGGCTCGCGACTGGCACCGTATGTTACAACTAAAAATGAAGGTATAGTAAGAACCGCCCCGCACACGAATGCCATCCCTAACCAAAAACGATCGCGACCGCCTGTTTCGGTGCCGTAATCGATCACGGGCAATTCGCGAACGTTCGTCTTCATCTATCCACCCGAAGAGCGAGCATATTAGGGAGGCGCGGGCCTTCCCGGATCATTTGGGGCCATAGGGTTTATTGCATCGTAGTGAATGTTCGAGTCGATGTCGACCCACCGGGTATATATGCCTCTGATGGTATTCGTGCTGTCGGCGTACCGAATGAACACTCTATTTGCGCCGATTTTATACATGGCTCCATCAAGGTAGATGAAGTCACAATCGTTAAGCTCGCCGGTCCAACTCCTGGGTTGCAGTGCCTGCCAACCATGATCGAATTTTACTTGGACGCTTGCGTTTGTATCGTTATGCGCGATGCCGTTCACGGGCCACTTCCGCGTTTTCAGGAGCGTCGGCTGCGAATCGCCGGCTGCGTTCCTGGATTTTACACGATACGAGTAGACCGTATAATCGTTGATCGAATCAACATAGGAATTCTCGTCTGCTCCAACGGTTGTCAGGGTTGACCAATTAGTTCCGTCGATAGAACGCTCGATCACATAGGAATCTTCGTTAGCTGCCGTATTATTCCAACTCAAACGTGCATCCATGCCTGATTCAGTCCAAACACTAGGGATTTCCAAGCCAGTCGGAGACGCTGGAACGCTGCCGATTCCGGCACTCTCCACAAAGTTCGAGTACCCGCTGTTCTTGTAGGTGACGAAGAACTTGCTGCCCGTTCCCGCTGCCACGTCGACGTGCGCTCTGGTGTCGGGATAATGGCCGAGGAATTGCGCCTGGTTGTCGGTGACGCGGTAGACCCAGACGAAGTCGGTGCCCGAATCGTCGTCGCCGCTCCAGGTCAGGCGGACCTGGTTGTTCGGCTGCGCCGACGCGCTGAGGCTCAGCGGCGTGGCGACCGCGCCGGGGGCCGTGACCGTGATCGGGGCCGCGTACTCCGAGACGAACGATCGCGGGTAGGTGTCTTCGACGGCGCGGATGCGGACTTTCACCGACGTGCCGGGATGAGCCAACTCCAGTCGGAATTCGATATGGCCGTCGGTCAGGTCGGGGTCGTAGTAGTTGGGCTGGCCGTTGAAGGGCGTGTAAATGACGCCGTACGGGTCGTCGATCCGGCGCGAAAGGCTTTCGATCGTGACTTCGCCGTCCTGGAAGCTGCCCCAAGGGGTGTAATCGCCGTCGAATTCCAAGTCCCAGTCGAGATCGCCATAGGCGTCGTATGCCGCTTGGTCGAACACCGTCGAGATGTTCTGCGGCGTCGGCATGTCGTACGACAACGACGGATCGGGAGTGGGGTCGGTCACGGCGCTGTCATTGGCTTCAGCGATCAGCCCGTCGCGGTCGGCGCGGGCCTTGAAAGCGTAGACGCGGTCGGGCAGCAGATTGTTCAGGGTCAGCGTGTGCTGGCCCGGGGTGGAATCGAGCAGTTGGGCGTAGGCCAGGTTGTCGTCGCCGGGGTTCTTTTGCTCGAGCACAAGGCGTGATCCGTCGCTGATCGAGTACGTCAACTTAATGCTGTCATGATCGAGAGGGGAGCGGTAAGGGTGGGCGTCGCCAGACCGCCAGTGAAGAACCGTCGCCCCTCCAGTCCTTCGATCAAACACGCCGATTGAACGATTTGGCGCCGTACGCTGCGCCCTCGATGTGCGCGTTCGATCAAGTGATGCAACATGAGATCCGTCTCCGTCGTCCTAGTTGTGGGGGCCGTGACGCATTCTCTTGGGAACCCCCGCCGGGCGTCGTCCCAGATCACACGGCGGGAGTATCCATAAATGTCGCCGATTGTGTCAACAATAAAATCGTCAATTTTTACCCCGTTAAAATGCCGGGATGGCGAAGAAGCGTCTCCTGCGCCGGCGAGGTTCCGCGGGCCTGATTTTCCGCATTTTTTAGCCGACTTTTCGCGGCCGGTCGTCATAATCCAGGGAGCGGGGGCGGTTTGGTTCCCTCTTCCGCCTACGCGCGGGGGAGTGTTAGGGAAGCGGCCTTCCGCCGACAATGCATCTTGAAGCTTAAGCCCCCACCCCAACCCTCCCCCGGGGTACCGGGAGAGGGGACCGGAGGGGGGTGTTAAGGTCGGCGGTTTACAGCGCCGGCGGGCGCGGGTGGGGGAGCGGCGTAAAGGTTTGCGGGGCCGACGGGTAGGCCGGATTCGGGCGCGACGGCGAACGTAAAAATGGCAGGAACGACATGGGGGCGAAAAAGACGTTCTTCCGCAACGACGACCGGGCCGGACGCTGGTGCGCCCGGCCCGGGGTTGAGGGCCAACGAAAAATCGATCCTGTCGTGGGCGTTACAGCGAAAGCTGGAACTGGCCGCGGACGGCGAATTGGAAGTCGTCGCCGTCGAGGTAGCCCAGGCCGGTGGAGCTGGGGGAGCCGTCGGGCAGGAAGTTCACGTCGAGCGAGAACTTGGCGTTGTGGCCGGCAAAGTAGTAGTTCGTGCCGAGCGTGATTTCACTGTAGTTGTCGCCGTCGTCGATGTCGGTGTAGCTGTACCGGGCGAAGGGCTCCCAGTTGGTGTTGGGCAGCAGGTAGCCGACCTGGGCCAAGCCGCCCCAGTTGTAGGCGTCGTCGTCGTCGGTCTCGTTGTACTGGCCGATGTACGCGGCGTACGCGCTGATCGGGCCGGCGCCTTGCTTGAACAGGGCGTCGACGGTGTGGAAGACGGTGTGCGAGTCGCCGCCTTCGGTGTAGTCGGCGCCGACGCCGAACACCAGCAGGTCGCTTTCGTTCTTAAGGGCGGTGAAGTCGTCGTAGCGCTTCCAGTCGCCCATCACTTTGTATTCCACGCGGGCGTCGACGCCGTAGTTCGGGCCGGGCACGGTGTTGGGGCCGCCCTGGCCGTCCTGGAAATCGGTGTTGTCGGTGTTGGCGCCGTCGGTGTAGGCGAGTTCGGCGCGCAGGGCTTCGGTCTGGTAGATCAGCGCCGCGCCCTGGACGTAATCGGTCTGGTTGCCGCCGATGAGGGCGTTGACGAGCGAGCGCTCGACGGCGAGCTGGCGGGCGTCGCTGATGAGCTCTTCGTGGAACACGTTGGCCTTGTACTGACCGACCTTGAAGGCCCAGTCGTCGGCGAACTTGTACTGCACGTACGCGAGATCGAGCACCGACTCGCCGCCGTTGCGGTTGACCGAGAGGCGGAAGTTGTACTGCAAATCCTTCGAGAAGGCGTTGCCGGCGAGGCCGAGCTTGACACGGCGCAGCTCCAAGCCGGTCTCGAGCGATTCTTCGCCGTCGCCCTTGGTGTCTTCACCGTAGTTGGTGACGCTGCGGAACTGCATGATGACCGTCGGCGAAAGGCTGAAGTTGCCGTCGGCAGAGCGGACGAAGAACTTGCCGTCGTACCCGGCGGTGAGCCCGCCGGCCTGCAGGAGCTGGCTGCGGCGGTCGGCGTCGCCGAGGACGTTTTCGATCGTCGTCTGCGTCTGGTCGCTCGCGGCGGCCTTGGCTTCGATCTTGTTGATCTGCTGCTGCATCGCTTCGATCTGCTGGCGCAGCTCGGCGGCAGTGGGATCGGCGGCGGCGGCGATGGCGGCGGTGGCCAGCACCCCGGCCAGCGCCGGGGCCAGCGTCTTCAAACGCGGGGTCGTGAAACGAGGCGTCCGGACATCGGGCGTCTTGCGGTCGGTCATCAAACTCTCCTTCTTGGCGGACGCGCCTTCGGCACGCCGCCGTTCCCTTGCGCGGCCCGGCCGCCCCACCACGGGGCGATCGATCCGCACTGTGTGCCGCCCATGCTTTTTCCCAGCCGGACGGCGTAATCTGCTCAGCGGTCTTCCAAGACCCGGGTACGGCTCTCGTCGCCCTTGCGGTGCCGGCACAGCCGTTACGACCGACATCAGCGCCAATCGCGGCTTGTCCTATCGGCTATTCCTCGGCGTGCCGATCAGCTGACAATGACGTCCGAGAACCATTTCCTTTATTTCCGATAGGGTTACATGGTATTTGGCGGACACCCGATGTCAATGCACCGATTCGGCGCTTTTTGGGGACGTGGCGTCCGTGGTGGAAGGTCGTCGTGCTCGGAAAGGTGCGCGCAAGCGGCTCGTAAGGATTTGAATAAGTCAGAGACCGCCAGATTCTAGTTCCTCCCCCTCCGGGGGAGGCTCGGTGGGGACGGCATTGACCTGCAATAGCGGCTGGCTGATGCCAGAGAAGCAAACCCCTCGCCCGGTACTCCGGGAGAGGGTAGGGAGAGGGCCGGCACATAATGGCGCTTTGTTGTGACGAGGCGGCCGCCCGCCCCCACCTAACCTCCCCCGGAGGGGGAGGAACCAGAGGGCGGCCTTAGCGCCCGAGGGCGATCGTCAGCGTCGTTGCCTTGTGGTATAGCGCGCCTGCCAGTGGCAGCACGATGCCGAAGACCAGTGTCGCCGCGGCGCTGAGGCCGACGGCGATCACGACCGGCAATGGCCGCTCGCTCGGGGGCGTGGCGTGGTTGCGGTGCTCGGGCTCGGGCAGCGTCCACATCGTGGCGACGATCTTGAGGTAATAAGCCGCCGAGATCACGGCGTTGATCATCGTCAGCACCGCCAGCCACAGGAGTTGGGTGTCGCCGCTCCCGATCGCCGGGCGGACGATATAGAGCTTGCCGAAGAATCCGATCGTCGCCGGCACGCCGATGAGGCTCAGGCAGCAGAGTGTCATCGCCAGTGCAGGCCAGGGACGGCGGCGGGCGATGCCCTGGATGTCGTCGTAGGTTTCGGCCGACAGTGCCGGCTCGCGCGCCGCGCCCGGGAGCATCATCAGCACCCCGAAGGCCGCGGTGTTCATGATCCCGTACGCCAGCAGGTAGAACGCCACCGCCCCCATCGCCTCGGCCCGCGGGCCAGGGGCCAGCAGGGCCATGCTGGCGATGCCGACGAGGATGTACCCGCTGTGGGCGACACTGCTGTAGGCCAGCACGCGCTTGACGTTGTACTGCAGCAAGGCCAGCACGTTGCCGACCGTCATCGTCAGCACGGCCACGATGACGAGGAGCTTGATGAGCTTGGGATCGAGCATCCCCGCCCCCTGCCACGCCCCGCCGCCTGATCCGCCGAGGGCGTCGAGGATTTTCAGCAACGCGATCGTGCCGCTGACTTTGGGGATGTAGCTGATGGCCGCCGTCACCGGCGTGGCGGCGCCCTGATAGACGTCGCCGACGTAAAAGTGCAGCGGCGCGGCGGCGAGCTTGAACAGCAGCCCGACGATCAGCAGCACGCCCGCGAGCGTGAGCAGGGCCGGCACGTGCCCGACGGTCATGCCGCGCACGGCGTCGGCGATGCGGTCGAGCCGCATTTCGCCGGTCACGCCGAACAGGTACGCCATCCCCAGCAGCAGGATGGCGGCGGCGGCTGCGCCGAGGAAGAAGTATTTGACGCCCGCTTCCTGCGCCTGCTGCTGCGGGCGCGACATCGTGACCATGATGTAGGTCGGGATGCTCGAGAGCTCGATGCCCAGAAAGAGCGTCGGCAGCGAGTTGGCGGCCCCGACCACGCACATGCCCGCGACGGCCAGCAGCAGCAGCGCGAAGTACTCGGACGTTTCGGTGCTGAAGTGGATCGAGCGATTGGAATCGCCGCTGGCGGAGGTCGGCCAGGCCAGCAGAACGAACAGGATCGACACGCCGATCGAGATCGCCTTGACGTACGCGCTCATCTCCGTGACCGCCAGCGCCCCCGTGCGGTCGATCTGCCCGGTCGGCGAGGCGAACACGGCAGCGACGAGGGCGACCAACAGCGCGATGAGCGCAACCGCCGGCGCGATCTTGCGCGCCCGCGTCCCGGCCGACCCGCCGAGCATGAGCAGCGCGCAGGCGGCGAGGAAGAGGATCACTTCGGGGATCAGGAGTTTGAACACGTCCATAACGTACTTTCCGGGCGGCGATCTTATGTGGCGTGGGCGTCTCGCCCACGTTCGACGCGAAGCGGCGAATCTTCCGGCTTCGCCGGAACGTGGGCGAGACGCCCACGCCACGACGTCTAATGGCCTCGTGATACGTTGATCGCGACTGTGTCACTTAACCGATGGTCGCGGATGAATCCCACGGGAATTTTGCCCGCCTTCGATCCCTGAGCGAGTTCCTGGGCGTCCTTCTTGAACGAATCCAGCACCGGCCGCGGGCCGATGCCCAGAGCCAGCACCGCCAGCGCCAGCGGCACGAGCGCGCCCAGCTCACGACGGCTGGCGTCATTTACGATCGAGCCCGCAGGCATCACCAGGGGGCCGAAGCCGATGCGGGCGACCATGCGCAGCATGTAAATCGCCCCCAGGATCATCCCCGTCGACGCCACCGCCGTCACGCCCAGGCCGAAGGTCTGGATGATGCCCTGCAGCGACAAGAACTCACCGACAAATCCGCTCGTGATCGGCAGGCCGATCGACGTCATCGTAAACAGCACGAGCAAGCTCGACAGCACCGGCATGCGGGCGAACAGGCCCGACAGCTCGGCAATGTCCTGCGTGGCGGTGCGGTCGCGGATGGCGCCGATCGTCAGCAGCAGCGCCGCGGTCGACAGGCCGTGGCTGACCATGTACATCACCGCGCCCTGGATGCTCAGCGTATTGGCCGCAAGGATCGCCAGCACGCAGACGCCCAGGTGCGAGAGCGAGCTGTAGGCGATCACTTTCACCAGGTCGCGCTGCACCCAGGCGACGAGCCCGCCGTAGATCACGCCGATCAGGCAGAGCACGATGACGGCGGTCAGCACGTTGACGTTCATCGGGGCGTTGACGAAGCCCATCGGCAGCGTGAACCGGAGCAGGCCGTAAGTGCCGAGCTTGCTCATCACCGCCGCCAGCAGCACCGCCGCCCCGGTGGGCGCCTGGCTGTACGCTAGCGGCTGCCAGGTGTGCAGCGGGAAGACCGGCGTCTTGATCAGAAACCCGATCAGCAGCCCGAGGCAGACGAGGTAGTGCGCCCGCGAGGACAAACCCGTCTGCGCGACGCGGACGAGCTCGGTGATTTCGAACGACCCGGCCTTACTGGCCAGATAGATCAGAGCAATGAGCAGGAACACCGACCCCGCGAACGTGTAGATGAAGAACCGCCCCGCCGCCGCCCGCCGCTCGGGCCCGCCCCAGATGCCGATGAGCAGCAGCGTGGGGACGAGCGTGATTTCGAAGAAGAAGTAGAACAGCAACCCGTCGGCGGCCACGAACGCCCCGCACAGCGCCCCCAGCAGCACGAGGATCCATGCATAGTAGTTCTTCGCCGAGGCGTCGCCCGCGATACGGTCGCCGGCGGCGATCAGCACGAGCATGGTGACGAGCGTCGTCAGCAGCAGCAGCCACATGCTGATCGCGTCGCACGACAAGTGAAAGGCGAAACCGATCTCGCGCACGGCCAGGAATTTGCCCGCCCCGTACCCCCATGTCACCGGCGCTTCAGGCGTGACATTCACGGCCACGATGATCGACACCGCCAGCGTCAGCGCCGACACCAGCACCGCCCACACCCGCGCCGCCGCGGGCCGGGGCATCAAGGCGGCGAAGCCCGCGCCGACGAACGGGAAGAGGACAACGAGCAAGAGGGCGGTTTGTTGAAGCATGGTCAGAAGGAGCCAGGAGACGGGAGACAGAAGTCAGGAGTCGATTCGACTCGGTCATTCTCCTGTCTCTTGTCTTCTGTCTCCTGTCTCCTCATATGAACACATAAATCAAAATCACAGCCAACCCGCCGAGCATCCACACCGCGTAGCCCTGGAGGTATCCCCGCTGCGTCCCGAATTTCAGTGCCGCGCCGCCGAGTTGGGGGACGATGCCGAAGGTGGCGACGAGCAGGTCGATGACGTAGCGGTCGACCCAGTCCAGGGCGATGCCGATGCCGCGCAGCGGCAGGACGATGATGGCGTGATAGAGCTCGTCGACCCAGTACTTGGCGCTGGCGGCGTTCGCCAGCGGACGGAGCGTTCGGGCGACCTGGTCGGCCTTGTTGCGGTCTTTGAGGTGCAGGAGGTACGCCAGCGCGATGCCCAGTAGCGCCACGCCCCCGCCGATGACCAGCGGCAGCACGTCGAACGCCGCGTGCGCTTCGTCGCCCGCCGCGGCCGCGTGGACGCCGAATCCGCCGGCATCGACGTCGCCGCCGTAGACGGCGCGGGCCTGATCGTACCCGAGGTAGAGCGACGGGCTTTGGCTCAGGAAATCGCCAAGGGCGTGCGCCTTGATCCCCGCGCCAAACGGCAGATTGATGACCCCCGCCAGCACCGCACCGATCGCCAGCACCGCCAGCGGCAACATCATCGACAGCGGCTCGTGGTTGTGGTGCGCGGCGTGGCCGCCGGCGTGGGCGTCGTGCGCATCGGCATGCCCGCCGCCGTGGGCTTTTTCTTCGCTGTCGCCGTGGCCGTGATTGTTTTCAGGCAGCACGAGCGGGCCTTCGAAGACGCGGAAGTAGAGGCGGAACGTGTAGTACGCCGTCAGCAGCGACGTCAGCAGCAGCACGCCCTGCAGCACGAGCGACTTCATCCCCGCGAAGTGGACGATCTCGTCCTTCGACCAGAACCCCGCCAGCAGCGGGAAGCCGCTCAGGGCCAGGCAGCCGATGAGCATGAGAATCCGCGTCTTCGGCAGCACGGCCTTGAGGCCGCTCATTTTGGTGAGATCGAGCTCGCCGCCCGTGCGGTGCATCACGACGCCGCTGGACAAGAACAACAGTGCCTTGAAGAACGCGTGCGTGATCAAATGGAACACCGCCGCCACCGGCGACAGCACCGCCGCGGCGACGAACATGTAGCCGAGCTGGCTGACGGTGGAATAGGCGAAGACCTTTTTGAGATCGTTCTGCCGCAGGGCGATCGTCGCCGCCCACAGCGCGGTGAACGCCCCGACGACGGCGATCGTGACCATCGCCGCGGAGTTGCCGACGAACAGCGTCGAGAGCCGCGCGATCATGTAGACGCCGGCGGTGACCATCGTCGCGGCGTGGATGAGGGCCGACACCGGGGTCGGGCCTTCCATCGCGTCGGGCAGCCAGGTGTAGAGCGGGAACTGCGCCGACTTGCCGAACGCCCCGAGCATGAGGCAGAACGGGATCCACCCCAGTGCCCACTGCCGGTCGGCGGGCACGAACTGGTCGGCGTAGCGGGCCATCTCGATGAAGCCGGTGCCCGAGCCGGGGCGGTCACCGAAGTAGCTGACGGTGCCGAAGCAGTAGAAGACGAGAAAGATGCCCAGCGCAAAGCCGAAGTCGCCGATGCGGTTGACGATGAAGGCCTTTTTGGCCGCCTCGCGGGCCGCGGGCTTGTCGTAGTAGTAGCCGATCAGCAGGTAGCTACATAAGCCGACGCCCTCCCAGCCGAGGTACAGCATGACGAGGTTGTCGCCCATCACCAGGCACGTCATGGCGAAGATGAACAGCCCGAGGTAGGCGAAGAAGCGGAAGTATCCCTTCTCCCCCGCCATGTACCCTTTGGCGAAGACGGTGATGAGAAACCCGATGCCGCAGACGACGCTGAGCATCACGGCGGTGAGCGGGTCGAGTAATGCTCCGGCCCGTGCGTCGAACACGCCCGACGCCGCGTCGCCGGCCTTGATCCAGTCGAACCAGTGGCTGAATTTCCAGAGCGAGCGGTGGCCGTGGTCGTCGTACACGACCGGGTGCCCGAGCATGCCGACCAGCAGCGTCAGCGACAACACCGCCGACGCCCCGACGCCGAGCCAGATCGGCCAATGCGAGTTGCCCTTGAGGTAGCGCGCCCCGAGCAGCCCCACGACGGCTGCCGCCAGCAACGGGAGCAGCGGGATCAGATAGCTATGGTCGATGACGAACTGCATTTTTTCGTAGCATGGGCGTCTCGCCCACGTTCTCGCACCTTGAAGTTGTCAATCGTGGGCGAGACGCCCACGCCACGGATCACACCCGTCGCTCACCCGCGGAGTTCCCTGAAAGCCTGTGAATCGACCGTATGCCGCTGGCGGAACAGCAGCACGATGATCGCCAGCGCCAAGGCCGCCTCGGCCGCGGCGATGGCGAGGATGAAGATCACGAACGCCTGCCCGCTGAGCTTGCCCCAGTACGCGCCGAACGCCACGAAATGGATCGCGGCGCCCTGGAACATCAACTCCGAGCACAAGAACATGACGATGAGGTTCCGTCGGCACATGAACCCGATCATCCCGATGGCGAACATCAGTCCGCCGACGATCAGGTAGTGCTGCAGGGCGATGGTTTGAAAGATCGGGGGCATGGGGGAGTCAGGAGACAGGAGACAGGAGACAAGAGAAGAAGGACCAACGTCGCGCCGCAATCGAAAGCGTAGAAGTCGCCGATTCGGGCACGACACCGCCGCCGCCCGATCCTGACTCCTGGCTACTGGCTCCTGGCTCCTTCATTAGTTCTCCGGATACGCCTTGTGCTGTGGGTTGCTCGTGCCGTAGACGGGGATCGAATGCGGGTTGTCGTCGACGGGGGTGTTGGGGGTGTGGACGGTTTCCGGGCGGCTGCCGGTGTCGGTGACGCCCGTGCGCGTCCACCCGTGATGCGGGGCGAGAATGCCCACCCGCCGGCGGGCGAGGGTAATCGCGCCGACCATCGCCAGTGTGAGGATCACCGCGGCGAGTTGCAGGTTGATGGCGTGGTTCTCGATCAATTCCTGCCCCAGTGCCTGCGTCGAGCCCAACTCGGCGATCGCGTCCGGCGACGGCACGCTCGGGTCGGGCAGCTTGACGCTGGAGATCTTGGCCTCGACGAGCCCCGCTTCCGCAGCCCCTGCCGAATGGACCGGAGACGAAGCAACAGGCGCGCCCGTCGCGCGTGCGCCAGGTGCGCCGTCACGGGCGAAATCCGCGCCTTTATCGATCACGAGAAACAACAGCATCCCCGCCACCGCGAACCCCACGATCGACGCCGCCAGCGGGCTGCGGCTGAGGGCGTCGTGCTCGGAAAGCGGGTTGTCCTCGGGCTTGCCCGCGCCGGCGGAGACCGCCTCGCTGGCGAGCATGATGACGAACACATAAGTAATGAGAATCGCCCCGGCGTAGATCAGCACGATCGCCGCGGCCATGAACTCGGCCCACAACAGCACGAACAGCCCCGCCGTGGCGAAGACCGTCAGCACGAAGTAAAGGGCCGAATACACCGGCTTGGTGTGGGTGATGACGCGCACCGACCCGAAGAGGGCGATGGCCGAGAACGCCCAGAAATAGACGCTCATCCCGCCGAGATCGATCGTCCAGCGCATGAGCAGCCCGCCGAGCACCAGCCCCGCCGCCGCCAGCCCCGCCCCGCCCAGCCGCCCCGCCGCCGACTCCCGCCGCCCCGGCAGCAGCAACGCCGTGGAAATCCCGGCGATGACGCAGAGGACGAGGATGACCAGAGGTGATAAGGGAGACGTCGCATCCCCCGCCGGCGCTGCGGCTCCTTCGTCGATAGCCGCCAGTAGGCGCGGATAAGCACTGAACAGGTCGGTCATAGAAACACCGGTGCATCGAGCGTCGAGGCCGGCCGGTGGAGCGGCAGTTTAGGGAGGCTCTGCCGGCCACGCAAGCAGAGGGATGAATGGAAACGCCAGTCACCTGCGCAGCCGACGAATTCACCGTCGGTCCCGGTTACGTCCTGCGCCAACGCTGGTCGGGCCCCGAAAAAACAGCCGCAAATCGAAGGTAATAGGCGTAATCTGTGCCGATGAAAGCGGCGAAGTGTGGAACACATCAATTTTTGAAGCCGCGCTCGCACAACGCTAACGCGATTTACCTAACTTCCTTCCCGGCGGATAGGACGAGAGAAACTCGAATCGACGGTTATCTTGGATGTTCTGTGGTACACCGCTTGCTTTAAAGATCTTTAGCCGCTCGGGCGGTTGGCGGTCTTAAGCCGCTCTGGCCCCCAGAGATTGGGGTCAATCGAGTCGTTTTCGGCGGCAATTGTTCAGCCGCCCGGCACGCCGGGTTCTTCGGATGTTCTTCATCCGGTGTGTTCAGTCGCCTAGTTGTTATGCGTCGTCGAAAACGCCGCGTAGCCCTGCAGCACTGCGGCTCGCCGCAGTGGTCAACACTTCGGCCCTAGTGGGCCGGATTGGGCTCTAAACATCCATCGCAGGGGGCTGTGTCGGCGTGCCAGTTTGCACGCTTGTTTGATGGATGGCGACACTTGTCGCCGAACAGACTTGGCCCACCCGCAAGGTGGGCGGGAGAAAATCGCAATGATTCGTTACGCTCTTGTCTCTGCGATCGCCGGCATGGCGATCGCTTCCTCGGCGACCGCCGCGATCGTGGTCAACGAAGTCGATTACGACAACATCGGCACCGACACCGCCGAGTTCATTGAGTTGTTTAATCCGGACGCGACGGCCCAGGACCTGACGGGCCTGAGCCTTGTGCTATTCAACGGCACGTCGGTTTACTCGACGAACGGCACCTTTGCCCTCAGCGGCAGCATCCCCGCCGGCGGCTATTATGTGTTCGGGAACGTCACGCCGACGAACTTCGATCCCACCGTCAACACTGACCTGATCCAAAACGGGTCGATCGACGGTTTCGGGATCTACAGCGGCAACGCGCCGACGACGGCGACTGCGACAAATCTCGTCGTGGGCGTCGTTTATGAAGGCCGCGGGGGGTTCCCCGTCGAGTTCGAGCTCATCACGGTGGATGATTCGACTTCCGTCGCCGGCTCGCTGCAGCGCGACCCGAGCGCGACGTCCACGTTCGTCCTCTCCAATCCGCCCACGCCCGGCCAGTTGAACGTCGTCCCGGAGCCGACCAGCTTGGCGCTTTTAGGCCTCGGAGGCCTTGCCCTCGCGGTGCGTCGTCGTCATCGGTAACGGACGGCACATAGGTGCCGGCTGAAATTTCAGGTTCACCCATTCACTGGGACGCCACGTCGCGTCCCAGTGAATTTTTTGATGCACGTCCAAGCCACCCGAGCACGGCCAGAGTCGTCAGTGCGCTCATACTACATCATCGAACAATTGCCCTGCCCGCTGCCGGTTGAGACTCTGCTCGGGGCAGGCCGACAGCCCTTGTGCTTGCATTTTGATCGTAGGATTTACAAAGCGATCGTCTGTCCGTGGTGTTCATATACTTGACTCAACTGGTGCCCTGCGCTGCCTGTGGCACGGCGTCCCACCCGTGTTTCCCGCCGCAGCAGGGAGGATTCTCGTCTTGCCACGTCAGCACAGGAAGGATGCCCGTGCCGCACAACTCCCGCCGCCGCATTGCTGATTCACTAAATGAATGCCCTGTCAGTGGTGTGTCGGACGACACGTGTGATTTATGACGGTAATGGGTCGGTTTGAACGTAAGACTCCGGGTGCATCTGGTCGCGGCACTCTGAGATCTGTGCACCCAACGTTCGAATCAACCCACCATTTATAAGGCGGAAATCGCCTCGGTCCGGCCCGAGTGTAAATGCGGGAATGAAGACTGCGGCACCCGCGCACGAAACCAACGGATGCGGGCCGGGACGCCGAAGCGTGCCCGACCCGCGGGGTGTACGTGATGTCGATCGCAAAGCCGTTACCGCGTGCGGCGGCGCAGCGCGGTGAGGCCGAGGATGCCCAAGGCCGCGAGGGTCGTGGGTTCCGGGACAGCGGTGCCGGGGGAGCCGGTCTCGAGGTCGTTCGCGGACCTGAAGGCGTCGTTCGTGCCCGCGACACTGAGGGTGGAGATCGTGCCCGAAGCGCCGGCGGTGTTGTCGAACGTCACGCCGAGGGTGGCGTTGACGTAGTCGACGCTTGTGACGAGCGCGCCGTTGGCGTCATAGATGTTGACCGCGTCGCCGGCCTGGCTGAGGCCGGTGCCCGAGCCGCCGTAGGCGGCGATCAGCAGCCCGGCAGGGACGCTTGTGCCAAACCAGGCGGTCTCGAACGCGCTGCGGATGGCCGCGTCGGTGTCGCCGGCGGTGTTGCCGTTGAGGAACACCACGCGCGTCTGCGCCGGGATGGTGGTGATCCCGCGGAAAAACACGCCGCTGACGGTCGAGGCCGAGCTGTCGTCGAACTTCCAGCCCGTGACGTTGACGTCCGCCGGGCCGGTGTTGGTGAGTTCGAACCAGTCGGCGCCGTAGGTGCTGTCGCTGCCGCTGGGGTGCACTTCGGTGATCGTGATCGCCGCATAGGCCGGGGCCGAAGCGCTGGCCAGGGCCAGGGCCGAAAGGGTGAGGACTTTTCCGAGCATTTGTATTTTCTCCCGCACGCTGTTGGTGCGACGTCTTCCCATGAACTGCCGGGCCGCGCCCGGACGAGAAGAGGTTGTAGGTCCCGACTGTTTGCGGCCGGCGTGGCGGGTAATAAGTGATGATGAATGTCGCGCTAGGTCTTGGCCGATAGGCCGCTGGCGATTCCGATCCAATCCCCTCGGGGGAGGTCAGGTGAGCGCGGCCAACAACATGCAAAGCGGCTTTGATGACACCAGAGACCCAAACCCCTCGCCCGGTACTCCGGGAGAGGGTAGGGAGAGGGCCGGAACGTGCTGGCGGTTTCCCACGATGGGGCGTCGGCCGCCCCCACCTGGCCTCCCCCGGCGTGGGGGAGGGACCGGAAAAGGCGTCGGCGGTCTATTGTTGCGACGCACGGATCGCGGCGTCGGCGGCCACGATCATCGCGCGCACGCGCGGGTCGGCTTTGAACGATTCGAATTGCCGGGCCTGCTCGGCGACGTAGGCGTCGGCGCGGGCGGTGAGATCGGCGGCCAGCGCTTCGGTCAGTCGCGGGCGGACGCGGTCGAACGCACCGCCCGTACGGTGGGCGGCGCCTGCGACGCTGCCCCACAGTGCGGCGGCGCGCAGGAGATCGGATTCGCTTCGGATCGCCGCGGTGCTGAGCTCATCGCTCCATGGCTCCTTCACGCCGGCCCAGAACGATTTGCCCTCGAGCATGCACCAGCTGTTCGCCGCTAGCGGGGGATCGACCAGCGCGTCGGCGTCTCGAGCGCACCGCTCGCCGGGCGAACGCGGGTCGTGCGGTACTGCGCCGCTGCGCTCGGCGGCAGCGGGGACCTGCTGCTTGAGATAGACCAGCAGTTCACCGCCGGCGCCGCCCTGCGGCGGGCCGACGAGGACGAGGATTTTCGCCAGCCCCTGCGAGCCCGACGATTCGATCCGCGTGCGCACGGCCGCGTCCTTTACGCGCGGCACCAGGTCCGTCGCGCTGCGCGTGCCGAGCAGGCGCGCCAAGCGCTCGTCGTTCGCCGCCGCCTCGGCCAATGCCGCGGCCACAGCGGTGCGGCGCGAGGCGTCGAAGCGCCGCAGCAGGTCGGTCGTTTTGCCTTTTTTGTTGACGACGCGCTCGCGAAGCTTCCCGCCTTCACTGAAGGCGGCGACTTCGTCGCCGTACGCCCCGCCGGCGGCTTTGGCCAGCAGCTTCGCCACGTCGGCGTCGCCGTCGAGCAACCGGGCGGCGTTGCTGCGGGCGTTGATCGCGAAGCGGTATTTCTCGACCAGCGCGCTCGTCACGTCGGCGGATAATTTCGGCGTCCAGTCGATCGCGTTCTCGCGGGCGATGAGCCGCATCGTAATCAGGCCCTGCAGCAGTTCGGTCTGGAACGGCACGCGGGCGGAATCGTCGAAATCGACCATGCCAAAACCCAGCACCGGCTTGCCGATCGCCCCGCCGGTCAGGCTTTCGTCCGACAGGTACGTGCCGATGTTGCCCAGGTGCAGGTCGCCGTGGCCGACGACGAACGCGCCTTCGTCGCCCAGCCAGTCGCGGCAGTTGGATTTACACCAATCGAAGTATAAATCCTTGCTGCCGCGCCAGAATTTGTACTCCCCCGCCGCCAGCGCACGCACCTTCATCGGCAGCCCGAACGGGTCGGCGGCGTCGAGATGCGGGCCCAGAGTCCGCTCGATGCGCTCAAGCGGCGTGGTCTGGGCGCTAGCGCAGGCGGCCAGCGCCAGCGATACGAAGAAAGCGGCGGACAAGCGACAACGGCGTGTCATCTTCAGCGTCTTCAGCGGCATAGCGTGCATCATCTATGCACCTTAGAAGAGTGCGGAGGAAGTGTGCAGACGAACCTGCTATTCATCTTTCGAAATCCGTGGGGCGGGCGTCCCGCCCGCCTGAATGTCCGGCATTTCCTGGCGGGCGAGGCGCCCGCCCCAGGCGAAACGTCGCGGACGCCGCGCGTGCGAACGCGCTTTGCGTGACGCCGGAAAAAGCAGCATCGCGCCGCTATGCTTTACTTCCCTGCCGGCTGGCCGATGCTCCAGATGAGTGTACCGGACTTGTTCCAGTCATTGATGTTCGCGCCGGCGTCGGTCTTGGCGGAGGTCAGCGCGTCCTTCATCGAAAGATGCCCGACGTGGCCGTCGGCGAACAGGAGATAGCCGCCCTTATTGTGGCGGCTGGTGAAGCGCTGCAGGTCGGCCTTGATGCGCTGCAGGTTGCGGCTCGTCAGGCGGCCGGGGTCGCCGCCCTGGCTTTGGTAGTACGTGTCGTCGGCGGCGGTCACCTCGCCGCCGCGCATGCGCTTCTCGACCAGCAGCACCACCGCCGACGACGGGCGCAGCTTGCTGATCTTGAGGTTGCCCGAGGCCGTGCCGTTGAGCTTGGAGTTGTAGGCGTAGCAGATGAACGTCGGGCGGTCCTCAGCGGCGCCGGTCGCGGGATTCTTACCCCAGGTCTGGAAATAGCCGTCGTTGATGCCGCCGACGTAGGTCTCGGTGTTCGGGCCGCTTTTGCCGGGCGTGGCGTTGGTGGCGGTCGGGCAGGTGAAGATCGTCCGCTCGCCGAAGATCGGCAGCTTCGCAAGGCCCGCGGCGTGGTCGAGCTGCATCCGGTCGTACGTCCGCCCGAGGCCCACGCGCGGCGGGATTGCGTTGATCCACAGCGCGGAGTCGTCCCACTTGCCCAGCAGCTTGGCGGGCGCCGAGGAATCGCCGTCTTCACCGTCGATCGGCAGAATGCCTTTGGCCTCGTTGGCGTACATCTGGAAACCCATGCCCCATTGCCGCAGGTTGCTCTGGCACACGCTGCTCTGCGCCGCCGCCCGCGCTTTGTTCAGCGCCGGAAGCAGGATGCCGATCAGTACTGCGATAATCCCGATCACCACTAGAAGCTCGACGAGAGTGAAGCCGCGTTTTCTCATGCCCGCAAGAGTGTGCGCATGCGTGTGAAGATCGCGCGACCGGAGTGTTAAGGCGACGATCGGATTGCGCGAGCGCGACTCGAAAGCCATCAGGTCAACGATGAAGCGTTTTCTGATTCCCTCTCCCGGTACGCCGGGAAAGGGTTAGGGAGAGGGCTCGGACGGGGCGGGGCGGGTGGCGGGCGCGGCGGGCTCCTTGACGGTCACGCCGAAGACGTACGGCACGGGGCGCTCGATGCTCAGCGGGATAATCAGCGTCGAGCCGTCACTGGGGACGTTGAGGACCTTGTGCTTTCCGTCCGGCTGCCGCCCGACGATCGTCGTGCTGCCGCCGCCATCGAGGTTGAAGGCATCGGAGCAGCCTTGGGCGAGCATCTCGGCGGCCAGTTCGGACATCGTCATCCCCAAGCTCCATCCTTCGCGGCGGCCGTCGACGGTCAGCAGGACGAGCGTCTTGTAATCCCGGGTCAGCCCCACGGCGGTGCGCGGGTGGCGGGCGGTGTCGGCGGGATCGGTGACGTCGCGGCCGCGGCTGAGCAGCAGCACGTTGCCGGTGACGATCGTGCGGGCCGCCGGCGGCATCGCGCCTACGACCGTGACGTACGCACGGTTTTTTTCTTCGATCACGAGCGACACCCCGCCGCGCGCCGGCGCAAGCACGTTGCCGTCGTTCATGAGCAGGTTGTTGCTGCGCGCCCACTGCCCGGTGAGGTACGCCTTGGCGTTCCGCGGCTCGGTCTTGTGCTGGAAGAAGACGGTGTTGATTGCCAAATCGAACCCGTGCTCGGCGGCGATCGCGCTCGTGGGGCGCAGGATCGTTTCCCACACCCCCTCGCCGTCCGGATCGGGCCCCGCCGCGGCGACGTTGAACGCCACGCGCGGGTCGGTCAGGTCGACGCGCGCCACGACGAGGCGCTGGTCGGGATTCTTGCGCGCCAACTGCTGCACGGCGATCGGCGACGGCCGCGTCGCCTGCGCCGTGGCCTGCGACGCGGCCATCGCCAGGCAGAGCGTGAAGAGGATGAAAACCCGTCGCGCCATTGTGCCCGCAGCATCGCACGTTTAGGGCCCGACGCAACGCCCACCGACGCCTGCCCTGATCGCACATTCGCGTCACCGCCGTTGCGGTTTGGCCATCTTCGCGCCGCCTGCGTTAGCGGACGTGACAATCCGCCGGCGAATCCGTCCGGCCGCTGGATCGGTGATAGCTTGGATCGTAGGAGCCGCCCCGATGCCGTTATCCGACCTGATTGATTTTCTGCACCAGCACCTCGCCCCCGCCGCCATCGACAGCCCGTTGCCGCTGCTGATGATCGCCACGTTCTGCGTCGCCAGCGTCGAAGCGTTCATCGTCACCCGCGGCAAGGAATGCCTCGTCTGCGGGTACGCGAGTTTGCTGTACATCGTGCCGCTGCTGCGCTGACACCGTTTGCCGTGACGCTGCTTACGGCATTCCGGCGCGGGCCGTCGCCGGCTGCGGCATCAGTGACGCACTGACGATCAGCGGCCAATGGTCCGAGCCGATGTCAGGCCCGACGCGGGCGTCATTGATGACCCAGTGGCGGCTGACGAGTACATGGTCGATGCGGATGCCCATCACCGGCCAAGACCAGGTATTCGGCCACGTCGTCTTGACCCGTGGGACGGCGTCCCGCAGGCCCGCGACTTCGACCAGATCACGCATACCCGCGCAATAACGCGTGGCATTGAAATCCCCAAGCACGACGGTCGGCACGTCGCCCGGCGCGTCGGCGATTGACCGGCCGGCGCCCGCCAGTACTGCATCGCGCGCCGCGGCGTAGCCCGGGCGCACGGGCGGAAGCGGGTGCAGGCCGATCACCCGCACCCGCCCGGCTTCGGTCTCGATCGTCGCATCGAGTTGCGGCGTGTCGGTCAGCCCCACGTCATCGGCGGGCTTGAACAGCTTGAACTCGCCGTCTGTGATCCTGACTTTGGACCAGAATCCCATGCCGAAATTCCCCAGATCGTCAGACAGCACACGGCGGTGAGGGTAATCGACTCTGAGCCGATCCAGATCACGCAGCCAGTCGCCGCTGATCTCGGTAAGCAGAATCACGTCCGGCTTCTCGAGGGCGATCAACGCCAGCAACGACGCATGGTCGGCGTTGGACGAATGAACATTGGCCGCGAGGAACCGAAGCCGCGGCGTCGGCATGTGAGAACTGACCGGCGCGTTCCATTGCGCCCATCGCCTGCCAAATACCGCCTGCGACAGAACGACCGCAGCCAGAGCAAGGACAAACACCATTAGCCCCGCGCGGCCTCGCACCGTGCGCGCCAGCGTCGGCCGCGGGCCCACTATCAACAGCAGAATGGCCAGCAGCGTCCATTGCGGTATGAACGGCGTGAGCAGGCACAACGGCCACGGCCGCGGCGCGAGCACAGCCAGAAAAATTGCCGCCGCCCCGCCGAGCCCCCCGAGAACCGCCATCCGCCGGAGCGATGCCAGCCACGCCTGCCAACGCACGGGACGCCGCGAGGTCGATTCCGTTGGTCCCGCGTCCACCGGCCGTGGGTCCTCTGCCTGCATCCTGCCTCTCAATCGCGGCGCGCCGCAGTTCACCCGTTCACGCCCAGCAGCGGCGCGATCGTTTCGCCGATGGTCGCCGGGCTTTCGCTGACGGCGATGCCGCACGCGCGGAAGACTTTGAGCTTCGCTTCGGCGGTGTCGTCTTCGCCGCTGATGAGCGCGCCGGCGTGGCCCATGCGCTTGCCCGGAGGGGCCGTGCGGCCGGCGATGAAGCCGACGACGGGCTTGTTGACGTTCGTCTTGATGTACCGCGCCGCGTCCGCCTCGTCGCTGCCGCCGATCTCGCCGATCATCACGATGCCGTCGGTGTCGGGGTCGTCCTGGAACATCTTCAGCAGTTCGATGTAGTTGATGCCCTTCACCGGGTCGCCGCCGATGCCCACGGCGGTCGTCTGCCCGATGCCGCGGCTGGCGCACTGCCAAACCGCTTCGTACGTCAGCGTGCCGCTGCGGCTGATGATTCCCACGCTCTTGCCGCTCTTGGCGTCCTGCGGGGCGAGGTGGATGTACCCCGGCATGATGCCGATCTTGCACCCCGCGCCGTTCTCACCGGGCGTGATCACGCCCGGACAGTTCGGGCCGATCAGGATGCTCTTGGGATAATTTTTCAGAAACTCTTTCGCCTTCACCATGTCCAGCACCGGGATGCCTTCGGTGATGGCCACGATCACCCGGATCCCCGCCGCCGCCGCTTCCATGATCGCGTCGCCGGCGAACGGCGGGGGCACGAAGATCATCGTCGCATCGGCGCCGGTCGATTTCACCGCCTGGGCGACGGTGTCGAAGATCGGCAGATTGTTCTCGTCCGATTTCCCGCCCTTGCCCGGCGTCACCCCGCCGACCATTTTCGTGCCGTAATCCAAGCACCCCTTGGTATGGAACGCCCCGGCGCTGCCGGTAATGCCCTGGCAGATGACTTTGGTGTCTTTGTTGACGAGAATGCTCATGGTTCGCAGGAGCGTAAGCAGTTGACGATTTTCGGCAAGTTACGCACCGTCCGACGGATTGACCTGGAGTGACGTCTGCTGTGGCCGGGTGTTCAACCCGTGTTCGCATCGCATGACTTGGCCGCCAGATCACCTCCCGCGTAAAGTACGCGTTCGATGGTTACCTCTGCCGAAACCACACCCGCCTTTGTCCAGCAATCCCGCTGGCGCGTGTGGGGGAAACGGATCGGCCTCGCGGCCGCCATGCTTCTGCCGGCGATCATCATCGCCCACGCGGTGTGGTCGTGGCGTGCCGGCGTGGGACTGCGAAAACGCGTCGCCGACCTCACCGCCATGGGCGAGCCGATGACGCTTGCCACGTTCGCGCCGGCCCCACCGCCCGATCCGGCCGACAACGCTTACCCGCTGCTGCAGCAGGCGCTCGCGGTCGCCGGCACGGAGACGCCGGCGCGAAAAGAACTGGAGAAGTACGACGATAGTCCCGCGCCGCCACTGACGCCTTACGAGCGCACGTTGCTGGCGCCCTACCTCGCCGAGCGGCAGGCGGCCCTGCCGCTGCTGGCCGAGGCGGCGCGGCGGCCGGCGTGCGTCGCGCTCTTGACGCCGAAGTCGCCGGTTATTGAGCTGTTGTTGCCCAGTCTCAACGGACTGCGCGACAACGCGAATCTGCTGTGGCGCCAGGCGCTGGCGGATCACGACGCCGGTACGCACGACGTCGCGCTGGGCCGGTTGCTGCAGATCGAGATAACCGCCCGCGGCGCCGCGTCGCACCCGTCGATCGTGGGCTATCTCGTCGGCGCGGGATGCCGCGCCCTCGAGGCCGAAGGAATTCTTAGTCTCGCGCCACACCTGAAGATCGGCACCAGCGCCGGCGAGGCACCGCCGGCGCTCGTACGCGCCGCAATCGACGCGATGCTCGACGACAGCGCGATCGCCGCTGAAGAACGTCGCGCTTACCAGAGCGAGCGGTTCTTGCAGGTCGATACGCTCGAATCCATTGCCAGCGGCAAAACGTCGATCGCAAACGTGGCCGGCATGACGGGTCAGGCATCAAGCAATTCGCCCTCGATCGATAACCGCGTCAGCCGGTATGTGACGCGACCGCTCGCGCTTCAGAGCGCGAGCGTCTGTTGCGACGTGTCCACACGGCTGATCGCCGGACTCGGCGCCCCCGACTTGCCGACCGCGAAGCAGCAGCTCGCGTCGGTAATGAAGGACGTGACCGCCATAGGATCGAAGCCGCAGTACTTCATGGCGTCGATGGTGCTGCCCACGACCAGCCGCGCGATCGAGGTCGGCTACCTCACGCGAACCGACCGCCGCTTGGCCGCGATCGCGCTGGCGGCGCGGTGGTACGCGACCGAGCACGACGGCCGCCTGCCCGCCACGCTCGCGGAGTTGACGCCGCGCTACCTGCCCGCCGTGCCGCTCGATCCGATGGTCGCGGGCGTCGCGATGCTGTACGACGCGGCGCGCGGCATCGCGTGGAGCGTGGGCGAAGACGGCTTCGACCACGGTGGCAACGCCGCCGCCGTCCGCCCGCGTGCCGGCGAAGTGCCCTCGCGCTGGCAGACTTTTGATAACGTGGCCTCCCTGATCCCGGCCCCGCGTGTGTTCTCTCCCCAAATGCAGCGGGAACTCGACCTGAACCTCGACGCTGTTCTCGAACCCCCTCCAGCCTCACAACCGTCCGTGCCAGCAACGCCCGCGACACAGGCGGCGGATTCCGTCCGCAGGTTCGACCCGAAGAAGGGGACGTAATTCGATTCCCGTTACGCCCCGGCGGTCTCGAACTGCCGGCCCGTCACGGCGTCGTCGATTAACGCCGCACATACCAATGCCGGTCCCGACGCCGTGCCCTGTCGGCGAAAAGTTGGTCGGCGACGAAGCCGGTCACGAAGCCGTAGACCGATTTGTGGATCACGTCGATGCGCTGCTCGTCCTTGGGCCACGTCCATGGCGGCGCGCCGACGCCGGTGGCGTTTTCGAGGACTTGGTCGCTCGTCAGTCGCAGGGCCGTGAATATGAACGAAGGGACCGCGCCCTGCCATCCCGAGCGGGCCATGAAGGCCCGCACCACGCCCAGCAGAATGCCCTGGCCCCAGTGCATCGTGTGGTTCAGCGCCAGGCGCTGGGCGTCGGGTTTGTGCTCGAGCCCCGCGAGGCGCTCGAGCGTGTGCGCCGGCACGTACGAATTGGGACGCTGCGTGAACGACTGCTCGATCTTCTCCGCCAGCGTCATCGCCGCCACGCCCGCGGCGCCGGCCAGCAGCCCTTTGAGAACGACCGAGCCCATCGACGCCGACGGATCGCTCGGTGCTGAGTCTCGCGCCGGGTCTGGCGCTGGGTGATGTCGCCGCCCGGCGCTGCTACGCACCCGGCCCGTCTGTTGACGCGATTGCAGATGCATCTTTGGTCTCCCGCTCGGCGTGATTGCCGGCGCTATGCTAGGCGCGATTCGCGCCCCGGTGCATACGATCCGGCATGTCCGCTGCGCAGAACAGAAGCCCGCAATCCCAGACGACGCTGCCCGAGCTGGGCCTAGTCTGCCTCAGCAGTGACGAGCAGTGCCGGTACCGCACGATCACGCGGACGCGGTACCTGGCGCTGCCCGAGGACGAGCGGGTGAAGCAGCTTCAGGCGCTCTACTGGGACAACGTGCAGCGGCTGCACTGGACGCTGGGGTATTGCCACCGCCGGCAGATCCGGTTGTACCGCGTGACGAGCGGGCTCTTCCCGATGAGCGACGAGATCGCCGGCGAAACGATTTTGCGCCGGATGAGCGGCACGCTGTCGTCGATCGGCCGGCGGGCCGAGCGGCTGGGCATCCGCGTGGTGCTGCATCCGGATCAGTTCGTCGTGCTCAACAGCGAGAGCGAAAAGACGCGCACGACGAGCCGGCTGATTATGGAGAAACACGCGCTGGCGTTCGACCTGATGGGCCTGCCGCAGTCGGCGTGGAGCCTGATGAACGTCCACGGCGGCAAGGCGGGTCGGTCGGCGGAGCTGATCGCGGCGATCCGGGGTTTGCCGAACAACGTGCGCAGTCGCCTGACGCTGGAGAACGACGAGTACAGCTTCGGCGCCGCCGAGATCTTCGACGTCTGCCGGCAGACGAACGTGCCGATGCTCTTCGACTGCCATCACCACGTCATCAAAGAACAGCTCGGCGATTACGACCACCCGAGCGTGGCGAAGTACACCAAGCTCGCCCGGGCGACGTGGCCGAAGCCCGACTGGCAGGTCTGCCACGTCAGCAACGGCGAGACGGCGTTCCTCGACCGCTACCACAGCCAGCACATCACGATGATCCCGCGGGCCTTCCGCGACGTGCCGTGGATCGAAGTCGAAGCGCGCGGCAAAGAGCTCGCCATCGCCGGCCTGCGCGCGACCTGGCCGCAGCGCGCCGCCCCGCCGGACGATTTCCCCCTGCGCAAGCCGACGGCGGCCGAGAAACGCGAGGCCGCCAAAGATGACGAATAAATTGAACGCGCCGCAGGATTAGCCAGAGCAGAACACCTTTAAGCCGCACTCGTTCGATTGGGTGCCACGGCCAGATACTCCTAGCCGTGCGCCGCTCGCGGCCGCGATCACGGGATAGAGCCTACCACGGCTAGGAGTACCTAGCCGTGGCACCCAGATGCTACGTCAAAAGGCCCGCGGATCGAGGCGTTCGCTTCCTACATCGCAAAGCGCGAAACGCCCATGCCATGAAGTGATCCCGCCTCGGTTGCTCCGTTTTTTCTCTGTGATCTTTGTGCCTCTGTGGCCGACCGCGCTGGTTGAACCCTGCCGGCGCGACCCGAAAAAGGTGATCACTTCGTCACGACGAGCACTTCGCGCAGCGTCATCGCGCTGAGCACCGGCGTGATCGTCACGCCCGCGTGGCCGGCGTCGGTCGGGGGCAAATCGATCGACGCCACGACGCCGATCTGCACGCCCTTGAGCGCCGGCGGGAAGCCGGCGTCGTCGAGCAGGACGGCGTCGCCGACGCGGAGGTTCTCGCGCACCGCCCGGGCCGGCAGCAGGCGCGCGACCAGGCCGCGGGTGTTGCCTTCGACCAGCGGCGTGGGGATCTCCAGTCGCTGGGTGGTGGTCGCCCCGTCGGGGGTGGCGGCGAATCGGACGAAACGGGCCTTGAGGCGCGACTGCGGGTCGGTCGTGAGGCGCACGCGCGCCGTGCCGCCGACGGGGCTGATCGTCTCGATCGTGCCGATGAGCCCGCGCGGGTGAAGAACGGCGGCGTTCTCGCGCAGGGTCGAGAGGCCGGTGGTGGCGATCATGAGCGTCTGCCGCGCGTCCGCCGGCCCGCTGAGCACAGCCGCGGGCTCGACGAGCTTGCGCACGTCGCTGGACATCTGGCGGTACTGCGCGGTGAGCTGTTCGAGGTCCGCCAGCTGCGCTTCGAGGATCGCCACGCGGGCGCGCAGCGCGCCGTTCTGGTATCGCACTTCGTCGATGGTCTTGCCGTCGGCGGGGTCGAGGCCGAAGCGGTCCTCGGGGCTGCTGAGCCGCTCGCTCACCGCCGTCGCCGCCGCCCGCGCCGGCACCGCCACCGGCAGAAACACCGCCGACACCGCCAGCCGCACCCCCGCCAACGCCGGCGGCAACGTAAAGGCCGCGAGGGCGGCGATGAAGATCAACAACGCGATCATCGACCGTGGCTGCACGCACCCATCCTACCGGCCGGCCACGGCCGCGACGAGCCAGCAGCCGCGTGATCCGCCGGCGAAGCCGGGGACATTGAAAAGAAGCACATCCCGCCGCAATAAAGTGCCAATCCCGTTCCCCCCTGCGGGGAAGGTTAGGTGGGGGCGGACGGCCGCCTCATCGCCTACAAGTGCCTTTTCACTTCGAGCCCTCTCCCCACCCTCTCCCGGAGTACCGGGCGAGGGGTTTGATATCTGGCGGCAGCGAGTGGCTATTGCAGGTCGGGGGTGCCCCGCCTGGTCTCGCCTGAATGAGGAGGAACGCAGCCTAGCGTGCGGACGGGATCGGCTTACATGTCGTCTTGGTCGGACTCCATCGTGTCCTTCCACAGCTCCAGGTTTTCCAGATAGACCGCCGTGCCGCGGGCGACGCACGTGAGGGGGTCTTCGGCGAGGCGGACGTCGAGGCCGGTGGCGTTGCTGATGACGGTCGTCAGGCCGCGCAGCAGCGAGCTGCCCCCGGCCATGGTGATGCCGTTGTCGACCAGGTCGGCGGCGAGCTCGGGCTCGGCCATTTCCAGCACGTGGCTGACGGCCTCGACGATGCTCGTCACCGGGCCTTGGAGGGCTTGGCGAATTTCGCTCGAGGAGATCGACATTTTGCGCGGGTGGCCGCTGATCATGTCGCGGCCCTTGACGTCCATGCTCGGGTCCGAGCCGTCGGGGAACGGGGCCGCGGAGCCGACTTCGATCTTGATGCGCTCGGCCATCTGTTCGCCGATGAGCATGTTGTAGGTCTTTTTCATGTGCTCGACGATCGAGCTGTCGAAGTCGTCGCCGGCGACGCGCACGCTGTCGCAGACGCTGATGTCGGCGAGGCTGATGATCGCCACTTCGGTCGTGCCGCCGCCGATGTCGACGATCATGCTCGCCGTCGGCTCGGTCACCGGCAGGCCGGCGCCGATGGCGGCGGCCATCGGCTCTTCGACGAGGTACACGCGGCTGGCTCCGGCGCGCTCGGCGCTTTGGATGACGGCCTGCTTTTCCACGCCGGTGATTCCGCTGGGCACGGCGATGACGACGCGCGGGCTGACCCACCGCTTTCCGCCGGTGGCGCGGCGGATGAAGTAGCGCAGCATCGCTTCGGTGATGTTGAAATCGCTGATCACCCCGTCCTTGAGCGGGCGGACGGCCTTGATGCTGCCCGGCGTGCGGCCGAGCATTTCCTTGGCCACCAGGCCCACGGCCATGCCGTCCTGCATCACCTTGTTGGTGCGGGCGTTGACGGCGACGACGCTGGGCTCATTGAGGACGATCCCCTGCCCGCGGATGCACACCAGCGTGTTGCACGTCCCCAGATCGATGCCCAGATCGACACTGAGAATGCCGAAAAGCTTCTGCAAAAACACGCGGCAGACTCCTTGCAAGCGGCCGGGGGCGACGACGACACGACTAAAAAAAGGGCGCCCCGGCGGCGTCGCTACAGGGTACTGCCGGCGGGGTCGGGCCGCAAATTTCGCGGCGTTTGGGATGGCCTGCGGTTCCGCCTTGTCGATGGGAAAAGGCGTTGGCCACAGAGACACAGAGGGCACAGAGAAAGAACACGGAGGCGCGGAGATCGGCTCGTAGCACGGGCGACTTGCCCCTGTTCTTCGGTTATCAGGAAAGGACACGGGCGGGACGCCCGTGCTACTAATTGATCCCTGTCGTCGCAGTTGCTCGTATGCCCCCCTTACCGTGGTGCGGGCGTCCCGCCCGCCAGCGATCACGTTTTGAAATCTGGCGGGC
>DASVSS010000075.1:0-3024 GCA_036387945.1 Tepidisphaeraceae bacterium | reverse complement strand
TTACTCGTAACTGCGTAAGCCATCTGCGCGAGGTGCGCGGGCGTGATGATCGGATGCCGGGACCCTCGCCGCCGTCACGGCGTCCGCAGCGCGCAGCGAAAGGGTGCGTAATCGTGGAGCGGCAACATCACAATGGACCTGCCGAACCGCCGCGTCAGCTCGATCGCCGTTACCGGTCAACCCGACCTGACGTGGTCGTACGCGTACGATGCGCCGGAAACATCGCCTCACTCGGTGTGGTGCCGGCGTTCATCGTCGGCGGAACGACCGCCACTGCCACAGTGACGCTGGCGCTTCCGTCTGCCGACCATAACGGCAGGGACGTGCATCTGACCAGCAGCGCTGGCAACTCCGCGACCGCTACGTTTACGGTTACCACGACCACGGTTCCGGAAGCGGTCGCCGCACGCTCACGGCCACGTACGGCGGAGTGGTGCAGCGCGACCAGGTCGTGGTCGCACGGGAGAATGCCGTGACCCTGGCCGGACTCTCCGTCACTCGATCGTGTCGCCGGCGGCACGACAGCGACCGGACGTGTGACACTGACCGCACCCGCGCCCTTCGGCGGCGCAGTGGTGGCAATCGAGGCAAAGCGGCGTAACATCGTCACCGTGCCGCCGACCGTGATGGTTCCCGAGGGCGCGACCAGCGCCGTCTTCCCGATTCGCACGGAGGTCGTGCACGGCCAGAAGGAACGCTCTCTGGAGCTCGTGGCCACCTATAACAACACCACCGCCGCGGCAACGCTGACCGTCACCCCGCCCCCCGCCACGACCACGTCATCACAAGCGCGTCCGGCCGCGCTCTGCGCATCAATGGCGCTGGCCCCATGCCTCACGCAAACAGCTCTGCAGATCGCCACGTCGACGAGCACGGCCTATGACCGGCAATACAGCCTCTACGCACCCGAACTGAACCTCCTGGCCGAAACGAGCACCTCAACGAACACCGCACCGCCAATCGCCTACGAATACATCTGGTTCGCCGGCGAACCGCTGGCCCAGGTGAACGTCGCCGCAAACCAGATCCACTACTACTTCAACGACCACCTCGGCACCCCCATCCTCCAGACCGACGCCACCGCCCGCATCGTCTGGCAAGTCGAATACGAGCCCTACGGAACCGTCTACGCGATGAGGCGCGGCGAGGCGAAACATCAGCCGATGCGGTTTCCAGGACAAGAAGCGTGGGGCAGCGGCGAGCTCAGTTACAACGTTCATCGGTGGTACAGGGGGGGATGGGGACGGTATACGCAGGCGGATCCGCTTGACGAGCTACGCGCTTCTGAGCCGAATCTTTATCGGTACGCGCGTGCGAACCCGGCCACGTTTAGCGACCCGCTGGGGCTGTGGTCGGTCGATAAGTCATGTGATGAGTGTCCAGGTGGGTATTGCTTCGGCGGGAAGAAAGCTGTCACGGCCGGCGTAAGTATTGCCTGCAATAAGTTTCTGAAGAAGCCGAAATGTGCGGCGCTAATTGAGAATCTACAGTTCTCAAATACTATGGACACAGGCAAGGCGGAGCCGCTCGGCCCATGTATGCGACGGCTATGCGACAGCGACAACAAAATCTTCTGCGCCCAAAACACCAATCCGCAGTTTCCAGGAGCATGCGCAAAGGCTAACCCGGGCGGAGCACTCACATTGATGTGCGGCAGCGGAACCGGCAGCTGCTACTTTGACAAAGGGGCCGGGTGGTCTCACACGATATTCCATGAGATGGTGCACGTCTGTGGCCTTACAGATACGGCCTCGGAGTCGTATGGTACCGGCCCATATAGTAAGCTGTTTCAGAAGATCATGTGGACATGTGCGGGGGTTCTGGATTGAACCGGTGGATAGTTCTGCTCGGCCCCCTCGCGGTTTCATGGGTCGCGGTTGCGTCGCTGCCGCTTGCGTTGACGTCTGTGCCGAATTGGAACCCGCACGGTGGCTGGCCTGAAGTTCCGTACTTGCTGAAGCCCGGTGGGGCGGGCGAGCATGTCCGTTCGTCTGTATACTACTTCGTAATCGTTGCGCTTGGCGGCGGCGTCGCTGCAGCGGTGATTGAGTGGTCGAAAGCCGCACTGGCACGCAGTGCGGATTCCTCGCTGCCGTATGTCGTACTGGTGCTCCATCAAATTGTGACATGGGCTGACGCAATCCGAACGGCGGCTTACGATTGGTGGACCTATCTGCTTCATGTTATGCAGGTTTACGCGATAGATTCTGCTAGCTGGCAAAACCTTCACCCGTCGCTCATCGGCCGTTGGCCGTGGCCATCGGCGATTTCTGCATTGGTGGCGGCTGTCACTATTCTGGCTGTTTGTCGCGACGGCAGGAGCCGCGGACGCTGCGCGACCTGCTTTCCGTACCGCCGGTCATCTCCGTAGCTGCCGGCGAGCGCACGCGAAAGAGAAGTTCAAGCATCTGTGGCTCGGCATCAAAGATCCCTGCATCGGCTTCTGAAGGAATGGCTAAAACGAGGAATCGCCTGATGTTTACAACGAAACCGCTAATCTTCGGAGGCATGTTACTTGTGGCCGCGTGCTGTAAGCAGCATTCTCTGGCATCGTTACAGGTCGAAACGCTTCCTACCGTTCGAGCCGCCATTGATAAGTTGGGGCAACCGCATGCGGTCCGGGAGTGGCGGCCGAGCGACTCCGAGACATTTGACGCGACAGAACGGACAAAGCTCTCGCAAATAGCCAAGGTGCAGAAAGTCGTGGTATACACTTGGCGTTGGTCGTCTATCGGTAGGAACGGACGTCCATGCCAGCAGGTCTTTGTCGCTGCTGATGCCAACGGCCGAGTTCTCGACGTCGAAACGATCGTGTCTGCGTGGCATTGATCTCATCACTTTCGTTGCCATGCGGAGGATGGTCCGCTCCCGTCGTGTGAGCTTGTGTTTATTCTTGGCCACCGCTGCCTGTACGAGTGGGCGTGCTCGAATCGTTTGTTTGACTTGTGCGACGATCCTGCACCTGACGCGGGGGAGCAGCGGGCCATTCTGACCGCGATGTTCAATGGCTCGCAGCGCACGGCG
>DASVSS010000074.1:0-12834 GCA_036387945.1 Tepidisphaeraceae bacterium | reverse complement strand
ACCTTTGTTACCCTTGCCACTGAAGTGGCAAGGCCGGGGGCGGGGCGGGCGGGTGCGTGGGGGCGGGGATTTTTTGTGTTATTGGGGTAGGGCGCTTAATCTGCGGGTCGCATTTTTGTGCGGAGGACTTTGCATGGCGCGTGTTGATCTCGATCAGGTGGCGAAGGTGTATCCCGGCGGCGTGCGGGCCGTGAACTCGATTGATCTGTATATCAAAGACCAGGAGTTCATTGTTCTCGTCGGCCCTTCCGGCTGCGGGAAATCGACGACGCTGCGGATGGTCGCGGGGCTGGAAGAGATCAGCGAAGGCACGATCCGCATCGGCGACCGCGTGGTCAACAACGTGCTGCCCAAAGACCGCGACATCGCGATGGTGTTTCAGAACTATGCCTTGTACCCGCACATGAGCGTGTACAAGAACATGGCGTTCGGGCTGAAGCTGCGCAAGTTCCCCAAGGCCGAGATCGACAAGCGCGTGCGCGAGGCTGCGGCGACCCTGGACATTGCCCATTTACTTGAGCGCAAGCCAAAGGCGCTGTCGGGCGGACAACGGCAGCGCGTGGCGGTCGGGCGGGCGATCGTGCGCGAGCCGGCGGCGTTTTTGTTCGACGAGCCGCTGTCGAACCTCGACGCCAAGCTCCGCGTGACGACGCGCGCAGAGCTCAAGCGGCTCCACCAGCGCCTCAAGACCACGACGATCTACGTCACCCATGACCAGGAAGAGGCGATGACCCTCGGCGACCGGATCGTGGTGATGAAGGACGGCCTGATCCAGCAGGCGGACAGCCCGCTGCGGACGTACCAGAACCCGAATAACCGCTTCGTCGCCGGCTTCATCGGCATGCCGCCGATGAATTTTTTCGACGGCATGCTCAAGAGCGAGGGCGGCCGGCTGTTCTTCGAGGAAGGCTCGCTGCGCAACGCCAAGGCCGTCGAACAGCGCTCGGACGAGCCGCTGGTGATGTCCGGCGATTTGACGTTGCCGGGCAACGGGTTTACCTTACCCGTTCCCGACGAACACGCCGCGACGTTAGGCGGCCATGTCGGGCAGCACATTGTGCTGGGGATTCGTCCCGAGCACATCCAGCTTCAACCGATCACGGGCGCAGGCCCGGCGGCGAAGCTGGCGGCAAAGCTGAACGTGATCGAACCGCTGGGCAACGACATGGACTTGTACCTGAGCACGCAACACCACGGTCATATCGTGAGTCGCGTCGAAGCGTACGCGGGCCTGTCCGCCGGCGGGCAGGCCGACGTTTACGTCGACCTGCGGAAGGTGCACTTTTTCGCACCCGGAGTGACTGGAATGAACCTCTGCCAGCAGTCTGAGCAAACCCATGCAGTCGCGTAAAGCAACTCCATGGTTTTCGCCCGCCGCTGTAAGCGGCCCCCGCCCAATCCCTTGACCATTGAATGGTCGGGGGGACACGGGCGGTGGCCCGGGTTTCCCTTCCACCTCTTCGGATGCGTGATCGTGGCCGCCTTCGTGCGGCCCGGTTCTTTTGGGTATTTTGGCGTTTTGGTATTTTGGTGTTTTGGATTTGGCGAGTCGCAATGACCTGCCTACCCCAAACACCAGAACACCGAAATACCGAAACACCCCTTCGGACAACTAAATAGAGCAGGAAAAACTTCACCATGCCCAACCCAGACCTGATCCGTGGCGTCGACGCCATCGCCCGCGATAAGAACATCGAGCGCGACCAGATTTACACCGACATCGAGCAGGCGATCGCCAGCGGTCTGCGCAAGCATTTCAACACCGAAGACACGAGCGAGTTTCAGGTCACCGTCGACCGCGCCACGGGCGACATCCAGGCTTGGCGGGCAGGTACGGAGCTCGATCTCAAGGGCACGGTCGGCCGAATCGGGGCGCAGACGGTCAAGCAGGTGATGATCCAGCTCATCCGCCAGGACGAGCGCGGCAGCATTTACGAAGAATACAAGGACCGCGTCGGGCAGATCACGACCGGCACGATCAGCCGCATCGAAGGTAATACGATCATCGTCAGCCTCGGCCGCAGCGAAGGCATTATGCCGCGCAGCGAACAAATCCCCGGCGAACAGCACAGCGTCGGCGAACGTATACAGGCGTTGGTGACCGAGGTCCGCGACACGACGAGCCAGATCAAAATCATCCTTTCCCGCAGCCACCCGGAACTCATCCGGCGGCTCTTCGAGCGCGAAGTGCCCGAAGTGCAGGAACGCACGATCGAGATCAAGGCCCTCGCCCGCGAGCCGGGATTCCGGACGAAGATTGCCGTCAGCTCGATCGACAGCAAGGTCGACGCCGTCGGCGCGTGCGTCGGCGTACGGGGCAGCCGGATCAAGAACATCGTCGAAGAACTCGGCGGTGAGAAAATCGACATCGTTCGCTGGAATGAGTCGTCGCAGATCCTGATTACGAACTCGCTGAAACCGGCGGAAGTGGCGGAAGTCAGTCTGTGCTTCGAACTCGGCCGTGCCACGGTGATCGTGAACGAAGACCAGCTCTCGCTCGCCATCGGCAAGCGTGGGCAGAACGTGCGGCTCGCCGCCCGGCTGACCGGCTGGGACGTTGACATCCTTACGCCGCCGGAATTCAAGAAGGGCGTAACCCGTCTTGATACCGTGCTCAAAGGCGTCGAAGGCGTGACACAGGAGATGATCGACCGCATCATCGCCCTGGGCCTGATCGACGTGCGCGACGTCGAAGAAGTGGGCGAAGGCCCGTTGATGGAAGAATGCGGGATGAGCGAAGAATTGGCCGAGCAGGTCGTCGACCGGGCGATCGAAGAGGCCAAGCTCGTGATCAAAGAGGCCGAGATCGAGAAGGCCGCCAAGGCCGCCGCCGGTCGGCCCGGCAACGACTTGCTGTCGGCCCTTGGCGCTAAATTTCCGGCCTCGGGCGACGCCGTGCCGCCGCCGGCGGAAGAGGCGGCGGTCGACGGGCCGCCGATCACCGGCGAAGAAGGCGACACCGAGAAATACGCGACCACCGCCGAGGCGCCTGGCCGCGACATTCTCACCGAGGTCCAGGCCGCCAGCGCCCTCGAGGGCACGGTCACCGGCCTCAATGATGGTGGCGACGCCGCCGCCCCGGGCGACGAAAAGGAGCCTTTGGTGGATCCTTCGCCGCGTCAGCAGGAAGAAACGCAGAACGTGTAAGGGAATGCGACAGGACCGAGCGAACGAGCCACAGGCCGTTCGATCCTCGGCGGTCGTTATTCGGCAATCACCCAGGAGTTTGGTTTGGCTAAGTCGATCCGCGTCAGTCAGCTCGCCAAGGAACTTGGCATCGAGAGCAAGGTCATCCTTGAGAAATGCAAGGAAGAAGGCCTGGCCGAGAAAGTGCCCGCGCACTCCAGCGCCCTTGCGCTCGGATTGTCAGAGACGATCCGCGAATGGCACCGAGCCGGAGAGCTCGATGGCCTGATCAAGAAGTTCGCCGGCACTGATTCGTCGAAGAAGAAGAAGGCGCCAGCCAAGATGCGCGCCGAGAGCGAGAGCGACTCCGACGGCGGCGTTGCCACGCTCGTGGCCGAGGACGAGGCCCCGCGCGTCCACGACGACCACGCCGCCCCGGATGACGACGCCGGCGCCTCCGACGACGCCAAGCCCGTCGGCCGCGACGAATCGGCGATTCCTGACGTCACTGTTGAGCCCGTCGAGCCGATCGTGCCCGCCCCGGCGGTGACGCCGCCGACGACGCCGCCGGTGCCGGTCGCACAGCCCGCGCCCGTTTCCCCGCCGTTGCCTTCGAACATGATCCCGCCGCTGACGCCGCACGTGCCGACGACGCCGTCGTCGCAGCCGCTGCCGGCCCCGGTCGTTCAGCCGCCGGCCCCTGTGGCCAGCGCCCCCAAGGCCGTGATCCCGATGCCGCCCACGCGGCCGACCGTTAAACTGGAATCCCGCAGTGGTCCCGCCAAGCCCGAGCGCCCCCGCGCCCCGGCCTTCACGCCCAAGCCCGCCGAACTGCAGGGCCCGAAACTCGTCCGTGAAGAAAAGCCCGACATCGTCTCGGCCCCGCGCAAGCGCGTCGGCCCGGGGATGGGCCCCGTCGGCCCGTCGTCGATGCAGGCCCCGCCCCGCGGCGGCCGCGGCGTCAAGGTGACCGAAGGCGAAGAAGGCGGCGAGAAGAGCGGCGTCGCCAAGCCCGTCAGCGCCCGCCGACGCGGCCCAGACGGCCGACGCGGCGAGGCCGACGAAAAGCTCCGCGAGTTCAGCGAAGCGGATCTCAAGGACCGCGCCGACCGCATCCTCGCCGCCTCCGCCGCCCGCCAGGCGACCGACCTGCACCTGCGCAAGACCGAAGCCCGCGGCACGCACGTCCAGGCGCGCACCATCGCCGAACGTGGCGGTGCGCTGGAGATCGAAGAGCCGATCACCGTTCGCAGCCTCTCGGCGGCTCTTGGCGTGAAGACCAACGAGCTTATGGGCAAGCTGATGAAGATGGGCATCTTCGCCGGCATCAATCAGTCGCTCGAGTTCGACACCGCCCAGCTCGTGGCGCTGCAGTACCACGTCGAGCTGACGATCCGGAAACAGCCAACGCTCGAAGACCAGCTGATGGCCGAGTTCGACAGCCGCGAGGTCGCGCCGGAGAACCTTCTCCCCCGGCCGGCCGTGGTCACGATCCTCGGCCACGTCGATCACGGCAAAACGTCGCTGCTCGATAAGATCCGTTCCGCCAGCGTCGCCGCCGGGGAGGCGGGCGGCATCACGCAGCACATTGCGGCGTGGCAGGTCAATACGCCCAACGGCAAGCGCGTCACGTTCATCGACACCCCGGGCCACCAGGCCTTCACGGCCATGCGTGCCCGCGGGGCGAACATGACCGACGTGGTGGTTCTGGTGATCGACGCCGCCCAGGGCGTGCAGCCGCAGACGACCGAATCCATCAACCACGCCAAGGCCGCCGGCGTTCCGATCGTGGTGGCGATGAGCAAGATCGACCGCCCCGACGTCAATCCCGACATGGTGCTCGGCCAGCTCGCCGCCGCCGGTCTCAACCCCGTCGAGTGGGGCGGCGATACCGAAATCGTCCGCACGTCTGCGGTCACCGGGCAGGGCATTCCCGAACTGATCGAAACCCTCGACTACCAGGCCGAACTGCGCGAGCTTCGCGCCGACCCTACGGGCCCCGCCCGCGGGACGGTGATCGAAAGCCGCATGGACCCGGGCCTGGGCCCGATCGCAACGGTGCTCGTGCAGGACGGCACGCTCGACGTCGGCGACGTCGTCCTTGCCGGCCGCGGCTGGGGCAAGGTCCGCTCGCTGCTGGACGACAACCTCAAGCAGGTTCCGTCCGCCGGTCCGAGCACGCCGATCATCATCAGCGGCATGAGCGAATTGCCGCTGGCGGGCGACAAGTTCTTCGAAGTCGATTCGGCGGATCGCGCCCGCGAGATCACGCAGGAACGCGTCGACGCCGGCCGCGCCCAGCAGGCGGCGGACAAGAACAAGGTCAGCCTCGAAAGCATTTACGGCCAGATGAAGGATTCGGTCATCAAGACCATCAACCTCATCATCAAGGCCGACGTGCAGGGCAGCGTCGAGACGCTGCAGAAGACCGTGACCGACCAGAACACCGCCGAAGTGCGGGTGAAGGTGATCCACGCCGCCGCCGGCCCGATCAGCGAAAGCGACGTCGAGCTCGCCGACGCCAGCAACGCCGTCATCATCGGCTTCCACGTCGTGCCCGACGAAAGCGCCCGCGCGATGGCCGAGCAGCGGCGGATCGAGATCCGCACCTACCGCGTCATCTACGAGATCTTCGACGATCTCAAGAAGGCCCTCAGCGGCATGCTCGAGCCGGAAGTGCGGGAGAAACTGCACGGCCACGTCGAGGTCCGCGCGGTGTTCAAGGTCAGCCGCATGGGCAACATCGCCGGCTGCTTCGTCACCGACGGCCACATCCAGCGCGGCAGCAAGATCCGTCTCACCCGCGACGGCAAGATCATCACCGAGGATCTCACGATCGAAAGCCTCAAACGCGTCAAGGAAGACGCCCGCGAAGTCAAAGCCGGCTTCGAGTGCGGCATCAAGCTCGCCAATTACGACGACATCAAGATCGGCGATATTCTTGAAGCGTACATCCGGGAGACGATCCAGCGGACGCTCTAAACGTGCTGCGGGCGTCCCGCCCGCACTCGATTTCATGCGGGCGGGACGCCCGCGATACCTATGCACGTGGGAATACTGCAACTCGATCTGTCGATCCCCGGGGCGCTGACGTTGAAAGACAAACGCCGGGTGATCCTCAGCCTGAAAGACCGCATCAGCAACGGCCACAACGTCAGCGTGGCGGAAGTCGATCGCCTCGATGAATACCAGCGCTCCATCTTCGGCGTCGCGATGGTCAGCAACGACAAGCGCTACGTCGAAGGCGGCTTAACTAAAATCGTAGACATGGTCAGAATGTCCGACGGAGTCACGCTCCTCGACTACCAGATCGATTTCGCATAACAAGAGCCTCCCCGGGCTTGCCACTTCAGTGGCCAGCACCGCACACCCACCCCCAACCAAGAACCAAATGTCCCGCAGAACCGAAATGATCGCCAGCCAGCTTCAGCAGGAACTGATGACCATCATCATGCGCGAGCTCAACGACCCGCGGCTGGAAGGCTTCCCAAGCATCACGCGCGTCAAGGTCGCCACCGACCTGTCGACGGCGGACGTGTTCGTCACCATCATGGGCACCGAGGGCAAGCAGACTGCCGCCCTCAACGCCCTAAAGCACTCGGCAGGGATGATGCGCCAGAAACTGCAGAAAACTCTGCCGCTGCGGACGGTGCCGTTCCTGAAATTCCATCTCGACGAAGCATTACGCACCGAGCTGAACGTCTTGAACCTGATCGACAAAGCCGTCAAAGAAGAAGACAACCGCAAGGCCGAGCGCGATGGCCCGAGCCCCGACCCGACTGCCGCGCAAGGCGACGAACCATGAAGAATGCCACCAAGCACGCCGACAACCTGAAAAGCCTGTACAAAAAGCTGCTCAAAGAAGGCAAGCCCGAACCCAAGCGCCCCGTCGACGCGTTGCGCGCTCTCGTCATGGGCGCGCTCTCCGCCGACGTCCCCGACAACCGCGTCGACGCCGCCATGGCGGTGATCGACAAGGAGTTCGTCAGTCTCAACGAGCTGCGCGTGGCCACCGAGCTGGAAGTGATCTCACTCATCGGTGACAAATACCCGGACATCGAACATCGCGCACTCGTGCTGCGGGAGATGCTCAATCACCTGTTCGAAAAGGAGCACACGCTCAACCTCGACCGCTTCAAAACCCTCGGCCGCAAGGAAGCGCGGGCGGCGTTGCGGGAGTTGCCGGAGATTACGCCGTTCATCGAGGCCTACACGATGCTCTTCGGCTTCGGCGAGCCGGCCGTGCCGATCGACGCGGGGATGCTCGAAGTGCTCGTCGCCGCCGACGCCGTCGAGCCGGGCACGAGCCTGGACGACGCCCAGAAATTCGCCGACGCGCAAGTGAAGGGCGACGATTCGTACGAGTTCTACGCGGTCCTGCGCCGCGCGGCGCTGAAGCGCGGGAAGTAAATCGCCGGCCGTTGAGTGTATAGTTGTCGAGTGGTTAAGTCGGAACCCCCGCGAGGCCACCGCTCAACGACTCGCCCGCTCCACTACTCAGCCATTTCAAATGATGAACAATCGCCTGCCCGAAAACACCCTCCGCCTCGGCCTGCCGAGCGGGTCGATGCAGCAGTCGACAACCGAACTGTTCGGGAAGGCCGGCTACAAGATCAGCATCGACAGCCGCAGCGTCTTCCCGCGCATTGACGACGAAAAAATCTCCGGCGTGCTGTTCCGGGCCCAGGAGATCAGCCGCTACGTCGTCGACGGCATCATCGATTGCGGGCTGACCGGGTACGACTGGATCGTCGAGAACGGCAATGCCGCCGACGTGCACGAGATCGTCGAGCTCACCTATTCGCGTGCCAGCAGCGTCGCGGCGCGCTGGGTGCTGGCGGTGCCCGACGAAAGCGAGATTCGCACGGCCGCGGATTTCGCCGGCAAGGTGGTCGCCACCGAACTGGTTAACGTCACGCGTAAGTATTTCGCCGACCGCGGCGTGGCGGACGTGGCGGTGGAGTTTTCCTGGGGCACGACCGAGATCAAGGCTCGCATCCTCGACGGCATCGTCGACCTCACCGAGACCGGCAGCAGCATCCGGGCGAACAACCTGCGCGTGATCGACACGCTGCTGCACAGCACGATCCGCTTCATCGCCAACAAAGACGCCTGGGCGATCCCGTGGAAGCGCGAAAAGATGGAGAACATCGCCATGCTGCTCAAAGGCGCGATCGAAGCCCGCGCCAAGATCGGCCTGAAGATGAACTGCCCCGAGGCCAAGCTCGCGGAGATCGTCTCGTTTCTGCCGGCGGAGAAGAGCCCCACGGTATCCCGCCTGAGCGACCCGGAATGGATCGCCGTGGAGGTGATCTTGGAGCAGAGCCAGGAGCGGGAGCTGATCCCGCAGCTGCGTCGCGCCGGCGCGACGGGGATTTTTACTTACCCGCTGAATAAAGTCATTCCGTGAAAAACGCCAAGCGATGGACGGCCGGCGCGGTGGCGGCGTTGACATTGTCTTCGCCCGGCGGCTGCGCGCGAAAGCCGCACATCGCGCCCGTCGCCCGCGTCGCGCCAACCGAGCAGCCCGCCACCGACGGCCTGCCGCCGCTGACGCTGCCCGCCCCGACGACGCAGCCCGCGGGCGCGGCGCCGCTCGACGCCCTGCGCCTTTACGCCCAGGGACGCGACGCCCTGCTCCGCGGACGTAAGGCCGAGGCGGTGCAGAAACTGTCGGCCGCGATCGAAGCCGACGGCGCGTCGGCAACCGTGTGGCTTGACCTGGGCCAGGCGCTGCTCGGCATCGACGACAATCGAGCGCTCTCGGCGTTCCGCCAGGCGTCGGCGTACGACCCCCACTCGCTTGACGCCCGCGTGTATGCCGCCCGCCTGCTCGTCGAGCGCAACGACAAACCCGCGGCCACCGAGCAGCTCCGCCTGGCGCAACTGAGCTCGCACTACAAATATCCCGGCGTGGACGCGGCACTGGTCGATCTGCTGCTGGGCAAGCTGCTCGAAGAGCAGGGTATGCCGGTCGCAGCGACCGCCTGTTACGGACGGGTGCTGCGCACCGTCGAAATGCGTGCATTGGGCCTGCAACGGCACCCGGAACTTGCCGAACTGGCAATGCGGCCGAGCGTGTTGCGGCTGCGCATGGCCGACCTGGCCGCGAAGTCGGCCCGGCCGGGCGAAGCGGTCGACCTGTACCGCAAGCTGATGGCCGACGAGCCCGGTGCCGCTCCCGTGCTACGCCTTCGCGTGGCCGCAGTGCTCGCCGACAGCGGAAACCTTGCCGGCGCGGCGGCGGAAGCGATCTCCGTGGTCGATCAATTCGACGCCAGCCGCGGCAGCGTTCAGGCCTACATCGACCTTTTCGCCGCCCACGGCGGTGACAGAGCCGCCCTGCGTCAACTCGATTCCGCCCCCGCCGCGCCGGCGAGCGACCAGACCGACCGCGCCGTGCTTGGTGCGCGGCTCGAGCGTCGCGTCGGCAACGTCGAGGCGGCGCTGCACCGGCTCGAGGTCGCACGATCGTCGATCACCGGTGAGTACGTCCGCGAACTGACGGCCGCCTACCGCGCCAGCAGCCGGGGCGACGCGCTGGCGATTCGTCTGTTGCGCTTGATGACCGAGCAGCCCACCGCCTGGCCGCAGATCGCCCGGGGATGGCGCATTCTTACGCAGCCCGCGCAGCCAGCGCCTCTGCGCGACAAGGTTCTGGACGCAATGACCGTGCCGGAGGACCTGGCAGCGGCGAAGGCGTTTGCCGTGGCTTCGGTCGCGCAAGAAGCGGGCAAGCCGCTCGTCGCGCAGCGCAAGCTCACGGAGGCGGCGCGGCTGAATCCGTCGCTCGCACAGCGTTGGATGGCGACGCCGCCGGGTGATTCCCTGGGCATGCCCGACGTCGATCCCACGAACGAGCGCGACATCGAGCTGTTCGTCGACGAGTTTTCCGACGAGCCGCAGGCCCTGACCGCCGGCGTCGCCCTCGTGCTGCAGCAGGGCGGCAAGCAACGGCTGATCGACGCGCTGCAGGCGGGACTGCAAAAGTCCGGGTCGCGCGTCACGCTCCTCGGCCCGCTGGTGGCGCTGCTCGAGGCCGACGACCAGAAGGCCGAGGCCGTGCGGCTCACTGAGCAGGCGGCGGCGCGGGTCAAATCCACGCCCGAGTTGTATTACCTTTCCTCGATTTTCACGCAGCTCGACGACGCCGTCGCCGCCGAGCGCACCCTTCGGCAGGCGTACGCCCGCGACGCCAACGACGCGGGCGTGTGCAACGACCTGGGCTACAGCCTCATCGAAAGCGGCCGCGAACCGGAGTTCGCCGAAGCCTTGTTGTGGAAGGCCGCCGGCCTGGAGCCGGACCATCCGGCGTACATCGACAGCGTCGGCTGGATGCTCTACAAACGCAGTAAATTCGAAGAAGCCTTCGATTATCTCGACCGTGCGGTAAAGGCGTCGGACCCGGCGGACCCGGTCGTGCTCGATCACGCCGCCGACGCCGCGTACCGGATCGGCAAGGCCGACGAGGCCGTCGCGCGCTGGAAGGCCGCCGGCGAGGCGGTCCGCCGCGGCATGTCGGGCGACCCGCAACTGCGCCTGCGGATCGATCACAAGCTCAAACAAGCGGCCGAGAAACAACCCGTCAGCGTTGCGCCGACGTCGCCGTGAAGTATCAACCCCGGCGCGGACATTCCCGCGCCCCTGAGGAGCAGACATGGCCGGGCATAGTCATTGGTCGAAGATCAAGCGCGCGAAGGGCTCCAACGACGCCAAGCGCGGCAAGGTGTGGAGCAAGATCGCGCGCAAGATCATCATCGCCGCCAAGGGCGGCGGCGGCGACCCGGGCCAGAACCTGTCGCTGCGCTACGTCATCGACGAGGCCAAGCAGGCCAACATGCCCAAGGACACGATCGCCAACGCCATCAAGAAAGGCACCGGCGAACTCGGGGCCGAAGACTACGAGGCCATTACCTACGAAGGGTACGGCCCCGGCGGGGTGGCAATCATGATCGAGGCCCTCACCAACAACCGCGCCCGCACCGCCCCGGACCTGCGGGCGGCGTTCGAGCGCCACGGCGGAAACCTGGGATCGAACGGGTCGGTGGCGTTTCAGTTCACCAAGTCCGGCGTCATCACCCTCAATGCCGGCGGCGTCGACGAAGACGACCTGATGGAATCGGCCCTCGAAGCCGGCGCCGAAGACGTGCGCAACGAAGGCGAAGTCTTCGAAGTCGTTACGCAGCCGACGGCGTTTCATAAGGTGAAGGACGCGCTGGCGGCCAGGGATTTTACGATCGAGAACGCGGAGGTGACTTACCTTCCGCAGAACACCGTGGCCGTTGACGGCGAGAAGGCACAGACGTTGTTAAAGCTGATCGATCTGCTGGAAGACAACGACGACGTGCAGACGGTGTCGCATAACGGCGAACTCTAAGCGGCGCGCTTTTCCTCACCGCGTGCGCCTACCGTCGCGACGGGCCGGTCGGCGCTGCCTTTCAAATGAACTTCTATTGCCCGCCGCCCAGCGCGGCGATGCGCTGGCGGACGGCGTCGGCGTTCGCTGGCGACAGCCGGCGGATTTCGTGGGCGGGAAGGCGGTCGCTCATCGCCAGAGCAGCCCGGTATTCTTCGAGTGCCCGGGAGGACCGGCCGGCCGAGTCGAGGAATTGAGCGTATTCCACGCGGGCGTCGATTGCCTGCGGGTCCAGACGCAGCGCCGTGCGGTAGTCGGTCTCGATCGCGTTCAACTCTGCTTCGTCGCGGACGAGGCCATACGACCGGCGGGCCCGCGCCCGTTCGAGCCAGCCGCGCAGGAGGCGCGGGTCGGCCTCGACGGCCTGTGACAGGAACGCGATCGCCTCCCGCGGCCGCGGCTGCCGCGAGGAGCGGTATGCTTCGCCGGCCTCCAAAGCGTAATGGGCGTTGGCGACCGGCGACGCGTCGATCGCGGCGCGCCACGACGCCGCGGCACGATCGGTCTTGTTCTCCGTCGTCAGCTGCCGCGCCGCCGCGGCGTGGCTTTCGGCAAGCCCGACGGGAAGAACGATTAGCAGCGCGAAACTCAGCGCCAGCAGGGCGAGCACGGCCAACGACGCTAGTGCCGCCGGCGTGTTGCGCTTCACCCGACGCCGGCCGGCCCGGATGCCCAGGCACGCGCCCAGTGTTGCCATGAACATCAACATCGGGCCGGTCTCGAAGAGCGCGAAGTCGACGAAATTGTGCGCCAGAAATATCAGCAGCGCCAGCACGGCCCCGCCGCCCACCCACCGCGAGCGCCCGCCTTCGAGGACGAAGTCATTGAGTGACCGAACGCTGCCGACCAGCACCGCCGCGCCGAGCAGCGCCGCGAAGAGCACCAGCTTCAGCAACTCGGTAAAATCGAGCAGGGCGAACCCGCGCGTGGCGACGTGCGCGGCAACGAACGCGCCGACCACCCACGCCGCCGGACGCAGCGCCTCACCGGTGCGCGTTCGCGTCAGCGCCGGCGCACGGCGGCCGACTTCCCAGGCAGCCACCCCCAGCGTTGCGATCAGCAAAACGAGGCCGGGCAGGCCGGTCTCGGTGGCGAATTTCACAAGCAGATTATGCGGGTCTTTGATTTCCTCGATCGCGCCGGGCACGCGGTACTGGACGTACGTTTCGCCGAAGTTCTCCCAACCCACCCCTGTCAGAGGACGGGCCGCGATCATCGCGGCCGATCCGACCCAGTACCGCCAGCGGAAGGTGAGCGAATCGTGGAATAGCCCGCCGGTCTTCATGCCAATC
>DASVSS010000073.1:0-27749 GCA_036387945.1 Tepidisphaeraceae bacterium | reverse complement strand
CTCCGGGAGAGGGTAGGGAGAGGGCCTTGGCCGCCGGGTCACTCCGTCGCGGCGGGTTGCTTATCGCTCCATTGAAGAGGAAACACGAATCCCCACGAATGCACACGAAGAACGCAATGAAGAATGGCAAGGTGCGTCAGTCGACTCCGTGTCCGAGCTGCCTTACGTCTGCTTATTCGTGGGGTTGCGTCAGCAAGTCACGCAGGACGGGGCGGCGCTCGATCAGTGGCTCGGCGTCGAACAGCAACCGCACGCGGGCGAGCAACCAGTTCGACCAGTCGTGGCGGCCGAGCTTAGACAAGGCCAGCGCCATCAGCGCCTGCACGCGGGCGGCGGGTTCGGCGGGGAGCAGTTCGGCAAGCTCGATCTTGGCGGCCAAGCCGTCGACCACCTGCGGCCATGCGGCGATGCGGGTGCAGTACTCGATTTGCAGTTCCATCACCTTCAGCCGCTCGCGGACGCTCAGCTCGCCGGTCATTGCCCCTGACAGCGCAGTGAACGCGGTGTGCACGTCGCCGTACTCCAACGCCGCTTCGGCGAGCATAAGGCGCATCGCGCGCAGGATCGACGCATCGCCGCGGGCGCGTTCGAGCAGCCGGGACAGCATCTGGGCCGATTCGCGGAAGCGGTGCTGGGTGAAGCGCAGCGTCGCCAGCAGGTGCAGCGCCGCCACGCGCGGCCGCGACTGCAGGCAGAAGCGTTCGAGCGTCAGGTCGATCGCGTGCTCGGCCTCCGCCGGCCGGCCGGCTTCGAGCAGGCCGCGCGCCAGCGACAGTTCCTGCTGCACCTTGGCCGTGCGCACCGTCAGGACCGTCCACACCATGACGGCCACGATCACCAGCAGCGCCCCCACGTCGGGCCTGCCCAGCAACTGCAGCATCGACCCGCACACCACCGCCGTCAGCAACGCCATCCGCGTGACGCGCGACACCAGCAGCCCGCGGTTGTAACGGGCGATGGCACGGGGCGTGGGGATGGTGGCGATGTCGGGCATGGGGGGGAAGGAGCCAGGAGTCAGGAGCCAGGAGTCAGGAGAAGTTGGTGGAAGTCGGAACGGAGCTTTTTGTTGATGGAAGGCGCGTGCATTTTGATTTTCCCGTCTTCCTCCTCGCACTCCTGGCTCCTCGCACTCCTCGCACTCCTCACCCTTCCCCCGGCGGTCGCACGATCGGGTACTTCCGGGCGACGCGGTCGACTTCGGGGTATCGCCAGATGAGTTCGCCGACGGGTTGGAGCAAGGTGGCTTCGGCGAAGCGCTGGGCGGCGAGGAGCGGTTCGTCGAGCAGGTCGTGGGCGACGGCGACCAGAGCCAGGGCTTCGGCGCAGCGGTGGGCGAGGCCGCGGCGGAGGATCGCGCGGCTGGCCTCGAAGACGTCGATAGCTTCGCGGAAGTGGCCGGTCTTGATGTCGCGGTACATCTCGATGAGGCGCAGGCCGGCGACCGGTAGCGGGTCGGGCCCGCCGGCAGTCGGCGGGGCGTCGGCGGCGAGCATTTCGGCGTCGAGGCCGCCGCGGTCGATCAGGCGGCGCAAATCGTTGATCGCGCGGTCGGCGTCGTAGAGGTGGTCGCTCTGGAGCATCGCCATCACGCGGCCGAGCCGCACGACCGCCCCGCCGGGGCCGGCGACGCGCTCGACTTCGAGCAGGTGCGTGTACATCTGCAGCGCCGCCTCGAAGCGCCGCCCGCGCGTCAGCAGCGTTGCCAGCAGGATCATCGCGCGCAGCCGCCCCTGGGCGCTGCGCATCGGCCGGCCGAGCAACGCTTCTAGCCGGGCGCCGGCCTGGGGGTATTGCTTCAGGGCCAGAGCGTCTTCGATGCCGTCGAGCTCGAGCTGCTCGACGCGGAACGCCCGGGCAAGGGCCCACAACGTGAACACCCCGCCGGCCCCGACGATGAACGCCAGCGCCATCACCCCGCCGCGGGCAACGGACTGGGCGGGCAGAAAGTAGGCGACGAAGATCGTCATCCACGCGAGCGTGACGACCGTGCCGATGTGCCGGAACACCGGCCGCGGGCGGCTGAGTTCGATGAGGGCGGCGAGATCGGCGTCGTCGTGCTCGGCGTGCGCGGGCTCGGCTGGCGGAAGGACGGTCGGCGGAAGGGCGGGCGGCACATCGGGCGGATTGACGGGAGGCATGAAACTGTCATCGAGTCTAGCGGATTTGTCCCACGCCGGCCATGCCGCTACAGTGCCGCCCGACCAACTCGCTCAGGCCCGCGGCCCCACCCCGCCGCCGGCAAATAAAGGGAGATTCGCTATGCAGATGATCGAAGCCATCATCAAGCCCCAGAAACTCGATGATGTGAAGAACGCCCTCGGCGAGATCGGCATTCTCGGCGCCACGGCCTCGGAAGTGAAAGGCTTCGGTCGCCAGGCCGGGCACACCGAGCGCTACCGCGGGGCGAAAATGGACATCGGCTTTGTGCCCAAAGTCCTTTTGCGCGTGGCAGTGAAGTCCAGCGAAGTGGAACTGGCGATCGACGCCATCATCAAGGCCGCCCGCACCGGCGAAGTCGGCGACGGGAAAATCTTCGTCACGCCGATCACGAGCGTGGTGCGCATCCGCACGGGCGAAAAAGACGAAGCCGCGCTGTAAGGCGACGTTTGTTCGATCACCAAATTGATCACTAGCCCGCGGCGTCGGTTCGACGCCGCGGGTTGCGTTGCGCGCTCACGGCAGAACGGTTGTGATCGCGTGGGGGCGTCCCGACTGCGCCGCGAACAACCCGGACGCCTTGCGGTGTCAACTATAGATACGATCCCTGCCCGACCGGCCGGGGAAGGACAGGATTCGTTCAGCGCAAAAAAACACCGGGCCTTGCGGAGGAGGGTGCAGGCCCGGTGTGGCGGAGGAGGAGGATTGTAAAAGTCGCCGGCGTTAAACCGCCTCGGGCGACTGAAGGATCATTACAAGAGTCGTACCAACCAATAAAAGGCCGCACACGGCACACATCACCGGCCCGATCATTCCCGGCACCGGGTCGCTGACCGTATTGGCCCGAACCATCAGGCCGACCGCAAAACCGATCGCGATCACTAGGGCGATGACCTGTTTCAACACCCGCAGCCAGTCGATTCGCATGGCAGTCTCTCGGTACGACCCGTAAGGCCCGGCCGGTCGGACATAACCGGCTTCCGATTAACTACTTAGCGAACCTCGTGCCACGCGTCGGCGTTTGGTTTTCTTACCCGATCATTGCCGGGCCCGAACTCGTTGGCGACCGATCGCCAACGCTGCCCGACCTCGACGAAGGCATATTAGCGGGGGCAATCGCGTAATCAATAGGCATGTTGCGGACAATTTGCCGCAGCATTTGTCGCTCTAAAAGAATGCAAATGCGATCTACGCGCTGCGCGCAAAGTAATCACCCTATCACAGGCTCTAGGCAACCCCGCTTCACCGTCGGGGCCGGCACGCGGCTATAATCCCGCCTGATCTACGACGGCGCTGTCCCTTGATTCCAACCGATCCCATCCATTTTCCCCCGGACCTGCCTGTTTCGGCCCGCCGGGCGGAGATCGCGCAGGCGATCGCGCGGCACCCGGTGGTCATCGTTTGCGGCGAAACAGGGTCGGGCAAAACCACGCAACTACCCAAAATCTGCCTCGAACTCGGGCGCGGCCAGCGTGGCCGCGGCGTGATCGGGCACACCCAGCCCCGCCGCTTGGCGGCGCGGACGGTGGCGCAGCGCATTGCCGACGAACTTCACACGCCGCTGGGCGCGGGCGTGGGTTACAAAATCCGCTTCCAGGACCAGACCCAGCCGGGCACGCGCGTCAAGCTCATGACCGACGGCATCCTGCTGGCCGAAACGCAGACCGACCGCGATCTGCGGCAGTACGACACCCTGATCCTCGACGAAGCCCACGAGCGCAGTCTCAACATCGATTTCCTGCTCGGCTACCTCCAGCGCCTTATGCCCCGCCGGCCGGATTTGCGGCTGGTGATCACCAGCGCCACGATCGACCCGGGCCGCTTCAGCCGGCAGTTCGGCGACGCCCCGGTGATCGAGGTCAGCGGCCGGACGTATCCCGTGACCACGCTGTATCGCCCGCTGGCGACCGACGAGCGTACGACCGATGACGACACCCCCGCCGACGGCGACGCCGACCTGACGGAAATCGAAGGCGTAGTGGCGGCGGTGCGGGAACTGTGGTCGGGCCGGCGGTCGGAAGCCGGATCTGAGATCGCTACCGATCTGCAACGGCAGACTGCGGACGCCGCGCAGCAATCAAGTGCCGATCCGGTTCCTCCCCCCCCGGGGGGGGCTAGGTGGGGGCGGTCGGACGCATCGCCGTTACCAAGTGCCAATGACACCGAACCGAATCGGCAAGTCATTCCCGACGACCTTGCGTCTCCACACCCTACGCCCCCACCTAACCTCCCCCAAGGGGGGAGGAACCAGAAAGACGCCGCCCCGCCGTTGCCGGCACAGGCCCCGCCTACCGGCCGCGGGGATACGCTCGTTTTTTTGCCCACCGAGCGCGACATCCGCGAAGCCGCCGAGGCGCTGGAGGCCGCGGGGTTGGATGCCGACGTGCTGCCGTTGTATTCGCGTTTGTCCGCCGCCGAGCAGATGCGGGTGTTCCGGCCCGGCGGCAATCGGCCGCGGATCGTGCTGGCGACGAACGTTGCCGAGACGAGCGTCACCGTGCCGGGCATTCGGTACGTGATCGACACCGGCCTGGCGCGGCTGAGCCGCTACAACCCGCGCACGAAAGTCCGCCGCCTGCCGGTCGAGCCGATCAGCCAGGCCAGTGCCGACCAGCGCGCCGGCCGTTGCGGGCGCGTCGCGCCGGGCGTGTGCGTGCGCCTCTACGCCGAGGCCGATTACGCGGCGCGCCCGCGGTTCACCGATCCGGAAATCCTGCGCACCGACCTGGCCAGCGTCATCCTGCAGATGATGTGGCTGCGACTGGGGCGCGTGGAGGATTTCCCCTTCATCGACCCGCCGGATTTCCGCCAGATCCGCGACGGGCTCAATACGCTGCACGAGCTGGGGGCGATCGACGACCGCGAGAACATCACTCCCGTCGGCCGGCGTCTGGCGCGGCTGCCGGTGGACGTGCGCGTGGCGCGCATGATCGTCGGCGGGCAGGACGAGAACTGTCTGCCCGACGTCCTGATCATCGCCGCCGCCCTCAGCACCCAGGACGTGCGTGACCGCCCCGCCGATCAGCAGAACCAGGCCGACCAGGCGCACGGGCACTTCCGTGACGCACAAAGCGATTTCGTCAGCATCCTCAAGCTCTGGCACGGCCTGCGGGCGCGGCAGCGCGAGCTGAGCAACAACCAGTTCCGCAAGTGGTGTCGGGCGAACTTCATTTCTTACCTGCGCTACCGCGAGTGGACGGACGTGCACCAGCAGTTGCACGAATCGCTGCGCAACGTCACCGACAAGCCCGCCGGGCGGTCGCGCGGGCGCGGGGGCGCGGTGCGGCAGAGCGCGGTCGTCGCCGAGGCCAACGACGATCCGTACCCGCCGCACGAGCGCGATCGCCTGCACCGGGCGCTGCTGACGGGGCTGCTGAGCAACGTCGCGATGAAGAACGAGACCGGCGCTTACACCGGCGCGCGGCAGACGCGCCTCTCGATCTGGCCGGGCTCGGCGTTGTTCAAGGCGCGGCCGCTATGGGTGATGGCTGCCGAGCTTGTCGAGACCGGCCGGCTGTACGCGCGCACCGTCGCGGCCGTGCGGCCGGAATGGATCGAGCGGGCGGCGGCGCACCTGGTCGGGCGCACCCACACCGACCCGCACTGGCACGCAGCCAGCGGGCACGTCGTCGCCAGCGAGAAGGTGACGCTCCTAGGCCTGATCCTCGTGCCCAAGCGCAACGTGCATTACGGCCCGATCGACCCGGTGCAAAGCCGACAATTGTTCATCCAGCACGCGCTGGTCGACGGGCAGTTCCGCAGCGATCACCCCGCCGTGCTGGCCAACCGCGCGGCGGTGCTGCAGATCGAAAGCTGGCAGACGAAGCTCCGCCGCCGCGACCTGCTGAATGACAGCGGCACGCGGTACGCATTCTTCGACGCCCGCGTGCCGCCGTGGGTCTTCAGCGGCCCGGCGTTCGTGCAGTGGACCCGCCGCGGACAGGGCAGCAACTGGCATGAGCTGGAACTCACCGACGCCGAGCTGCTGCGACCCGAAGCGACGGATGAGTTGCTCAATCGTGGGGCGGGCGTCCCGCCCGCCTTACCCATACTTGTTGAAGGCGGGCGGGACGCCCGCCCCACGAACGTGCGCGCGATCCTTGCCCCCTTAATCGCCGCGGCTTTCCCTGATGAGCTTATCGCCGGCCCCGTGCGGCTGCCGCTGCAGTACGCATTCGAACCCGGCGACGAGGTCGACGGCGTCACCGCCGTCGTCGCGCTGCCGTCGCTTTCGCAGTTGTCGTCGCCACGCGCCGAATGGGTCGTGCCGGGGTGGGTGGGCGAGAAAGTCGAGGCGCTGATCCGCAGCCTGCCCAAGCGGCTGCGCACGCAGTTCGTGCCCGCCGGCGAGACGGCGAAAAAGACCGTCGCCCGGCTGCCGCCGTTCGGCAGCGGGTCGTTGCTCGACAGCGTCGCGGGGCTGCTCTGGAACGCCAGCGGGCAGCGCATCACGCGCGACGATTTCCAGGCCGAGCAGATCCCCCCGCACCTGCTGATGCGCTTCCGCGTGCAGGACGCCCAAGGCCGCGTCTTACAGGAAGGCCGCGACCTTGTCGCCATCCGCGAGCGGTTGGGACAAAAGGTGCGCGACAGTTTCACCGCCTTGTCGGACGTGCGCTACACGCGCGACGACGTGCGCGAGTGGAGCTTCGGCGACCTTCCGCCGGGCGTGGAGCTGGATCTGGGCGGCGTGCGCGTGCTCGGCTATCCGACGCTCATCGAGCAAGGCGAGAAGCTGGCGCTGCGCCTGCTCGACTCGCCACAGACCGCGGCGAAGTTCATGCCCGCGGGCTTGCGGCGTTTGTTCATGATCGAGGCGGCCAGCGAGATCAAAAGCGTGCTGCGCGACCTGCCGGGCCTGGAAAAGATGCGCCTCAACTACGCCCCGTTCGGCACGGGCGACGACTTGATGAACGGCCTGGCGCTGGCGACGGCGACGCGCGCGTTCGCCGCCGGCGACGGCGCGATCCGCACGAAGAGCGCCTTCGCCACCGCCGCCGGCGCGGCGTGGCGGCGGCTGTACGAGGAATCGCGCAGCGTCGGCCGGCTCGTCACCGACGTCCTCGATCGCTACCGCGTGATCGCCGCCCTGCTGCACAAGGACTACCCGCCGCTGCTGGTCGACAGCGTCGACGACATGCGCCGGCAGCTGGCGGCGCTGCTGCCGAAGCAGTTTCTGCAGCACGTCCCCGCCGACAAGCTCGACGCCCTGCCGCGGTATCTGCGCGGCATCGACGTGCGCATGTCGCGCCTATCCAACGCCGGCCTGTCGCGCGATCTCACCGGCCTGGGGCAGATCCGCCCGCTGCAGGAGCAGTACAACGCCGCCGCCCGCCGCGCCGAGCAGCGCGGCCTGATCTCGCCGGCACTGGACGAGTACCGCTGGCTGCTGGAAGAGTTCCGGTTGTCGCTGTTCGCACAGGAAGTGAAGACCGCCGTGCCGGTATCGCCGAAGCGGCTGGCGCAGGCGTGGGAAGCAGTAGGCTAGCGCTTCGTGCCAGAGATCAGGCGGACGCTGCGCCACGCGATCGAAGCATGTCCTCGCCCGTACGCGGGGGAGGGTAGGGAGGGGGCGGCGGTAGCCGCCTCATCGCAACAAAACGCCCTTCCGGTTCCTCCCCCTCCGGGGGAGGTTAGGTGGGGGCGGGCGGATGCCTCATCGTAATGAATCGCTAACGCTCCGGCCCTCTCCCTGCCCTCTCCCGGGGTACCGGGCGAGGGGTTTGGGTCTCGGGCGTGGGCGAGCCGCTGTTGCAGGTCGTGAATGCTTTGCCTGAATCGTCGAGGGCGGGGCGTTACGGCGCGCCGAGCGACGTGATCTCTTTCAGCGCCGCGTCGAGTACGCCGTTGACGAACGACGGTGAATTTTCGGTCGAGTATTCCTTGGCCAGCTCGATGGCTTCGTCGAGGGTGACTTTGCGCGGCGTGTCGGTGCTGGTGAGTTCCCACATCGCCAGCCGCAGCAGATTGCGGTCGACGCCGGGCTGGCGGCGCGGGGGCCATTGCGGGGCGAGCCGCTCGATCCATGCGTCGGCCTGCTTGCGGTATTCCCAGGTCTTGTGGGCCGTCTCGAGGGCGCGCATGCGCGTGTTCGCGTCGTCGCTGGCGTCGGCGGCGAGCTGCAGGGCCGTCTTCTCGTCGGCCTCGCCGGCGGCGTCCCAGACGAACAGGATTTTGAGCGCGATCTCGCGAACGGCGCGGGGGCGGATCATTCGGGAAGTATAGGCGGCAGGCGGCTGATTGCGAGGATAAGGAATTAGGAGTTAGTGGTTAGGAGTTAGAGAAAACGCGGCAAAATCGTGAACACCGCATTTCACTAATTCCTAATTTCTAACCACTAACTCCTCTGCCTCCTCACCTTCCGCTCCGCAGCTTTCGCGTCAGGCCGATCATTTCCAGGGCCGCGTCGGCGGCGTGGACGCCGGCGTGGCCGTGGGCGCCGCCGGCGCGGGCGGCGGCTTGTTCTTCGGTGTTGGTGGTCAGGACCCCGAAGATGACCGGAAGCGATTCGTCGAGGCTCACGCGCATGATCCCGCGTGCGGCTTCGCCGGCGACGAAGTCGAAGTGCGGGGTGTCGCCGCGGATCACGCAGCCGAGGCAGACGATCGCGTGGTACCGCTTCGTCGCCGCCGCCAGCTTCGCAGCCGTGGGCAGCTCGAAGGCGCCGGGCACGCTGTGCACGTCGATCCGTGGCGGGTCGATGCCGCGCTCTTCCAGCCGCTGCCGGCAGCCGGCGAGCAGTATGTCTGTGATGTGGGCGTTGAACCGCGCGACGATCACGCTCACGCGCGTATCCATCGGGAGTGAGACCTCCACCGGGACGGGGACGTGGGTGCTCATGAAAATAGTGTCGAATGCCTGAGGGGGATTGTCGAGTCGGTAGGACGCTGTCGTCGAGGGGTATGTCTCCCTGGCGCGCCCTTTGGGTCGAAGACATGGTCACTGAAGTGACCGTGCCACGGGGTTGTTGCGCGTTGGTGATTGACGCACGCGCGGGTCGCGCCACAATTACGGGCGTGTATTGGCTTAGTCAACGGTTGCTGACGCTGCTGCAGTTCACGCGGATGGCGCTGGTGTTCACCGCCGTCAGTGACGGGTGGGCGGCGCTGCTGCTGGGGGCGGCGGCGACGGGCACGCCGGTGCGGTGGCCGGTGGCGGCGGCAATGACGCTGGTGTCGATCGGGCTGTACACCTTCGGCATGGCGCTCAACGACCTCATCGACCGCCGCCGCGACAGCCAACTCGCGGCCCATCGGCCGCTGCCGTCGGGGCGGTTGAGCGTGCAGGGGGCCCACGCGCTGTGCGCGGTTCTGGGCGGCGTGGCCCTGCTCGGCGGGGCGGCGATGGCCTACCTGCGGCCCGACGAGTGGCAGGGATTGCTGGCCATCGGCGCCACGCTGGTGCTGATCGTCTTCTATGACTTTGCCGGAAAATACCTCGTCGCCCCGGGGCTGCTGGCCCTGGGACTGATTCGCTTCGCCCACGCATCGGTGCCGTGGCCGCACCTGCCGATCCCCTGGCAGGCCGTGACGCTGCTGCTGCACGTGGCGATTCTGTCGACCGTCTGCTACGGCCTGGAAGGCAAGCGCCCGCGCTTGCGCAAGCGGCACGTTGCGTTCGTCGTCGGCGGGCTGCTGGCGGTGACCGCCGCGGTCGAGGCGGCACTGCTGTGGCGTCAAGGCTTCCCCGCCGACCGGGCCGCTGCGCTGCGGATCGGCATGCCGCTGGTCTACCCCGCGGCGGTGGCGCTGGCGTTCGTGCTGTTCGCCGCGATCCTGCGCGCCCGCCAGCCCGACGCACGCGCCTACGGCCGGCAGCTCATGCTGTACGGCCTGCTCTGGCTGATCGCCTACGACGCGGCGTTCGTCTTCGGCTACGTCGGCTGGAAACCCGCCCTGGCGGTCCTGGCCCTTCTCCCGATCGCGCTCCTGTGCGTGCAACTGATGCGCGCCTGGGCGGCCCTGATCGATCTGTCTCAATCCCCCCAGTACCAGAGAGCCCGCTGATCCGGCGTGCCCATCGTCGCACCACAAGAACAACTGGCCTCTTCCCAAACACCGAAACACCGAAACACCCGAACACCATCCCCGGTTTCCCAAATTGACACGCCCTCCCCCCATTCCTACATTCGCTGGGATGATCCGACCCTGCGCCGCCGCGGTGCTGGCCTTGATGGCGATCGGCTGTTCCCCGGACGCGCCGCAGACGGTGCGCACGCCGGTCGACCAGACGCTCTTCGGCCCGGCGTCGATGCGTCTGCATCCGGCGTTTACGAAGGTCGACGATTTCGATTCAGACGGCCGCGTTGACGGGCTCGAAGCCGTCGTGGAATTGCAGGACCAGTTCGGCGACCCGACCAAAGGCGCCGGCCGAGTGGTGTTCGAGTTGTTCGAGTACAAGCCGTACCAGCCCGACGTCCGCGGGCCGCGCCTGGTGGCCCCGTGGGAGGGCCGGCTCGATAGCATGGAAGACCAGCGCGCGCGGTGGAACACCGTAAACCGGGCTTACATCTTTCAGCTCGCCTGGCCGCAGATTTCGGACAAGGGAAATTATGTGCTCGCCGCGACGTTTGAGCTCACGGGCGGGAGCCGGTTTTTCAACCAGGTGATCCTGGAAGGCCGCCGCGAAGCGCCCGCGGCGTCCGGGCCGCCGGCGCTGCCGCCGGTGTCGCCATCCCTCGCGCCGCCGTCGCGTGAGCCGTCGTCGACGAAACGCCCGGTCGATCAGGAGCCCGCCAGTGCCCCCACAACCGCCCACACCCCTCCGGCCCGAGCCGACCAGCCCTGAGGCGCCTTTCGCCCCGGCCCCTGAGCCGTCGCTGCTCGACGCCGCCGGCGTGGAGCTGACGGCGCAGGAACCCGTGCCGACGCTCCTGCGCCGCGTGCGCAACGAGCTGGCGGCCAGTTTCGACGTGCGCAAGCCCACGCGCATCGCCCGCGCCCCCGGCCGCCTGGACGTGATGGGGGGCATCGCCGACTACACGGGCAGCGTCGTCTGCGAGGCCACGCTCGACCGCGCCGCCGCCGTCGCGGTGCAGCGCCGCGACGACCGCGACGTGCAGGTGATCGGCCTGAACCTGCTCGACCAGCACCTGCCCTTCACGCTCGTGATCCCGCTGGAATCGCTCGCCCTGCCGATCGACGAGCTGCGGCGGAACTTCGCCGAGCCCGGCCGCACCTGGGCGGGCTACCTCGCGGGGTGCCTGGCGATCCTTCACGACGAAAAGCTCATCGACCTGCGCGACCCTGCGATTACGGGCTTCAACATCGCTCTCTACAGCACCGTACCGCTGGGCGCCGGCGTCAGCAGCAGCGCGGCGATCGAAGTGGCGATGATGACCGCACTCGTGGAAGAGCTGGATTCGAAGTTCCAGATCCGCAAAACCCCCAGCGGCCCGATGAAGATCGCCGCGATGTGCCAACGCGTCGAAAACCAGATCGTCGGCGCCCCGTGCGGCATCATGGACCAGGCCGCCAGCTGCGCCGGCGAGATCGGTTCGCTCATGCGAATGAAGTGCCAGCCGCATGAGCTGCTGGCCCCCCTGCACCTGCCGGCGGGCGTGCGGGCGGTGGGGATCAACAGCAACGTCAAGCACAGCGTCGGCGGCGGGCAGTACGGACGCACGCGCTGCGCCGCGTTCATGGGCCATAAGATCATCCTCGAAAAAATGAAGCAGATGGGCGGCGCGGGCGGGCAGACGCTCGTGGCCGACCCGATGAACGGGTATCTCGCCAACCTGCCGCTCGACGATTACAAGAGGTTCTTCCGCCCGTATCTGCCCGAGACGATCCGCGGCGGGCAGTTCCTGCTGCAGTACGGCCCGACGATCGACAAGGCCACGACCGTCGAGCCCGACGCCGAGTACCGCGTGCAAGGCGCGACCGACCACCACGTCTTCGAAGCCCACCGGGTAAACGAGTTCATTCGCTACATCGAAGAAGTAAACGCCCTCGACGCACAAATCGCCCCCCCCGCGCATACCGACGCCCACGGCTCCGCCGTGGAAAACCGCGACCGCAAGCTCCTGCTCGATAAGGCCGGCCATCTCATGTACGCCAGCCACATCAGTTACACCAACGACGCCCTATTGGGCGCCGACGAATGCGATTTGCTCGTCGCCCTGGCCCGTGCCCGCGAACCCGCGGGCATCTACGGCGCAAAAATCACCGGCGGCGGCAGCGGCGGGACGGTAGCGATCCTCTGCAACACCGGCGATTCCGTCGACACCGCCATCAGCGAGATCATGCACGATTACGAGCAAAAGACCGGCCTCAAGCCCGAAGCCTTCCTCGCCTCCAGCCAAGGCGCTTGGGCGGCGGGGACGGCGGTCGTGTAAGGCAGAAAGGTGGGGTAGTTTCGGTGGCGCCTTATTCCACCTGACGGAATAACAATTTCTCTTATTCCGATTTGATGCCAAAAGCGGAATAAGATACGATGCATTGACGCGAAGTGGAATAAGGAGCGTCGTTGTCGAAAAATGAAGCGATCGGTTCGACGTCCGGGCGAAAGGTCGACGCGGGCGAGGGAGCGAAAGCCTTTGTACCCAATGATTTACCTCGCACGTTGGGATGGACAAGCTCGCTCGTTAGCGCCGTTGCCGAAGCGCAAACGGCGATCGGGCGAGTGGGGGGGCTCGGGGCGGATTTTCCCCACCCAGAGCGACTGCTGCGCTTGTTCCTGCGTCGCGAGGCCGAGTCATCGAGCCGCATCGAGCGGACGTACGCGGGCGTTCGCACGCTCGTGCTGTTCGATCTGATTGACGATGTGACGGAACGATCGTCGGACATCCGCGAAGTCGAGAACAACTACCAGCTTTTGCTCTACGCCGTCGAAACCAGCGCCGCCCGGCCAATTTCGCTGTCGGTGCTGAAGCAGATGCACCAACTGTTATTCCGGCAAGTCGAACACCCGCCGAAGATCGTGGGCGATTTCCGGAAGCTGCAAAATTGGATCGGGTCGAGCCGGAAGATCGCCGAGGCGCGGTATGTGCCGCCGCCCCCGCTGCGCGTGACCGACCGGCTGGAAGATTTAATCGACTTCATCGTCCGCCCGCCGGACTTGCCGCTGATCGCCCGAACGGCGATGGCGCACTACCAGTTCGAGGCGATCCATCCCTTCGATGACGGCAACGGCCGCATCGGCCGTGCGTTGATCCTCTGGCAACTCGTTGCCGAAAAGGCACTCGATCTGCCGCTACTGAATCCCAGCGCGCAGCTCGAAGCCAAGCGGCGCGACTATTACGACCTGATGCTCGACGTGACCGAACGCGGCCGGTGGGGCGCGTGGATCGAATACGTTTGCCGCTGCGTGACCGCCGAGTGCGGACACTCAATTGCCGTCCTGCGCGCGCTCACAGACCTGCGCGCGAAGTACCATCAATCGATCCGCAAGGCACGGATGTCAGCCTTGTTGGCGGAAGTGGTCGATTCCCTCTTCGGCGAGCCGGCCGTGACGATCAAGCGGGTGGCAGACATGCTAAAGATTTCGCCCCAGTCGGCACAACGCGCCGTTGAAACCCTCGAGGGTTTGAAAGTGGTTGCCGAAATCACGGGCCAACAACGTAATCGCGTTTACATGGCCGAAGAAATCGTCGACTTGTTCGCCCGCCCGGGCAGCAAGCCGACCAAGAAAAGCGAAGATAAATGATCCAACACCCCCAGGCCGTCGTCGACCGACTCATCGCGTTCCAGAAGATCGTGCGCGACACGCTCATCGCGGCGCGGTCGAAGCAGGCGCTGCACGAAGTCAGCCATTCCACGGCGGCGGACACGATTTACAAAATCGACACCGAGGTCGAGCCGCTGCTGGAATCGTTCTGCGAAGAATGGGCGAAGGAGACGCCGCTGGTCTTGATCGCCGAAGGGCTTGAAGACGAGCACGGGAACGAGGCCAACAAAGTTTTTCCGCACGGGACGCGCGAGGACGACGCGCTGATCCGCGTGATCGTCGACCCGATCGACGGCACGCGCGGGATCATGTACGACAAGCGCCCGGCGTGGGCGCTGGCGGGTGTGGCGCCGAACAAGGGGCCGGACACGCGACTGCGCGACATCGAGATCGCCGTGATGAGCGAACTGCCCACGAGCAAGATGGGCTTCAGCGACGTGCTGTGGGCGGTCAAGGGCCAGGGCGCGCATGGCGTTCGCGTGAGTTTGCATAGCGGGCAGGCTTCGCCGCTGCCGATCGGGGCCAGCCGGGCGGACACAATCAAGCACGGCTTCGCCAGCGTTGTGAACTTCTTCCCCGGCACGAAGGTGGCGGCAAGCGACCTGATGGAGCGAATCGTCAAGGCCAACCTCGGCCCCGCGGACGTGACCAAGGCGATGGTGTTCGACGACCAGTACATCTGCACCGGCGGGCAGTTCTATGAGCTCATCGTCGGCCACGACCGCTTCAACGCCGATTTGCGGCCGCTGTTTTACAAGATGGGCAATCAGCCCGAAGGCCTGTGCTGCCACCCGTACGACTGCGCGACGTTGCTGATCGCCGAAGAAGCCGGCGTGCTGCTCACCGACGGCCAGGGCCGTCCGCTCGACGGCCCGCTCGACTGCACGACCGGGCTTTCGTGGGCGGGGTTTGCCAACGCGACGATCAAGGCGCAGATCGAGCCCGTGATCGATGCGTACTTCGCCTAGTCCTGGCGCGACGCCAGCGACCCCGCCACTGTGATTAGGATTCAATGGTTGGGTCGGCGCAGCGCAACAAAAAACCACCAGCTGGTGCCAGCCGGTGGTCAAAACGTCTTCCCAGCGTTTTCTATTTTTTTGGAGCGGGCTGCTAACAGGCCCGTATCACAGCGCCCGCGGCCGCCAGGTGCGGGCTCGGTCGCGGCGGTTCATCAGGACGATGCTGAGCAGCCCGAGGGAGAACAGCGTTGTCCCCAAGATCTCGCCGATGTGGACGAGGATCTTGAATGTCGCAAAATCACGAACGCTGTCGGGTGCCAACCGCAGGATCACCGTGCCGCCGTCGGTCACGAGGCCGTGCGTGAAATCAAAGCTGCTGTACACCGGCATCCCGCTGCGGACGGCCCAGGCGCCCAGCAGGCAGGCGGCGCCGAAGCAGACCCACCCCAGCGCGATCAACGCCGCCGAGCCGCGACGGACGCGGAAGGGTTTTTCATCAGACGTGTCGTCGATCAACGGGGCGCCGAGCCAGTCGCGCAGGTTGGAAAGCGTCACAAAAGTTCCTCGTCCGTGAGAACGTTCGAATTGGATTCACGCAGGCCGAAACCGGGCGGTCAGCCGGGGGCGTGAGAAACATATGAAAAGTTTTTAACGAGGGCAAGTCTTTTTTCGCTTTTCGATCGATGCCCGATCCGGCACGCATCCCGCGTGGACAGCCACCGGCCGGCGAAGGCGCGAAATCCGCACCGCAGTTGAGTCCGCCGCCCCGGCCCGGCACAATGCGCGCCGCCTTTACGCGAGGACTCCCGTTTGACCGCCCCTCCCTTGCCCGCCGGCATGCCTGCCGTTCCCCCTGTCGTCCCGCCTGCCGCACCATACGCCCCCCCGCGTCGGCTGCTGGGTTTGTCGCCGTTCGGCCCGCTCCTGGGCAAAGAGCTGCGGCAGATGGCCCGCCGCAAACGCACCTACGTACTGCGCTGCGCGTATCTCGGCTTGCTGCTGATCCTCCTGGGTTTCGTCTGGCTCATCTTTACCAACGAGTTCTCCCGCAGTGCCGGTGTCGTGCAGCAGGCGCAGCGGCAGGCACAGCTCGGGCAAGTCTTCTTCGCCACGTTCGCGTTCTTCACCATCGGGTTCATGCAGGTGATGGCCCCGGTGCTGACGAGCAACGCCATCGGCGCCGAGCGGCTGGCGCGCACGTTCGACGTGCTCGTGATGACGCCGATCAACGCCTGGCAGATCGTCTGCGGCAAGCTCTTCTCGCGCCTGATGACGGCCCTGACGCTCGTGGGCCTGTCGCTGCCGGTGCTGGCGATCGTGCGCCTGCTCGGCGGGGTCGAGATCGACGACATGATCGGCCTGATCGTCCTCGCCGCAGCCACCGCGACCGGGTCGGCGGCGCTGGGGCTGTTCTTCAGCACCTTCATCGGCCGGGCCTGGGCGGTGATCCTGCTCTCGGTGCTCGTGCAGTTTGCGATCTACGTCGTGATCCCGGCATGCGCGGGCATGCTTCTGAGCGATGTCATCCGCACCGCGCGGCTGTACCGCTTTGTCCAGCAGCTCTGGGGCGCGTGGTGGCCGGTCGTCGCCTGCGGTTTCAACATCTTCGAAGCGCGCAGCGCCGTCGGCTGGTGGATTCCCGCCGCCGTGCAGCTGGGGCTGGCGTTGCTGCTGCTGATCGCGTCGGCGCTGATGGTGCGCCGCCTCGCCCGCGGCGCCGCCGGCGACGTCCGGCCACACGCCGCGCCGCCCGGCGGCTTCCCCGTCATGCCCCCGCCGCTGCCCGGCGCACTGATCGAGCCCGCCCTGCCCGCCGAGCCCGCCGACGAGTTGCCGACGCTGGCGTATCAGCCGACGAAGATAAAGCCCTCCCGCCCGGCCCGCTCGGTCGGCGACAACCCCGTGCTCTGGCACGCGGTGCGCCAACCGCTGTTCGCGCGCCTGTGGCAGCGAATCGTCGCCGTCGTCGCCACGCTGGGGTTGCTCGCTCTTACATACGTCGCCCTGGCCAACGAGAACGACCTCGACGACCGCGGCACCCACGCCGGCTACGCCGTCGTCTTTCATTCCGTGCTGCTCTTGATCGCGGTCGTGGTATCGGCGACGGCCATGGCGGGCGAGAAGGAAAGCGACACCTGGACGCTGCTGATCGTCTCACCCATCAGCGGCTGGCAGGTGGTGTGGGGCAAGTTCTGCGGCAGCCTGCGCCGACTGCTCTGGCCGTGGGCGATCGTCGTCGCCCATTTCTGCGTCGCCGCGCTGACCGGCACCGTGCCGCTGGCGGCGGCGATGATCGCGGTCGTGATGAGCTTGGCGTGCAACTTGCTGTGGCTGGCGACAGGGCTGGTCTTCTCCCTGCGCTGCCGCCGCACGACCGCCGCCGTCGTGCTGAACCTGTTCGTGCCCATCCTCCTCTACGGCGGTGTGCCGCTCGTGCTGGCGACGACCGAGGCCTTGTTCGTCAACGATCCGGGCTTCGATCTGACTGAAGTGGCGGTCTATCACATCCCGTACTACTACGAGGTGGAATCGGTCGACCGGTTCGACCGTGCGAACTACTACGGCACCGGATCCTCTGGCCGCAACATCCGGCTGCCGTTCTTTGACGAGTACACGTCGCAAACGTCGTTCGTCCTGCTGGCGATGGGCGTGACGATCGCGTACCTCACGCTCACCGCCACGCTGCTCGCCTGGGCCGCGCTGCGCTTCGACGACTGGGCCGGCCGGGCGCGGTGACGCCGAGTCATGACGCTCAGCCGCCTCGTCACAATAGAACGCCAGTCCGGTCCCTCCCCTGCGGGGGAAGTTAGGTAGGCGCGGGCCGAAGCCTCGTCACAACAAAGCGCAGTCCGGTTCGCTGCAGGATGCGTTGAGGCGCCAAAACCCGATCGCGACAAGCCGCGCCGGCGCTGATGACGTGCCCCGATGCCAAGGACATGGCGCAAGTCGGACTCCAAAACTTCCATATACGCCGCCTCCCCTGTTCGGGGTATGCTGCCGCCCGATGGCCGACGGCGCGAAGTCAGATTTGATCCCGGGGGCGTCGACGCGTGACGTGCAGCGGCTGACCGACGCCCGGCGTCGATTGCTGGCCGACTGGTGCAAGCTCTTTGGCGAGCGGTTGTCCGAGACGACCCCCGCGGCCGGCGCCCCGGCCCTGGCGAAATCCCCGCCGCCTGCAGAATCCGCCCGCCGCGGCCCGCGCCCCTCGCGCGACCGCTCATCACCTATCGCCCCGGACTTGATCGCCGCCTCCGCGCAAGTCGGCCGGCCCGACCCGGACGCCGGGGACGACTCCGCCGCCACCGGTGCGGGCGTTCGTCATCACCTCTCGAAGCGCCGCATGGGGGTTGATCCCGCCGCGACGACTCGTCACGACCGCGCAGCCCGTTCGCCCGTCGCACCGCGTTCGACGGAGGCGATCCGCGCCGCCGCCGCCCCAGATCGTGCCGCCGCAGACGGCGCGGCAAGTCCGGCCAACGCCGTCCGGTCCAGCGATGACGGCCCACTCACGGGCGTGCATCTTCCGCCCCGGGCGCGGCAGATACTTAACCGCCTCCTGCACGGCGACGGTGAAAAACAAATCGCCCTCGCGCTGGGCATCAGTCCGCACACCGTTCACACCTACGTCAAGCAACTGCACAAAACCCTCGGCGTCAGCAGCCGCGGCGAACTGCTCGCGCGCTTCGTCTCGCCTGACGCCCGTGCCCGCTAGCGCCTGTCACCCACTTTCTGAAGCGAGAACAGGCCGTTTCAATTCCGAGTGCCACGGTTTGGTACTCCAAGTCGTGCTTGCGGCCCAGGTCACGGCCTGGAGTACCAAACCGTGGAGGATTTCGCATTAAGAATCTCTGCGTGTTGTCTGTAACGGCGGAAAACCAGCCACGAATCTCACGAATGGATACGAATTCGAACGAACGCTCTTAGCTTTGCACTTTGGATGAGAAATTCGTGCTTATTCGTGAGATTCGTGGCTAAACCTTTCTCTTCATGTGAAACCCTCCGTGGCACCCGGACGCCCGACATGGGGATCGCAAACCAAAGTGGGTAACAGCCTCTGGAGCAAGATACACAAAGTAGCTTGGGGAGTCGGTCGCGGCGCGTTTCGTCCACGCTCGCGGCGAGGCAAGACGTGCTTCGAGCTTTGCTCGAACGTGGGCGGGACGCCCACGCCACAGAAGCCTCACCAGCCCTCTCCGCGCGTACGCGGGAGAGGGGAAATTCGCCGACGCCTTTGTGTCGGACGCGCGTTTTGGTCCGAGCTGCCTGCGCCGCATCCCCTGTTCAAGGTAGCCGTTTCAGGCGAATAGCCGGGCGCGGCCAGCGTTGCGATGCTCTGGTCATGCTTGCGAAACAAAAACGCGCGCCGTTGCCGGCGTCGGAGCAGATGGGGGCGCTGCTCGACGCGGTCGCCCTGTTGCACGGCGAACCGCCGGGCCGGCGCGCGGGGGCGTTGCTGGGGCGGATGATCGAACTCTTCGACGCCGATGGCGCCAGCGTCGATGGTGCGCCCGCCGGCGGCGCGGCGCAGACGCTCGGGCGGACGCGCACCGGCGCGGCGCTGGCGGTCGGCCGCACGCCGCGGGCGCTGCTCGGGCAGACGCGCGGCTTGTCGCGCGTCGTCGTCTTCACCGCCGCAGAACTCGCCGCCGGCGGCTGGCGCACCCGCCGGCCGCGCGGCATGCGCGACGCGGTCTACAGCCTCGCCCCGCCCGACAGAAGCACCGGCGCAACGGCCCGTGCCGAGGCGCGGGCCGCCGAGATCGGCACGGTGCTGGGCCTTTACTTCGCCAAGCCCATTTCGGCCGAGGCCGTCGTCGTTGTTGCCGGCGGGCTGCGGCTGCTGCATTCGTCGGCTTGTGAGCTGCTGGGCGCGATCGAGTGATCGCGCCGCCAATACGCCGGTCGTGACGGGCCGGGAGAGGGGAACAACGGCCGTCCCGGGACGCCGCCGCCGCGGTCGTGACGCGCCGCAACGGCGCGGCGTCACGCGGGGTCGCCATCGGGTACACTCCCCGCCGATGGCCGCCGGCAGAGACCCCGCCCAAATTGTGATCGCCCGCATGGCGGGCCTGGCCGATCCGGCGCGGCTGCGGGTGCTGCACCTGCTCGAGCACGCGCCGCTGCTGGTCAACGACCTGGCCGGCGTGCTGCGACTGCCGCAGTCGACGGTGTCGCGGCATCTCAAGCAGCTCAGCGAGCACCGCTGGCTCGTCTCGCGGCGCGACGGCACGAGCCACGAGTACCGCCTCGATTCCGCCGAGCTCGACGCCGACGCCCGGGCGCTGTGGGACTTGGCCCGCCAGCAGACCGCCGACTGGCCGGCCGTGGCGCAGGACCGATTGCGGCTGGCGTCGCTGCTGGCGGCGCGGCAGCGCGACAGCCGCACGTTCTTCGCCGGGGCGGCGCGCGACTGGGACTTGCTGCGGTCGGAACTCTTCGGCGCAACGTTCAACGTCGATGCGCTGCTGTCGCTGATCGACCCGGCGCTCGTGGTGGCCGACCTGGGGTGCGGAACGGGCGCGGTGATCGAAGTGCTGGCGCCCTTCGCCGGGCGGGTGATCGGCATCGACAACTCCGCCGAAATGCTCGCCGCAGCACGGCAGCGCCTGGCGACGGCGACGAACGTCGCGCTCGAGCAGGCGGAGCTGGCGGCGCTGCCGCTGGCGGACGCGGGGGTGGGGGCGGCGTTGATGGTGCTGTCGCTCTCTTACGCCGCCGACGTGCCGGCGGTGCTGGCCGAGGCCCGCCGCGTGATCGCCCCCGGCGGGCGGCTGGTGATCGTCGACGTGCTCACCCACGACCGCGACGCCTTCCGCCGCCAGATGGGGCAGACCCGCATGGGGTTCTCGCTCGACGAGATCGCCTCGGCCCTGCGCGCCAGCGGCTTTGCCAGCGTGCGTTCGCGCGTGCTCGACAGCCCCCGCGACGCCACCGCGCCGGCCCTGTTCGTCGCCACCGGCGCCCCCGCCTAGAACGGGTAGTGCACTTCAACGACGTAAAGGTCGGCCGATCTTCGGGGTGCGGAACTGGGCTCGGGTGCCACGGCCTGGCGTACCAGACCGTGGCACCCGGAGCAGCCCATAGGCTCCCAAATTGCATAACACGCTCTAGCCGTGCCTTCACTGGCAAACTCTTAGCTGCATTGCAAGAAGGCATTGGCCACAGAGGGGCAGAGGGCACAGAGAAGGAACACAGAGGGGGCGGTAGATCAACTGGCCACAGGCGTCTTGCTGGTGGTCCGTATTACGATGCTATGAACACGGGCGAGACGTTCGCGCTACGGGCTTTCGCGTGGGCATTGCAAGGATGCGCAAGTCGACTGCCCGCTCGACTGATTTTTACAGGTCGACGACAGATACTCTGCGTTCAAATTTTTCTTCCCGGCCACCAGATTAGTTCCGTCTCTCTCTTCTCCGTGTTCTTCCTCTGTGGCCCTCAGTGCCTCTGTGGCCATCTTCCTTTGTCGGCATTCACCTGCGGATCATCAAAGCGCAGGATGGCGTGACGTCCGCCGCCCCCACCTGACCTCCCCGGCGGGGGAGGGATCGACAATGCACAAAACGCCGACCGGCGGCCCGCAAGGGCCGCCGGTCGGGTGGGGGTTGATTGCCATCGGTAAACTTACCGGCCGAGAAGGCTCAGCACGCTTTGGGGGCTGCTGTTGGCCTGGGCGAGGACGCTCGTGTTCGCCTGCACGAGGATCTGGGCGCGGGTGAGGGCCGCGGTCTCGCTGGCGAAGTCGGCGTCGCGGATGGCGCTTTCGCTGGCGGTGACGTTTTCCAGTGCCACGTTCAGGCTGTTGGTGTTGCTGTCGAGCACGTTCTTTTGCAGAGCACCGAGTCGCCCGCGAAGGGTGGCGACCTGTCGGATGGCCTCGGTGATGATCTTCTGGGCGTTGACGGTGTTGCCGCCGACGAGGGAGTTATCCCCGCCGCTGCCGACGCTGCTGAGATAGCCGACGACTTCGTTGCCCAGCTTCGTGGTGCTGACGCTGCCGATGCCGACCTGGATCTGCCCGCCGCGGTTGACGCGGGAGCCGATCTGGAACTTCGCCCCGCCGCCGGTGATGTCGAAGCTCGTGCCGGCGGTGCTGACGGTGGTGCCGAAGGTTTTGTCGAGCTGGACTTCGACGTCGAAGTCGCCGTTGCGGACGCTGGCCTTGAGCCCGTCGACGTCGGCGGCGGAGCCGTTGATGCTCACCGTCGCGTCCTGGCCGAAGTCCTTGCCGTTGACGAAGTTGCCCGAGAGGGTCTTGACGCTCACGAACTGGCGCGACCCGTACGCCGAAGAGTTGAACGTCACCCCGCCGGCGGTGGCGCTGGCGGTGATGCTGGTGCTGTCGGACAGCCCGTTGACCGCGAACGCCACGGCGCTGACGGTGGTGTTGGCGGCGAAGCTCAATTGCTCGGTGCCTTCGTTGCCGGCGATTTCGATCGTCACCGCGCTCGTGCCGACGGTCGTGCCGGTGAAGGCGATCTCCCCCAGCTGCGCCGAGCCGGTCACCTGCACGGTGACGGTCTGCGCGCCGTTGTCGGGCAGCTTGCTGGCGTTGATCTGGATCGTGTCGATCGCCGTGCTGGCCACGCCGCTGGTGATGTAATCGAGCTGGCCGTTGAGCAGCTTCACGCCGTTGAACTGCGTGGTGTTGCTGATGCGGTTGATCGAATTGATGATCGAATCGACCTGCAGCTGGTTGGCCTCGATCTCCTGCTTCGACAGCGCGCCGGTGTTGGCCGCTTCGTTGGTCAGGCTCTGGAGCTGCAGCAGGAGGCTGCTGGCCTCGCTGAGCGCGCCTTCGGCGGTGTTGATGACGTTGTTGGCGCGAGTGGTGTTGTCGATGCCTTGGCGGATGCCTTCGATTTCCGACCGCAGCGTCTCGCTGGCGATCAGGCCGGCCGGGGCGTCGCGGCCGCTGTTGATCTTCAATCCGGTGCTAAGCCGCTGCAGGCGGGTGTTAAGGTCGGCGTTGTTCTTGCCGAAACGGGTCATCGCCTGGAGCGACGGGATATTGGTGTTGATGCGGGCCATGATTCTTCCATGAAACGAGGGTTACTGCTCGGCCGGCTATCCGTAGTCGGCGTCTCGCGTTTGCTTTGCCGGCATTCCGTCGCAGGGCAAAACAGGGGGATCAAACCGGGGCTCCGCACCGGGGGAGAAACGACATGCGGGGTAGGACAAACCTCCTTGTTCGGTGCGGGCCGGCGATCCGTCGCCAGGAGTGACTTACTGCATCCGCCGACTCATCCGTCGAAGAGTGATTCGGCAAGTAAATCGCGCAAACTTGAGCGTCACGGCGGGCCGTTTCTGCGCTGCGGCGCGTTGCCAATAATAACTTTACGGGCAGGGGAAGGACCTCCGGTGGCACCGCAGACGACGTCAGGAATTCCGCGCAGACCGCTCCCATCGCGACCGCGCCGATCCTCCCCCGTGATCCTCCCCCGTACGCGGGGGAGGGCGGGAAGGGGGCGGATGATGACGCCTCATCACATGAAGCGCCAATCTGGTTCCTCCCCTGCGGGGGAGGTTAGGTGGGGGCGGGCGGACGCCTCATCGCAACAAGGCACAATGACGCTCGCCCTCTCCCTACCCTCTCCCGGAGTACCGGACGAGGGGGTTTGCCTCGCAGGCATCGGCACGCCGCTATTGCAGGTGGAGGGTCGTCCCCACCTTATCCCCGGAGGGGAGGAAGTAGACAATCGATTCGTTGCGACCAGGCGGCGGCTTCCCCGCCCGCGTGCTTGTCTATAACTATGGTGCCGATGCCATCCCCTGCACCTCCCCCGCCGCCGCTGACGCCCGCCGATCTCGCGCCGGCGGACGCGCGGTCGGCGGGGTTCGATTTCGCCGGCTTCTCAATGGCGACGATCGATGCGCCTGGGCATCCTTGGTTCGAGCGGGTGTACACAACGCTGTCGGACGAATTCGGCCCCGCCGGAGAGATGGAGCAGCGCGACGTCATCGCCGCCCGCATGGCATGGGGGTTAAACGATCCTGGCGACGGATATGCCATGCAGTACACCCTGCTAACCCTGCTGTGCGGAGACGCGATCGCCGCGGTGCACGATCATTCGACGATCGTTCCATTGCGCGACGCGGCCGCGCCGGTGGTGGTGCATCTTTCGCACGCATGGGTCGCCCCGCCGTGGCGTGGCACGGGTTTGGCGGGGTGGGTGCGGGCGCTGCCGGTGCGCGACGCCCGGGCGGTTGTGGTCCAGTCAAGTCCGCCAGGGCAGCCGATGATCCGGCCGATCACGCTCGTCGGTGAAATGGAGCCGCCCGACCCCGCCAGCGCCGCGCGCACGCGGCGGTTGCGGGCGTACGAAAAAGCCGGCTATCGCAAGATCGACCCGCTCGCGGTTGCCTACCGCCAGCCCGACTTCCGCCCGCCCGCGGTCATCGACGCCACCGGCGGGCCCCGGCCGGTGCCGCTGTCGCTGATCGTCCGGCGCATCGGCCGCGAAGACCAAACCCATGTCGATGGCGACGAGGTGCGCGCGATCATCGCCGCCTTGCGCGCCATGTACGCCCGGACCGCCCGCCCCGCCGACATGGCCGCCCTTGCGGCCGATCCGCTGCCGGCGGCGACGGCACGAATCGCCCTCGTCCCGCCGACGTCGGGTTCCTCCCCCTCCGGGGGAGGCTAGGTGGTGGGGGTGCGCCTCATCGCAATCAAGCGCCAACGTCTGGTTCCTCCCCCCTGCGGGGGAGGTTAGGTGGGGGCGGGCGGGTGCCTCATCGCAACAAAGCGCCTAGACGCACTGGGCCCTCTCACTACCCTCTCCCGAAGTACCGGGCGAGGGGTTTGATTCTCGGGCGGCAGCGAGCCGCTCTTGCAGGCCAACCGCCGTCCCCACCTTACCGCCCCCGGAGGGGGGGAAGGACTGGAAAGGCGGCCCGTCTCGGGCGCGTCGTGCTGATGGGGAGCAACGTCCCCGGACATCTGCGTGAAATTTCCTTCACTAATCCCGGCCTTTGGGTATAGTGCGGGCCCTTCGGAGAGTTATTTGCCTATGTCGAATTCCGCCGTAACCGCGCTCGAACCGCGCCGCTTGTTCGCCAGCATTGCCGGGACCGTTTTCAACGATCTCGACCGATCGCGGGTGTTGACGTCCAACGAAGACCCACTCGCCGGGCAGATCGTTTACCTTGACGCCAACCACAACGCCACGCTCGATAAAGGCGAGACCTTCACCACCACGGCCGAGAACGGCACGTACCGCTTCTCGAACCTGCCCACCGGCACGTACGACGTGGCGCAGGTGCTGCCCAAGAGCTTTATCCAGACCTCGCCCAGCAGCACGGGCAGCTTCGAAGGGCGGTTCGACATTCTCGTGCGCTACCGCACGAAGATGACGCCGGCACAGCAGGCGGCGTTCCAGATCGCCGCCGACCGCTGGGAAGCGATCATCATCGGCGACTTAGTCGACCACCGCACCGACCTGGGGATGACCGACGACGTCATCATCGACGCCAGCGTCTCGCCGATCGACGGCGTGGGCATGGTGCTCGGGCAGGCCGGGCCGCGGGACTTCCGCGATCCCAATTTCCTGCCCTCGCGCGGGGAGATGTCCTTCGACGCCGCCGACCTGCGCTCCCTCGAGGCCAGCGGCCGGCTCAACGACGTCATCACCCATGAAATGGGCCACGTCCTAGGCATCGGCACGATCTGGGACAAGCAGCGCCGCATCAAGGCCAGCAGCTCGCTCGACCCGCGGTTCTCCGGCCCCAACACCGTCGCGCAGTACAACGCGATCTTCAAGACCAAGGCCCTCACCACCCCGATCGAGCCCAACGGCGGCCCCGGCACGGCCGAGAGCCACTGGCCGGAGGAGGAATTCGGCCTCGAGCTCATGACCGGCTTCACCGGCGTCGACAACCGGCCGATTCTGCCGCTGAGCCGCATCACCGTCGGGCAGATGCAGGACTTGGGGTACGTCGTCGATTACTCCCACGCCGACACTTACGACCCCCGCAATGCCCGCAACAACAAGCTCTGGACGCCCGCCGACAGCGGCGTGCTGCCGTTCCAGAAGCGCATCACGCTCGATCGCACCGACGCGCAGAACAACATCGATTTCGGCATCCGTAAGAACAACCGCCCCACTGTCTCGTCGTTCACCGCCGGCACGCAGGTGCTGCGGGGCAGCGTCGCCACGCTCAGCGCCCGGGCGTTTGACCGCGACGGCGACAGGCTCATCGGCGTGACGTTCTACCGCGAAAGCAACGGCGTCGCCGGCCTGCAGCCGGGGGGCGACACTTACATTGCCAGCAAGCTTACGAGCAAGAAAGGCTTGTTCTCGGTCACGACCGCGACGACCGACTTGCCGCTGGGCACGGCGACGTTCTACGTCTCGGCGGTCGACATCTTCAAAACCGCCGGCCGCACGGCGGCGACGGTGCAGATCGTCTCGCAACTCACCCCGCCGGCGCGCCCGACAAACTTGGTCGCCACGGCCCTGGGCGACGGCCGGGTCGGCCTGAACTGGCGCGACGGCGGCGACGACGAAGGCGGCTTCCGCATCGAAATCAGCGGCAGCTCGTCGTTCGGCGAGCAGGACTTCCTGCGATCCCTCAACGTCCCGGCCAACACCACCGCGACGACAGTGGACCTGGGCAGCGGCCTGTTCTACTTCCGCATCCGCTCGTACAGCGACACCGGCCGCAGCGCCTACACGGCGTCGAACGCGGTGACCGTGACGTCGTTCGATGCCTGATCGATCAGGCGGATTTCGCGCCCGCATCGCACGCCGATCCTCCCCCGTACCCGGGGGAGGTTAGATGTGAGCGGCGTGCGGCATGCAATAGCGGCTTGCTGACGCCAGAGACCCAAACCCCTCGCCCGGTACTCCCGGAGAGGGTAGGGAGAGGGCTCAGTGCGTCTAGGCGCTTGCTTGCGATGAGGCACCGGCCCGCCCCCACCTAACCTCCCCCGGAGGGGAAGGAACCGGATGTCGGCGTTTCTTTGCGATGAGGTGCCTGCCTCCGCCCCCTCCCTGCCCTCCCCTGGGTAAAGGGGAGGATGCTGGCCCTAATCCATCGGCTTCGATCGACTGAACCGGCCGCCTCTTTCTCTCTCGCGCCGCTACAATCGCCCGGCCCATGCCCGATCCGACCGAACCCCACGCCTACGACCCCGACAGCTACCGCATGTCCATCGGCGATCACCTCGACGAATTGCGTCGGCGGCTGATTCTCGCCCTCGTCGGGCTGGCGGCAGCGCTGGCGGGGTGTCTGTTCTTCGGCACGAACGTGATGACGTTCGTCTGCCGCCCGTTGATCGACGTGCTGCGGCGGTACGACCTCAACCCGCAGATGTACTTCTCCAACGTCGGCGACATGTTCGGCGTCTACCTCAAGTGCAGCATCATCTGTGCCGGGGTGCTGGCGTCGCCGTGGATTCTCTGGCAGATCTGGCAGTTCGTCGCCGCGGGGCTCTACGCTAACGAACGCAAGACCGTTACGCGGTACATCCCGCTGAGCATCGGGCTGATGCTCGTCGGCGTATTGTTCGTCTATTACCTCGTGCTGCCGTGGACGCTGCAGTTCCTCGTCTCATTCAGCATCAACATTCCGCTGCCCGAGGAGCTTTCCACGCCCGTCACCACCGGGCCCACGACGGCGCCCGTGAGCGTGGCGCGGTTCGTGGAAACGTTGCCCGGCGATCCGGCAAAGCCGCAGGCGTATCAACTGTGGTTCGACACGCAGCAGCAGCGGCTCAAGCTCTTCGTCGACGGCAAGATCCGCGTCATCCAGTTCGGCGCCGAGAACCTGGCGTCGCCGATGATCCTGCTGCCGGACTACGTCGATCTCGTGCTTGGGATGGTGGTGATCTTCGGCATCAGTTTCCAGATGCCCCTGGCCGTGCTGGCGCTGGCGACGCTGGGGATCGTGGAGATCGAGCAACTGCGCGGCGCCCGCAAGATCGTCTATTTTGTCTTGGCCATCATCGCCGCGGTCATCACG
>DASVSS010000072.1:0-10172 GCA_036387945.1 Tepidisphaeraceae bacterium | reverse complement strand
GCTGGCGCCTCTACGGCATTGAGATCAGGCACACTCCGTCACTATCGGAGCGGTCGGGTGAAAAGCGACACCAAATTGTAGATCAGCAATCCGGTGGAGCAAGCTCCCGACCTAGGTATACGAGGTTACGAGGCGGTTGGTTCTGTGCCGACGGCATCGTTTACGCGATCGGCGCGACCTATTTTTGTGGCGTGGGCGTCCCGCCCACGTTCGTCGCGCAGCGACGAGGATCCTGTCCGACTTCGCCAGAACGTGGGCGGGACGCCCACGCCACGGAATTAGCCGGCCACGGCAAGGCACCGGTCGATCCGCCGAAGCGTGCCTTCTTTACCGAGGAGCACAAGGCTGTCGAAGATCGGCGGGCTGATCGCCGTGCCGCTGATGGCGACGCGGACCGGCTGGGCGACTTTGCCAAGGCCCTGGCCCGTCGAGTCGCAATAGGCCTTGACGGCGTGCTCGATGGCGCTGCAATCGGACCAGTCGTCATGCCCGCCCAGCACCCCCCGCACCTCGGTCAGGGCCTTAAGGCCCGCGCGGTCGTTCTTGTGCAGCACTTTTTCGATCGACGCGGGGTCGTAAGCAATTTCGTCGGGCCCGGTCAGGAAAAACGCCGCCTTGTCGTCCACCTCGGCCAGCGTGTGATAGCCGCGTGACATCCTGAGGATCGCCGTCAGCTGCGCGTCGGTCGCGCGTGTCAATGGCGACTGCGGGTTGACGCTCAGGTAATCGCGGAAGGCCGACAGCTGCCGCTCGATGGGGGCCTCGGCGTAGAAGTCGGTGGAGAAGCTTTTGAGCTTTTCGCGGTTGAACTTCGGGTTCGACGGGTTGATGCGGTCGAGGCCGAACTTTGCGGTCAATTCCGCCATCGTCATGCGCTCGACGTCACCGCCGGGGCTCCAGCCGAGCAGGGCGAGGAAGTTGTTCAGCACCTCCGGCGTGTAACCGTTCTTGCGGAAGTCGTGGATCATGATTTCCGGGAGGTCGTATTCCTTCAGGCCCACGACCCGCATGACCTTGGGCTGCTCGGTGAGGTCGAGTTGGACGGTGTCGGTTTCGAGCCATTCCTTGAAGCGGTCTTCGGGAATCCCGCTGGCTGCAGCGAGCTCGCCGATCGGTTTTTTGGTGCTGCGAATGACTTCCTGGGCGCGCTTGCGGATGCGGCGGTCGCGGTCGCGCTTGCTGAGCTTCTCGCCGTTCTCGGGGTTGAGCATCACGCTCAGGTGGGCGTAGATCGGGCGCGGGTAGCCCAGGGCTTCCTGCAGGGCAATGTGGTTGAAGGTATTCTTGAGATGCTCTAGGCCGCGCAGGACGTGGGTGATGCCCATGTCGGCGTCGTCGACGACGACGCCGAAGTGGTACGTCGGCATGCCGTCGGTCTTGCGGATGACGAAATCCTGGCTCTCCGCCGCCGGCTGTACGACATCTTTGGCGAGCACGACGTCGTGAAAGCGGTACTCCTGGACCGGCATCTGGAAGCGGATGATCGGCCGCCTGCCGTCGGCCTTGAACTTCGCCAGTTCGTCGGCGGTGTACTGCCGCTTGCGGTAAATGAACGGCCGCTTGGCTTTCTGTGCCTGCTGCCGCATCGCGTCGAGCTCTTCGGGGCTCTCCCACGCTTCGTACGCCAGCCCGCGGCCGACGAGGTCGTCGATGAGCTTGTTATAAATGTCCAGCCGTTTCGACTGCTGCATCGGCTCAGGGTTGTCCCATTCGAGGCCGAGCCATCGCAGGTCCTCAAGCAACTGCCGCGAGGCGTCTTCGGTGCTGCGGGCCAGGTCCGTGTCCTCGATGCGCAGTAGGAACGTGCCGCCGGTGTTGCGCGCCAGCAGCCAGTTGAACAAAGCCGTGCGGGCGCCGCCGACGTGCAGGTAGCCGGTCGGCGAAGGGGCGAAGCGGGTTACGATCTTGTCGGGCATAGAGCCTTGCGATTATTGGGAACGCGACGGGCATGACAAGCCGGGTTCAGCCTTGAATGCGCTTTGCGTGAGCGATCTGGCGGTCGGGATCCCACAGAACACTCGAATTATCGTAAATCGGCGCACCAGGCTTGTGATAGAGAACCGGACGGGCGATGAAAGGGAGATCGTGCCGAAAATGGCCGAATCTCCAGAAGCTGGTCACCTCGGATTGTGTGAACTCCGGATCGGTTGGCGGCTCCGCGACAAAGCCGGCCGCTGACATGAGACGCTCAAAGTTCTGCTGGTCGATCGTGAACTGGACATACGTGTAGGCCTCGCCGCCCCCGGCGGGGGTGTGGAAGACACGTGAAGAGATGAGCCGAGCGCTAACCGGTAGCGGTTGGCCGAGCACTTGGGATGCGGGGACTCGTTGGCAAGCTCCAATCCGCCAAGGCAACACCCGATCACCGCAGCGGTGACGCACCGTCTTCGCAGGGCCGGGGCGGAGCGTGTGACGAGTACGTCAAAAGCGTATGAGAGCGGGAATCCGATCATGAAAAGGCCGATCATGGAACAATCCGCCTGGGAGGCGGCGACCTGCCACGCCTCCCAATCCGCTCCGTAGCGGATGGTGTAGCTCGTGATCCATGCCACGACGACTGACAGCAACGAAACCCACCCCTTGCCGGGTGCCTCGCGCTTCGACCGGACGTCAAGGGCAGCCGGATCGATCATGGACATGTCAGGTTACCGGTGCGGTGACCGGTCGGCCGCCACGTGACCGCCACCGCAGCCACACCCACCATACGGGGGCGCTGATCGCGTAGCCGATGGCGGCGACGCCGATCGTGTAGCGGTGGGCGGTGACGAGCAGGCCGACGAGGATGAGGGCGAAGATCAGCCGGCCGAAGGTGCGGCGGCCGCGGAGGTATTTGTTGATGAGGTGCGGGAAGCGGAAGCCGCTTGTCATCAGCAGGCCGCTGGCCAGCACGACCGGCGGGAGCAGGCTCGTGGTGAAGACCACCAGACCGCGCAGGACGGGGTGGCTCGAGTGCTGCCATTCCAGGTAAAGATCCTGCTGGATCAGCACGAGGCCGACCACCGCCGCCGCGGCGCCGGGGCTGGGCAGGCCGAGAAAACTCATGTGGTGCTGCTCGCCGTGCTCGTTGCTGACGTTGAACCGGGCGAGGCGGATCGCGGCACAGGACATGTAAATCGCGCCGATCGCCCACACCGCGCGCGACAGCATCCACGGCAGCCCCGGCACCTGGTCGTTGAACAAATCCTTGAACAGCGCCAGCGCGATCATCGCCGGCGCGGCCCCGAAGCTGATGACGTCGGCCATGCTGTCGAGCTGCCCGCCGAAGTCGGTCGTGTGCCGCGCCCAGCGGGCAAGGCGGCCGTCGAGGGCGTCGAACACCATCGCCAGCAGGATCAAATAGCAGGCGACAAGAAAGCGGTGATTCGAGAACATCACCATGACCGGGTCGGTGCCGACATGGGCGGCGTCGCTGCCCATGGTGACGACGTACATCGCCCCGAACCCGCAGACGGCGTTGCCGAGCGTGGCGAGACTGGGCAGCAGCTGCACCGAGCGGATGTACGCCCGCCGGCGGTGCCGGCGCATCCGCAGACGGCGGCGGGAACGGAAGGCGTCGAGGGATTCGGTGACGGACATGATCCTCGCGGGGTCGGGACTTGCCGCTCTATTTAACCACGAAGGGCACGAAGGGCACGAAGAAGAAAGAAGAAATGTGCGTGACGTCCGGATTGCTGTTCGCCGGACGGTCGTCCGGTGAAGGTGTCCGAAAAGGTTTACTTGGCGATCTGATCGTGGGGTGGGTGTCTCGCGCGTCGGTACTGTTCCGTCTTCCGGCGGGCGAGACGCCCGCCCTACGGTGGTTCGTACCCTTCGTGCCTTCGTGTTATTCCTGGCTAAAGCCGATCGTCAAACGGCTATCGCCATTCGACGCGCTTGGCGTCGCCGTACAGGCCTTCTAGGTCGTAGTACAGCCGGGCGTCGGTGTCGAAGATATGGACGACGACATTGACGAAATCGAGCAGCACCCAGTGCTCGTCGATGCTGCGGTTCATCACATGGTCCTGGTGCTCGGCGGCGAGTTCTTCGATGTCGTTGGAGACCGACTTCATCTGCCGGCCGCTTGTGCCCGTGGCGATCACGAAAAAATCGGTAACCGGCGACAGGCCGCGGACGTCCAGCACGAGCACCGCCGAGCAGCGGGTGTCGGCGGCGAGCTTGGCGGCAGCCTTGGCGAATTCGAGGTAGTCCGGCGTGGGGGGGGCGGCCTTGGCGGGCTTCTTGGCGCGGGTCTTCGTCTGGGTGGCGATCACATTCCTCCGGTGAGTTACTGGCTTACTATACGCAAAAAAGTCACTTCGGTGCGACCTTAAACAGCTCCGACGCCCGATACGCGTCGGGGTAAAGAGCCGGGTACCACTGATACAGCATAAAGTAGATCAGCACCCCCGTCACCGAGACGTACAGCCAGATGCCCAGTGTCGGACGGGCGAACTTGCGGTGGCGCTGCCATTGGCGGGTGGCGGCCAGCCAGATGGTCATAAAAATCAGGGGCAGCATCAGCACCGCAAGGGCGACGTGCGGGATGAGCACGACCAAATAGGCCGCCAGGTACCACCCGCGAGGGATTCCGCTGCTGATCTCGCCGTAAGCGAACTTGCTGTAGAGATAACAGGCCAGAAAGATTGCGCTGCTCAGCAGGGCGGCGCTCATCGTCGCCGCGTGCGCCCGCCATCGGCCGCTGCGGATCAGGACGTACCCCGTCGCCAGCAACACCGCGCTAAGGCCGTTGAGGGCGGAATTGACGACCGCGAATAACTCTTTGCCTTCCACGCCGGCTTACCCTTCGAGCGCCAGGGCGGCGGCGTCTTGTTTGAGCTGGTTGAGGTCGGCGTCGTCGTTGCTGCTGTATACCCCGCGGACTTTGCCGGCGCCATCGATGAGCAGGAACTTCGTCGAGTGATCGATCATCGTCGCTTGCGTCGCCGCCGTCGCCGTGCTTGCCGTCATGCTTGTTGGCCCCGTGGCGGCGGGCTTTTCGTAAAGCAGCTTCAGGCCCGTGGTGACGGCGGTGATCTGCGTTTCGTCGCCGGTGAGAAAGTACCACCGGCCGGGCGTGGCCTTGACGCGGGTGGCGTATTCTTTCATCCGCTGCGGGGTGTCAAAGCCCGGATCGACGCTGAAGCTTACGATCCTGATCGCCGGGTCGGGCAAGGCGTCCTGCACCTCGCGCATGCGCATCGCCATCATCGGGCACGGGCCGGAGCAGGTGGTGAAAAAGAGCATCCCGATCCACGGCTTGCCTTTAAGTGCTTCGCTGCCGAAAGACTTACCGTCCTGATCGGTGAGGGCGAACGCCGGGGCGTCCCACAGCACCGGCAGGGCGGATTGCGGGTCGTCGCAGCCGGGCGTGGCGGCGCAGAGAAGGATCCCGAAAACAGTGGCGGCGGCGGGGCGTCGGATTCGGTTAAGTCGCATCGGCAGTCGTCCGGGATCGGGCAATGAGCAGGGCGGCGGCCACCATCACAACGGCAAAGACGATGGTGACGCTCATGCTCGTCTGCCACGGGAATCGCACCCCCGTTGCCGGGCCGGCGGCCCAGAGCACGCGCCGCAACCATGCTAAGGCGTAAGTGAGCGGATTGGCGAGCATCACGGCCTTGAAAAGCAGCGGCGTATCGTCGCGGATGGGGAACAGCGCCCCGCTCAAAAACCACATCGGCATGAGAAACAAATTCATTACCGCATGAAATCCCTGCGTCGATTCCATGCGCCACGCCAGGCACAGCCCCAATGCCGTCAGCCCCACGGCGATCAGGAACATCGCCGCCACCGCCACCACTGCCGCCAGCGGTGAGAGGGTCGCCACGCCCGTCGCCCACCCCAGCAGCAGGAACAAAACCGCCTGCCCGGTCGCGAGGATCGCCCCGCCGAGCACCTTGCCGCCGACGATCGCCGACCGGCCGACCGGGGCGACGAGCACGCCCTGCAAAAACCCCTCGCGGCGGTCCTCGATCACGCTGATCGTGCTGAAGATGGCCGTGAACAGCAGGATCATCAGGATCGTGCCGGGGAAAAAATACGTCAGATACCCCGCCCCTTCCCCGGCCCCGTCGCCTCCCGCCCCGGCGAAACTGCGGCCCATGCCCAGCCCAATGAGCAGCCAGAACAGGATCGGCGTTGCCAGCGCCCCGATCACACGGTTCCGCTGCCGCAGAAAACGGACGAGCTCGCGGCGGGTGAGGGCGATGACAGGCAAAACCATTTGAACCAGTCCGGATGAGCGCCAAGACGCCAAGATGCCGACACGCCAAGGCCGCAAAGACGTCCACGTCCGGGTGACGGGTGCCACGGTTAGGCGTACCTAACCATGGCACCCGATTTTCCGCATCCGTCACATCTGCGTCCGTCAACGGCTAAGAATGCCTTATTTTGACTCGATCACCATCAGCACCGGGTAATGATCGCTCGCCACCGGTGCGAATCCTTCGCGGAACACGTCCACGCTTTTCACCCGCCCGGCCATGCCGGCGGAGACGAACATGTGGTCGATGAAGCTGCGGAAGCGGTCGTTATAGTAGCCGCCGAAGCTGATCGCGCCTTTTTCGGCCAGGGCCTTTGTCGCCAGGACGACTTTGCCGTCGGTGCCAACGATCTTGGCGATGGAGTCGCCGCCGGCTTGTTGCTCGAATTCCTGGAAGCCGAGTTCGTCGTTCAAATCGCCGCCGAAGACGACGTCGTCGCCGTTCTTGGCCAGGTCGACGATGATCTCGTGCTCACGGGCGGCTTCGCGGTTGCGCCATTTGGTGACGTCGAGGCTGTTGCCGCTCTTGCTCTTGTTGTGGTTCGTGCCCGCCCAGAAGACGTACCCGCCCGGCGACTTGATCTTCACGAACGCTGGCCCGCGGGCGAACAGGCGGTTTTCCTTGACCGCCGGCGACACGTCCGCCGGGTCGTCCCCCGCGGCGGCGGTGGCGAGGAACGCCTTCGAGACCGTGTCCTTTTCTTTGTAATAATCCGCCCGCGTCTCGAGCACTTCGAACCCCGGCTTCAGCATCATGCAAAGCTCCTGCTTTCGGCCACTGTTGCTGGGGAAAACGGTGACAGTCTTGTACGCGTCCTTCAGCCACCGCTTGTTGAAGTATTCGAGGTCTTCCTGCCCGCACCCTTCCTGGATGAAGACGATGTCCGGGTTCAGCCGCGGGTCGAGGATCGTCTGGGCGATCTCCCAGTTGTCTTCGTTATCCTGGTTGCGCTCCTGCGTCACCATGTTCGTGAGCTCTTCGCTGCGCGGCATCGATTTCGCCCATTGAACGACCCCCCGCGCGTCGAACCGATCGGCGAAGTGCTCGATGTTGTACGTCGCAATGCGGATTTCCTCGGCATTGGCGGCCGGCAGGAAGCACGCTGCGGACAGCAGGGCGGTAACGACGGATGATCGGGTGAATGCGTGCATGAGTAAGCAGTACTCCAAAAACGTGAGCGCAGTTCCATCCCTGATGTTAAGGGATGGCAAGGTTCTTGACACCTTTTATCGGGGCCCGTAATTCTGACCTATGGAGCACGCCCAGATCAGCGCCAAGATCGTTTACGACGCGATCACTTTCGACGACGTCCTGCTGATCCCCCAGTTTTCGGATTTCATCCCTTCCGATGCCGACGTACGTACCCGCCTCACGCGCGGCATCGAGCTTAACATCCCGCTCATCAGCGCGCCGATGGATACCGTCACCGAGGCTGCCCTGGCGATCGCGCTGGCGCAGGAAGGGGGCATCGGCATCATCCACAAGAACCTCCCGGCCATGGCGCAGGCGCGGGAAGTGGAGAAGGTCAAGCGCAGCGAGAACGGCGTGATCGTCGACCCGGTCGTGCTCTCGCCGCACAGCACCATCGCCGACGCCCGGCGGGTGATGGGCGAGTACAACGTCAGCGGCATCCCGATCGTCGAGATCGATTCGCGCGAGATCGGCGTCCGCGCCCGCTCGGCGGGCAACGGCAAGCTGCCGAAGCTCGTCGGCATCCTCACCCGGCGCGACCTGAAATATCAGGAAGACGACAACCGCAAGATCGGCGACGTGATGACGAAGACCAACCTCGTCACCGCCCCCGACAGCACCAGCCTCGATGCCGCGGAACTGGTCCTTTACAAGCAGAAGGTCGAGAAGCTGCTGCTGATCGACGCCAACGGCGGGCTGGCGGGCATGATCACGATGCGCGATATCGACAAGCTCCACCAGTTCCCCAACGCCTGCAAAGACGCCCGCGGCCGGCTGCGCGTCGGGGCCGCGACGGGCGTGAACGACTTCGCCCGCGTCGAGGCACTCATCAGCGCAGAAGTCGACGTCATCATCGTCGACACCGCCCACGGGCACAGCCGCAACGTGATGGAGACCGTCAAGCGCATCAAGCGCGAGCACAACATCCAGGTCATCGCCGGCAACATCGCCACGGTGGAAGGCGCGCGGGACCTGATCGACGCCGGTGTGGACGGGGTGAAGGTGGGGATCGGGCCCGGTGCGATCTGCACGACGCGGATCGTCAGCGGCGTGGGCGTGCCACAGATCTCGGCGATCATGAACGCCGTCAGCGTTGCCGAAAACGCCGGCGTGCCGGTGATCGCCGACGGCGGCATCCGCCACAGCGGGGACATCACCAAGGCCATCGCCAGCGGCGCCAGCGCGTGCATGATGGGCAGTTTGTTCGCAGGCCTTGATGAATCGCCGGGTGAAACCATCATCCACCAGGGGCGTCGTTACAAGAGTTACCGCGGCATGGGCTCGCTCGGCGCGATGGTGCAGGGCAGCAAGGACCGCTACGGCCAAGGCGGCGTGAGCAGCGCCGGCAAGCTCGTACCTGAAGGCGTCGAAGGCCGCGTGCCGTACCGGGGCAGCTTGGGCGATTTCGTTTACCAACTCGTCGGCGGCCTCCGGGCGGGCATGGGGTATTGCGGCACAAAGAACATCGACGAGCTGCGCCACAACGCCCGCTTCTGCCGCGTCAGCGGCGCGAGCATGGCCGAGAGTCATCCGCACGATATTACGATCACGAAAGAAGCGCCGAACTACACGATCGAATACACCGGCGACGGTTCCAAACGCTAAGAACGCTAAGCCGGCAACGCCGCCAGGCACGGGTTGGAAACCCGTGCCATGAAAAGACCCGGAGACGCCCGGGAAGACGCCTAGAGTCGGACCATGCGAACCCTTAACTATTTCAATCTCGTCAGCGTCCTTGTCCTCGCTTCGAGCGGCTGCCAGGGCGATGCCACGGACGACGCTTCGATGCAGACCCGTCAGGACGCGGCCTTGAAGGACCCGTTCGGTTACGGCCCGTCCCAGCCGCAACCCAACAACCGTACGACGCCGCCGGCCAAGCCCAATCGCGACAACAGCACGCAGGGACAGGCCGAGCTGTTCAAAAATCCGTGACGCGCCTCTGCCGCGCGGTATCGGACGTGCCCTTGCCGGGCAAATTCGACGCTGCGGGGCGTCAATGCGGCGCAAGGGTCGTGCGGATCGCCACGCCCGCCGATATAGTTCTTCATAGAGAAGGAATCTTATGACCCGCACCGCCGCAGCACTCGCCCTTACCGCACTCATCGCCAACGGCTGCACCGAGGCGCAGCGCGGGACTTACGGCCCGGTGCACTCCGAGCCGTTGACGATCGACCCGGCCATGCAGTTGCGTGAGTGGGAGCCGACGCCCGCCCTCTACGCCAACGGCGACACCTTCTCCTGGAGCACCGGCTTTGCCTACGAGCCGATCGGCGGCAACGAGAACGCTTACTACGTCACCGACGTCGGCACGTTCTTCGTCAACCTCGTCACGCTGCCGGTGACGTACGCCACTGAAGGCCTGCACGTGCGGTACCAGGGATTCGTCGTTCCCCCGAGCTACACCGCCAACCCGCCCCTCCCGCCCGAACAGCCCCGGCCCGCCACCTACGAGCCGACAACCCGGCCAACGACGTAGGACACTCACCAACCCCCACGATTCTGCGTACTCCGGTCGCTCCCCCTCGAGGAGAGGCCAAGTGGCGGCGGGCGTACGCCTCATCACAATAAACCGCCAATGTCCCGTCCCTCCCCCTCCGGGGGAGGCCAGGTGGGGCAGACGTACGCTCATCGCAACAAAGCGCGCACTCCGGTCCCTCCCCTGCGGGGGAGGTTAGGTGGGGGCGGGCGGCCGCATCGTCGCAACAAAGCACAATCACGCTCGGCCCTCTCCCTACCCTC
>DASVSS010000071.1:0-4171 GCA_036387945.1 Tepidisphaeraceae bacterium | reverse complement strand
AGCGGGGAAACCCACGGGTCTTGAAAACCCGGAGTGGCGATCTATGGAACGACGCCGATCCACGGGCGCAGGACTTCATCGACGGCGTCGATCTTGTCTTCGATCGACACGAACGCCCCGACGTGGTGCAACGCCGGGTGGCCGCCCCAGAGCATTTTGAGCAGCAGCCCGCTCTCGATCGCCGCGGCCGGGCTTTCGAAGCGGACGGGGTTGCTGGCGGCGCCGTCGTAGATGCCCAGGGCCGCGGCGGTTTCGAGCCAGACGATCGCGTCGTAGCGCGCCAGCTCCGCGGCGACGGTCGTGCCCAGGTCGGCCCAGTAGGCGGCGGGGCCCTCGGGCCAGTAGGCCGCGCCGTCGATCGTGCCGCGGTCGAGCAGCAGCAGCTTGCCGGGGTTCTCGCGGGCGGCGGCGGCCTCCTGCTCGACCTGGTTGTGATAAATCATCCGCTGCACCCGGCGGCGGCCGTCGAGACCGAGCTTGTCCCAGCGCGTGCCCAGCTTCGCGTACACGCTCGTCGCCGACTCCGCCACGCGGACGATCCGCCCCGGCCACCGCGCCGAAAGGGCCGTGCTCAGCACGCTCTTGCCCGCGCCCGGTCCGCCCGTGAGTACGATCTTCCACGCCATCGCGGCCGAGTGTAGAAGCAGTCCGCTCCGCTTTCGAGCGTGCGCGACAACGCTTTAACTACGCCCCGGCATGTCCCACGGGCCGAGCCACATTCCTCGCGTCGCGGGCAAGTGTCGTAAGATGATCGCCATGAAATTCGATCCCGTCTTCGTATACGGCAACTACGTCGAAGCCGCCGTCTGGGCCGCGATGGGCGTGATCGCGCTGCTCCGCCTGCCCACCCGCGCCGGCGTCGCCCTCGCCGCCCTGTTGATCGCCTTCGGCATCAGCGACCTCGTCGAGACGACCACCGGCGCCTGGTACCGCCCGTGGTGGCTGCTGGCGTGGAAGGCGACTTGCGTGATCGGCGTGCTGGCGATCGGCGTGCCCCTGTGGCAACGCGCGCGGCGAAAGCGGGTGCAGACCGAAAACACCGCCGATCGTTCTAAATAAATCACGATGCGCCCCCGTTTTACGCCGGGCGTTGGGTTCGTTCGTTCGTTTTCCAAGACGCGCCCCGGCATCCGCCTGCCGGTGGATCGTGCGCGTCACGCCAGCGGACATCGAGCCGGCCCCCGAGAAACCGAAGGAGAAACCGACGCTGAGACAGGAAGACATGAGAACCCTGTAACACCGCAGTCGCGAAGCAGTCGGTAGGGTCCCCACCGCGGACCGTTTTCCGGCACGACCAGCCGGTCCGCTCCCGTTCCTGCCATTTTTCATTTCGGTTTCGCCCCTATTCCGGCCCAACCCCTGGCCCCGCCACACTTCGGCCGATCCGCCTTGCGCGCCCGGCCCCACGCTAAACCGCCCAGCCCGCCGCTCCCCAATCCTCACCGTCGCCCACGCCTTATTCATACCACCGCCGCACGCAAAAGTCGGCGGAAAAACACAGGAAATTGGCCGTCTTCGAACGCCCGCTGCGGAACGCCGGGCCGGGGCGGCGGTTCGTCCGCCGGCCGTAGGACAAGCCTGTTTTCGGTTCAACGACAGGGGCCGATCAGACGAAGTGTCCGAGGGAACGCGTCCGCAGGGTGGGTTTCAACCCACCATCGGAGGCCGATTAACGCAGACGGTGGGGTGAACCCCGCCCCACAAACTGATTTTCGCCGAAATCAGTAGTGTCCGCTTTTCTTTCCCCTTTTCTATTTTTCGCATTGAAGGTTACGGAGGTTAGAGGATCGAAACTAGATACGTACCCGCTTCATTCCTTATCTTTGCCCACGAGACTCTTCTTCAGCGATTAGATCAACCACCTTGAAATCAGCAACCTTGAATCGACCGCGTTCGGTTTTGTTGTCGATGGTTCCATGGCCTATCAGATAAACCTCTAGGAAGAGACCGTCTTGGGAAACAAGAAGTTCGGCAGACTGAACGAATGGGCCATTAACGTCAGAACCTTCGGTAATGCGAAAGAACTTGGCTCTCGGTTCATTAAATACATTGTCGACAGAGATCACTTGTAAAAAGACCGATGACGATGACCCGTGCCAAGACCCGTGCGAATACACGATCGCTAGTTTTGAATCTGGCAGGTTGATCGCGTCATAGAATATGATTTCTTCCCACTCGCGGCGTCCCGGGACGTTCAACGTGCGATGGATGGACACGCGTCGGCGCTTGCCTTCAGGGCTTAATAGGTCGATCCGGTATTCATATTTAGGAATCGTCCCACTAACTTCCGGCATCGTCGACGCTGGACGGGTCGTCGCGTTCTGGTCATCGAGAATTACCTGACTGATCTCCAAGATTTCGCCGTTCTCGAGTCGGATCGTTCGGATGAACCCATCGCTCGCGCCAAAACAGTTTGTGGACGTGACGAACGACAGCATGAAGAAGAGCGCGTGGTAGCGCATAATTCACCCTGGTAAAAAGACGTAAAGAAAAAGGGACATAACTGATTATGGCCGAAATCAGTAATGTCCCCTTTTCTCTCTCTCTTCTTTCCTAACACTAGATGCTCCCCCCTCACTTCTCAAGTGTGAACCACTTCGAGTCAATCAGACCCATGGAAGGAGCAACGCAAACGAGTTGATACCTCGCATTCGGCTTCAAACGTTTCGCGTCGAAGCCGAAAGCTAGGTTCGGCCTAAACCTGGACTGCTTCTCCTGCAGAGGTATCTGGCGCGACACGGAATCCGGGGCGAGGACAGCCCTTCCTGGAGAGTGACCGCTCTCGTCCAGCAGATAAAACTCGAACACATGGCTGCCCATTGACCGGGTATCACTCCGGTTCGAAAACTCTAGTACTACGGAGACCGGAATAGGCACGCGCAGATTGATATGATCAGGAAGCTCGATCTGCATAAGTGACGGTACAGAAGTTTCTCCGAGCGTGGCACTGCCAGACATAATGGCATACAACGCCAGAAAAGCTACTTGGGATGGCCAGTGGGATGCCATATTGAAGATTCCTCCTGCTATTTTAGCTGGGTGAGCGGATTACCAGGTTAATTGCTCAAAATTCTTCTGGTCCGGATCCGCACTCAGAACCTCTCCATTGATTCCAAGCAGTACATGAGTTGTTATATTTTCATCTTCATATTTAAGCGTAACTGAACGGTTATCTGATTTTGTTGTCACCCCTGCATAGGACGGATCGAAAATCTTATTCGCGTAACAGTCTACCATCACGACATCATGAAATTGAAAGCCCCTTCCAACCGTTCCAGCAGTATAGTTGAAAACAGGTGAACCTTGGGCTGGCATAGCCTTGGTGCGAAAACTACTATAGCCCGCTGCAGGACTAATCCGTCGGGGGTTGGCTTCGACACCTTGAGAGTCCAACACTGTCGCGAAAAGGGAGGCCCACGCATTGCATTGTCCCCGTCCCGCTGAGTCTTGCAGTATTCCAATGAGGCTTGTCGGCGAGCCATTCGTATGGTCATAAAGTAACGTCTTGCCATCCATGCGTTTTATGGCATTTGTTGAGAAACGCTGCCATATGCCGTCTGTAAGCTCGCGGTCTGCAGGATAAAACTCGTCTAGCTTTCCGTTGTCATTTGTATCTTCACCCGGGTCAAGGATTCCGTTGGGAATCAAAGTGTCTTCTTCCGTGACAACAACGTCACCGGTATTGTGGGAACGTTTTCCTTTTCCGCCCTCGCATCCTAAGTCGAGGATGGTCTCGTAATGAGTCGCGACAGCCTTGCCTGTCACATAAAGGTGATTCTTGCTCGTCCCGACCTCGAACCAGCTATTTCCCCCATCGATGCTCATCTTCCACTTGATCTCAAGGTTTTTGCTGTCGATCGTCTGCGGCAATGCATTGCTGGTTAATCCTGCACCGTTGGCCGTGAAGGTCAGTCCGCCTCCTTCGCCCTTCAGTTGGTAATTTCCCAATGCGCCGGCATTGAGGAAGGACAGAGAAGCAGTCACCGTAGACGCCGTCCCTGGCATCGACCGCACATAGCTGATCGGGTGCTTCTGCTCGGTGACGGGCTGGCCGGCGGGGGCGTCGGGGTTGTCGATGGTGCCGTTGGAGTACTCGTTGACGCCTTGGGATAGATCGATCGTGCCGTCGCCGTTGGTGTCGAGCCACTGGGCGCCGGCATACGCGCCGTTG
>DASVSS010000070.1:0-10836 GCA_036387945.1 Tepidisphaeraceae bacterium | reverse complement strand
GTCTCCAAAATGACGGGCGGCGGTCGCGCGGAGTGTATAACTGCCGAAGCGATGTGTCCAAGCCGGGCTGCGGCTTCCGGAAAGTGTTTCGACCGCGCGTAAGCGATCGGCCCAAAGGAGTCTTCTGATGGAAAAGGGACTGTCCGTCTACAGCCGACGTTATGTGAAAGACTGTGAGGTTTGCGGGGTGCGTGTCGCCCGTGGCTCGGCACGCTTTTGTTCGAACCGGTGTCAGCGCGTCCTCGCATGGACGGAAATGAAGAAACGGATTGAAACCACGGGCATGGCATCGTCGCCGCGGTCGGCGAAGCGGTTTCTAAAGGAACGCGACGGGAGCAGCTGTGCCATCTGCAAGTTGATCGTATGGAACGCCCAGGCGATCCCTATCGTGCTCGATCACATCGACGGCAACTCCGATAACTGGTCGCTCGCCAACCTGCGGCTCGTGTGCCCAAACTGCGACGCACAACTGCCGACTTACAAAAATCGGAACAGGGGCAACGGACGACACGCGCGTCGGCTGCGTTACGCGTCAGGGCAATCGTATTAGTGTAGTAAGCCGATGGAGGGATTTGAACCCACGGACACCCTTGCGGGCGTCGCCGGTTTACAAAACCGGTGCCTTAAGCCGCTCGGCCACATCGGCGTTTACTCTAAGTCTAAACGCACTGGACTTATTTTACACGATCTCGAGGATCTTAAACGCCAGTGTCCCGCGCGGGGCTTTGACTTTGACCGTTTCGCCGACGCTGCGCTTCATCAGCGCTTCCCCCATCGGACTGCTGGCCGAGACGGGGAGGACGTCGCTGTTGGGGTCGGGGGGGACGGCTTCGCCGACGATGCGGACGAGTTGCTCGGTGTCGTCGTCGAGGTCCAGGAGCTTGACGGTGTGGCCGAGGAAGACCATCCCTTCGGGCACGTCGTCGCTGCTGACGACCGCGACGTTCTTGAGCTTGCTTTCCAGTTCCGTCAGCTCGCGCTCGATCGCGCGGTTCTCTTCCTTGGCGAAGTGGTATTCGGCGTTCTCTGACAAATCACCCAGGGCGGCGGCGCGGCGGATTCGGTCCTGCACGTCGATCTTGGACTTGTACAACTCTTCGCGCTTGGCCTCGAGCTTGGCCTTTTCGTCGGCACTAACGATCTGCATGGGGTTCTCCAACCGTCCCGCCGCGAGCGGCGTCGCGACGCCACCGGTCGATGGGGCCGCCTGTAAAAAAATGAATCACCGCGACGGGCGCGGTGACTGCTCAAACGCAACACGCATTCTACCGGGGCATGGCGTGCCGGCAATGGAAAAGGGGTAAGGAATTAGGCCCCTCCGCGCCCGGACAGGCGCGGCGCCTTCGACCGATTGCCGCCGCGGCAACGCCCGGCTACAGTGGCCGCCCCTTTTCTCCGGAGCTCTCATGGCCTTTCGCTGCGTGATCGTGACCCCTGAATCGCAAGTGCTGGACCAGTCCGCCACGCAGGTCATCCTGCCGGCACACGACGGGCAGATGGGCATCCTGACCGACCGCGCGCCCGTGCTGGTCAAACTCGGCAAAGGCCACCTCTCAATCGACATCGAAGGCGGACGACGACAGACGTTCGCAGTGCGCGGCGGCGTTGCGCAGATGAAAGACAACGTTCTCACCGTCGCCACGACCGAAGCGACCGCCACAGCGTAAGGCCCGTGCGATTTCCTCCCCTGGGGCCAAGCCGCCGCCGGACGCATCGTTCCAATTAGCGCCGCACACGACGTGCAAAAGAAGGCCGCCAGGCATGCCCGGCGGCCTTACGTCCATGTCTAAGCCCGGCCAGGGCCGGATTTAGATTTGCACCGCGCCCGCGGACCACGCTCCGCTGATCGATCGCGCACGGCCGGCATAATCATTGAAGACGCCCGTGTACCGCGCCGCGAACGTCGCCGCGGTGCTCGAGCCCGAAGGGGCGAAGCTCGATGCCATGACCGTGTCCTGCTGGGCGTCGGTCGCCACGGCGCTGAGCGCGTTCCAGCGGTCAATGCCGTAGTAGTTGCCCATCGTGCTGGGGTTGAGGCTGATGCCGTTGATGCCCGTGCCGCCGGGGATGTCGTCGGCGGCCCACACGGGGATGACCGGCGTCGGCCACACGTTGTTGCCGATGAGCTTGAAGCTGCTCAGCGACGTGTCGTTGACGTACATGCCGGCCGTCACGTTCGCGCCGACGACCAGGTTGTCGGCCTTGTACAAATTGTTCACGAACACCAGCCCGCTGGCCTTGCCGCCGACGTACAGGAACTTGCCCTTCGTGCCGGGGTTGATGACGGTGTTGTTGGCGATCGTCAGGTTGCTCACGCCGCGGGCGTAGGTCGTGTCGTACGGGTCGATGATGATCGCGTTCTCGTCCGTGCGCTCGAGCACGTTGTTGCGGATCACGCTGTTTTCCACGCCGTGCACGACGCGCATCGTCGCGCCGATGCCGTGGTTGCTTTCGAACACGGTGTTTTTCAGCCGCGCGCTCTTCCACGCCGTGCCGTCGGTGCCGCCGAGCGGGCCGAGCTGGTAGTTGTGGCGGATGGTGTTGCCGTAGACGTAGGCGTAGTCGGCCCACTGCAGGTTGAGCGAGTTCTTCGCCGGCTCGTACGAATACGTCGTCGGGTTGCCCAGGTCGTTGTAGGCGATCAGGATGCGATTGACGCCGAAGATGCGGATCGCGTGCTCGTGCACGACGTTGGTCACGCGGTTGCCGAGGATCACGAAGTCGTTGCCCTCGCCCCACAGGAAGTAGCTGCGCAGGAACTGTGTCGGTGCGTCGCTGTCCTGCACGAGCAGGCCGGTGGGCTTGTGGTTGGTCTGCAAACCGTAGCTGACGTTGACGAACGTCACGCCGCGAACGACCGAATCATTGCCGTTGACCTTGATCGCAAACGGCAGCCCCGAGCGATCGGCCGTGGGGCCGGGCCAGATGCTGTCGAAGGTGACGTCCTCGATGATGCTGCCGGCCGAGCCTTCTTCGATCTGGATCATCATCTGCGACGTCTTAGCCCCCGACCATTTCAGGACCGGGTCGTTGCCGCTGCCGAACGCGCCGATCTTCACGTTGGCGCCGCTCATGCTCAGCGTGCTGCTCTGGCCGAAGGTGTCGCCGCGACGCAGCAGCAGTTCGACATTGCTCTGGTTGCGGATCATCGACACGGCGCGGCCGATGCTCTTGATCGGGCGGGCGCTGCTGCCGTCGTTGGCGTCGTTGCCGGCGGCGGACACGTAAATCTGCCGACGGCCGGCGGCCTGGATGGTCACCGTCCTGGTCGTCGTCGCTACGCCGCGCTTTTCGTTCAGCACGCGCAAGGTGATCGTGTAGGTGCCGGGATTGGCATAAACGTGCCCGGCGGTGAAGCCCACAAGCTTGTTGTACTTGCCCGAGCTGTCGCCGAAATCCCATTCGTATCGCGCGGTGGTTGCCGAGCCGGCGTTGAGGGTCGAGGACAAGGCGTTGACGAACACCGCGGCGCCGGCCTTGATCGTCGTACTGCGCGCGCTGATCACGGCGGTCGGCTTCACCGCCGCGTTGTCGGCGGCGGCGGGGGTGAACACGCTCCCGCCGGCCGCGGCGCCGATGCCGCCGCCGGCGCTGCCGCCGGTGGGCGTCGGCGTCGGCGTCGGTGTGGGGGTCGGAGTGGGCGTCGGGGTTGACGACGGCACCGATCCGCCGCTGACGACGATCTCGTCGAGATTCGCCCCGCCCGCCGCCGCCGCGGCGACGGCCTTGATCGACACCGTTCCGGCTGGCAGCGCGACGTTGCCGAGCGACGCAGTCGACCAGCTGCTCCACCCGCCGGTGGGGTTGCCAGCGACGTTGCCGACTAGTTTATTATTGACGTAGATCGCCCACGCCCGCGCCGACGTGCTGCCGTTGGCGTAGCGGAGCGATAGCGTGCCGGCGGTGGAGCCGTTTCCGGTGAGGGAGAAAGTCGTCGAGCTGCCCGCGCCGCCGAAATCGGCGTAGCCGCTGCCGCGGTACCCACCGTTGCCCGTGGATTTGTACGTCCCGCCGCCCATCGCTGCGGTCTCGGCCTGGAGCGTGACCGGGGCGGCCGTCGCCGCGGCGAGCAGGTCGGTGGCCATGAGTTGACGGGCTTCGACGCTTTCGAGAATGGCGCGCGGGGCGCGCGTAAGAGAGTGCTTCAAGGTGCTGTCCTTCCGGCCGACGCACGCGGGGCGCGGCACTGGTGCTTTGTGGCGCCGATCGCGGGGCGATCACGACGCTCGAAGTCTCGCGCCGCCGGTCAGGCGACGCCCGTTGGGCGGGAAGAACCCCGCCGCAGTGTCGATCGAAGGCCGGAGAAATCGACCGGCGGAGTGTGTCGAATCCGCCAAAACGGTCAACCATTAATCATTAAGAAAACATGAAAATTTATCGCACAGGCCCGTAGCGGGCCAAAAACGAGGTTTTCTGCGGGCGGAAATGAAAAAATCGTTGTTGTGAGGATGATCCGCGTGAGGGGGAACGGGGAATGGACGATCGCGTCTGGGGCCCACCGGCTCGCTACGCGGCGGCTCCTCCTCTTCCGGGGGAGGTCCGGTGGGGGGGAACCAACAACCGTAATAGCGGCTCGCTTTCGCCAGAGGGTCAGGGAGAGGGGTTTGGTTCTCCAGCGGCCGTGGGCTGTTGTTGCATGGTGGGTGCGAGGCGTTAGCCAGAACTGTCGACGCCCGCTCCCCGGCCGCTACCATTCGTGCATGGTTCCTATCGACATCACCTACTCCGGCGACTTGCACACGCGGGCCGTGCACGGGCCTTCCAACGCCGTGCTCGAGACTGACGCCCCGAAAGACAACCAAGGCAAAGGTGAGGCGTTCAGCCCCACCGATCTGCTCGCAACCTCGCTGGGCACGTGCATGCTCACGACGATGGCCATCGTCGCGCGGCGTGAGAATGTCGCGTTGGAGAACGGGCGCGTGCACGTGGAAAAGGAAATGACCGACGCCGCGCCGCGCAAGGTGGCGATGCTGCGAATCGCCTTCACGCTCCCGGCGGCGGTGCCGGCGGAGCAGCGCCATAAGCTCGAGACCGCAGCCCATGTCTGCCCGGTGGCGCGCAGCCTGCACCCGGACGTGCAGGTGGTCACGACGTTCGACTGGTCGTTGTGATCGTCGTGCCGACCGTGCAGGCCGGCGGCTATCTGCTTAGTTCGCCGAGCATCGTTTCCACGTCGAGAAGGCATCGCTGCATGAAGCCCTCGGCGTCGGCGACGGCGGTGCGCAAGGCCGGCGCGTCGCCCGCGGCGGCGGCGTCTTCTGCGGCGGCGGCGGCGGACTGCAGATCGGCCGCGGCGAGATTGGCCGCCGAGCCCTTGAGCATATGCGCGTGCCGGCGTGCGTCGGCAAGGGCCATTGTTTCGGTGCTCTGGCGTAACTGCAAAAGCGTCTGCGGGGCGAACTCGCGGAACACCGCGAGCATTTGTCGTGTGAACTCGCGGTCGTCGAGGCAACGCGCGCGCAATTGATCGCGATCGATCGGGGGCCGGGCACTCATTTTTCCACACTCCACGGCAGACGTGAGACGAACTTCTACCAAGTATACTCGACACATCCAAAGACGTGGACGCGACGCTATTGTTTTGCGGGGAAGACCTTACGCAAGTGCATCCGCTCGCTTCTTTTGTCGTATAATGAGCGGATTCACTGCCCATCCGGGCTTCGCTTTGGAATGATCTGAAGGAGTTTGACCATGTTTGCACGATTTCTCTCCACGGGATTGGCCTTGTTGTGCTTCGCCGGAACCGTCGGCGCACAGGATCACGCTGCCGGAAAGGCACCGGCCAAGACCAGCGACGTGTATTCCCGGCCGGTCGACGCGCTGACGGGTGAGCCGCTGGGCGACAAGCCGGTCATCGTCCAGCACGAAGGCCGCGAGCTGCGGTTCGCCACGCAGGCGAATGCCGACGCCTTCAAAGCCGACGCGGCGGGCAATCTTAAAAAGCTTGACGCGCTCATGGTCGCCGAGCAGACGCCGAACTACCCGCTCAAGACCTGCGTCGTCAGCGGCGAAGAACTCGGCTCAATGGGCAAGCCGGTCGACGTGATCCACAACAACCGCCTCGTCCGCCTCTGCTGCGCCGGGTGCAAGGGCGCGTTGACTAAGGACCCCAAGGCGGCATTCGAGAAACTAAACGCCGCCGTCGTGTCGGCGCAGAAGCCGACGTACGCCGCAAAACAGTGCGTGGTCATGGCCCACGACGGGTTGACCGAAGGGTCGACCGACTACGTCGTGGCCAATCGCCTTGTCCGCTTTTGCTGCGACGGATGCGTCGAAGAATTCGAGAAGCAGCCCGCGAAGTACCTTGCCAAGCTCGACGTGGCCGGAAACGGCGCTGCGAAGAAATAAGCAGGCGCTTCTTCGCAAGCCGGGCTTTCTGGTTCCTCCCTGCCCGATGGTGAAGCCCAGACGCGGGACCGACGCGCCTGAGATCGTTCGGTTTCGCGGCGTGGAACCCTAGATGCAACTGCCGTCCGCTCGCCTACAATCGCCGCGATGCGTCGGCCCGATGGCTTTATCCTTCTTTGCTGCCTTGTGGTTCTGTCCCTCGTTTGCGGGTGTAAGACGGGCCAGAAGGGCGGGCCGATTCGTGCGCCGGGGGCGACGGCGGAGGTCGGGCACTTTGTCGGCACGGCGTTGTCGGGCCCGCGCACGAGCGTGCCGCCGAACCTTGGCGAAAGCGACGTCTGGCGCGTGACCGCCCGCGTGCTGGCGGTCACAACGATGCCCCGGCAGGGGTTCGAGCGCATCGGCCCCAAGGCCCGTCTCGTCATCGCCTACCGCGGCGCGGCCCCGGTGGCGGCAAGCACACGGCTGACCTCGGGCGTGGGCATCCTCGTCCCCGAAGGCGACGCCCCCGTCGACGACCGGCTCGGCGACCCCAAAACCCGCCAGTCGCTCGGCGACTTCGTCGGCGGCGTCGCGCCGCAAACGACCGCCTCCTTTAATGTCAGCCTGAAAGACATCCCCCAGCCCACGCGGCAGCAGCTCCCGCTGCGCACCCGCGCGGCGGTGCAGATCAGCCGCGCCGACACCCCGGGCGAGTACATGCTGGCGGTGGTGGGCGACGACCTGATCGCCGACGCCGCGCCGGCGGATGACAAGAAGAAGCCCACCGATTTGCCGCCCCCGACGACGCTCAGCCGCGAGATGGCGGTTGTCAGCCGCACGATCTCCGCCGACCGTGACCGCGTGGTGCTGGCCGTGCCGTTCACGTTCCTGGATTCCAATGCCGTCGGCGTGATTTTCGAAATCACCGTCGACGCCAAGGCCGGCGGGGCGGCCCGGGCTGAGGCGCTGGCCGCCCTGCAGGCGGGCGCCAAGACTTCCGCCGAATCCGCCGCCCGCTCCATCGCCACCCAACCCGCGGGCACGCCGCAGCAGGTACTCATCCAGACGGCGTTGCAGCAACTGGCCAAGGGCAGCGAATCGCCGCGGGGCACGCTCAATTACGTCGCGGCGCAGTCCGGGGCGTCGTTGACCGGCGAGCTGGCGCTGGTCGCCGACGAGCGCATGCTCGGGCTGCTCGTGCAGCAGGTGGTCAAAGCCGTCGGCGATTCCACCGGCCCCGGCGGCCAGCTCCGCCCGCCGGCGGAGATCGCCTTGGCGCTGGAGCGCGCCAGCGCCGACGTGCTCATCAGCGTGCGCAACTCCGCGACCGATTCGCTCTCGGGGGCGGTGCTAGGCACCCTCGACAGCTATGCCGGCGAAGTCGGCCACCAGCCCGATTCGCTGCTGGCGGTGATCCGTCAGTCGTCGTCGGTGGGGGACCTGGCCACCCGGCTTGTCGCCGAGAACTTCATCTTCCTCGAAGACCCTTCGCCGCCGGCGCGCGTTCGCGCTTACGACTGGCTTGCCGCCCGCGGCCACGACCTCAGGGGCTACGACCCGCTCGCCCGCGGGCGCGACCGCCGGGCCGCGGTCGACGAAATCCGTGCCCGCCTCGCCCAGGGCCAGGGCGGCCGAAGTCCGACCACAGCGAGCACCCAAGAGACGTCCGAACAGTGATCCACCGATGACCGACGCACCGACCCCAGCATCGCACCCGAACGATCCGCCCCCCGCGCCGGAAGGAAACAGCGCGCCGGCTGCGGAGAAACGCAAAGGCAAATCCACCGACCGCCGCACGTTCGGGCAGCGGTGGCGCCGACGCTTCTACGTCGTGCTGGCGACGCTGCTGCTTATCGGCGTGGCCGTGCGCGTCGGCGTGCAGGTGCTGTTCCCGACAGTGCTGCAGACCGTGGCCGGGGCGTACGGGTTTGACGCGACGTACGACGATCTCGATTTCTACATCCTCGGCGGCGACATCGGCCTGTGGAACCTGCGCGTCACGCCTCAGGGCGGCGGCGAGCCGGTCCTGCAGGCGCAGTACTGCCGCGGGGCCATCAGCACCTGGGCCCTGGTCAAAGGCCGACTGCACGTACGCCGCGCCGAGGCCGACGCCGCAGTCGTCGTCGCCGAACGGGCGGCGGACGGGACGATCCCCCTGCTGCAACGCTTCCGCCGCGCGCCTAAGCCGAAAGATGCCGACAGCGGCGAGAAAATCACCCTTGAACCGCCGCTGCGCATCGACATCCTGCGCCTGCAGAACGCCCAGGCGTTCCTGCGCGACAAGGCCGTCACCCCCACGGTCGACATCCGTATGGCGCTGAGCCTGCTGGCGAGCAACGTCGGCGTGCCCGACGCCAAGACGAGCTTCAGCCTGCAGATGAACAGCCGCCGCATCGGCGACGCCACCGTCGCCGACCCGTCGCCGGAGTTGCTTGGCGCGTTGTTCGTCGACGGCGAGGGCACTTCCACGCCCGACCGCGCCACGGCGCAGTTCAGCGTGCGCATGATCGACCTGAACCTGCACCCCGCGGGGGCGTACCTCAGCGTGTTCGGCATCACGCCGCAGGCGCGGCACATCAGCTTCACCGGCCGCGGCAAACTCGATGCCCAGAACAACGCCGCCCCCGGGCCTGTCGCGGTGTCGACACCCGGGAACAGTCCATCGGCAACGGGCGCGCCCGTCGTCACGACGGCGGGTTCGATGGATTCGACGACCCGTCCGACGACGTCGCCCGCCGCAACGCTGCCGGCGACGACCCAGCCTGGCACGCTGAGCGCGCGACTGGAGCTCAACGAGCTCGAGCTCACCGCCGACGCCCAGCCGGCGGCGGTCATCCAGCGCCTGGCCGTCACCGCCACCAGCATCGGCGGCAGCGAGCTGCGGCTGGCCGCCGACATCAAGGGCGTCCGCGCACAGGCCGCCCGCCGCCCCGACGGCCGCCCGGAATTCGCCGGCATCGCCTTCGGCGGTCCGACGACCAAGACCGCCACCACCCATCCCGTCGCGCCGCCGAGCCCCGTCGCCCCGGTCGCCACCGCCTCCCAGCCGGCCGCCGCGCCCATCGCCCCGGCGCTGCCGGCGATGACGCTCGAGGCGTTGAGCATCTCCGACGTCTCGCTCACGTTCACCGACGACGCCGTCACGGGAACGACACCGCTGACGCTGTCGCTCGACCGGTTGCAGATCCGCGATTTCGACACGCGCGGCGTCAAGCCGGCGACGATCGAAATCCGCGGCCGTGCGCCGGGGCTGGCGGCGAACTTCGGCGCCGACGGCACCGCGGACCTGATCGCCCCGCAGCAGGCGTTCCGGCTCAACATCAAAGCCGACGGCATTACGCCGTCGGCGCTGGACCCGTACCTGAGCGGCTTCGGCCTGACGCGCAAGCTCGAGAACGCCACCTTCACCGGCACGCTTGGCGCCACCGTCCGCCAGGAACCCGCCGGGGGTTTGCACGCCGGGCTCACGCTCGCCGATTTGCGTCTGCGGCAGAACGACGCTGACCTGGTGAACCTTAAGACGGTGCAGGTCGACGACCTGTATCTCGCCCCCGCGCTCTCGGCGATCCGCCTGGGCAAAACGCGCGTCGCCGGCCCGGAGCTGGCGATCCGCCGCAACGCCGACGACACGATCGAAACGCTCGGCTACCTGTTCGACCCCGCGGCGCACACCGCCGCCCCGGCGACGCAGCCGTCAGTGCAGCCGACGCTGCACCCGACGTCCCCCGACGCCGTGGCGGCCGCACCGTTGCCGACCGTCGCCGCGCCATCGACCCGGCCGACGGGTTTCGCAATGCCCGCGATCGAGATCACCGATTTTGAATGGGGCAATGTCGCTCTCAAGTATGACGACCTCGCCAGCAAGCCGCCGGTGAACTTCGTGTTGCGCGACGTACGCGCGCAGGTGAAGAACCTCACCCTCGACCCCAGCGCCCGCGGCGGCACGCCGGGGACGTTCAACCTTCAGGTGAGCAGCCCGGGGAACTTCGAACAGGCGAGCATCGACGGCAGCATCACCCCGGCCGTCCGCCGGCGCGAGGACGTGCCGATCGCGCGCCCCGGCGAGCGGCGCGACGACCGCCTGCTGCGCTTCGACGTCAAAGGCAGCGTCACCGGCATGCACTTTTCCGAGCTGCGCCCGGTCTTCGAAAGCCTCGGCCTGCAGCCGGTGATGAAGAACGGCGCGCTGAGCTTCAACCTCAGCGGCGGCATCGACGACAGCACCATGCCCGGCGCAGCCCCGGGCTCGGGCGAAAAGCGGTCGGTCGAAGTCGGCGTCATCCTCGGCGACGTGCGGCTCGCCGACGGCGACGTCGAATGGTTCACGTTGCGCGAGCTGGCGTTGAGCGAAGCCCGGTACGGCCGCGAGACCGTTCGGGGCCTCCCGTTTGCGCGCAGCAGCATCAACGTCACCGGCTTCACCGTCAGCGACAGCGTGCTGCGCGTGCAGCGTGACGACGACGGCCGCCTGCTCGCCGCGGGATTTCGGCTCGCGCCCAAGACCGG
>DASVSS010000069.1:0-32915 GCA_036387945.1 Tepidisphaeraceae bacterium | reverse complement strand
CACGATTTCACCTACGCCCCCCCACCCTGAAGCGCCCAGTCCCACCTGCGAGGCCACTTCAGTGGCTCCGTATCCCGCAAAGTCCCTTCTCCCCATGCGCGACCCAACTCCCCACCCCCCGACCGACGCCGCGCTCACCATCGAATCGGTCTCACACCGCTACGGCGACCGCCCCGCTCTCGACGGCATTTCCCTCACTGTCGCACGCGGCGAGCGATTCGGCCTGCTAGGCCCCAACGGCAGTGGCAAGAGCACGCTGTTCAAGCTCATCTCCACGCTCGCGCCGATCCAGTCCGGCCGCGTCCGCGTGCTCGGCCACGACGCCGCCGAATCGCGCGACAAGGTGCGGGCCGCCATCGGCGTCGTTTTTCAGCAGCCGGCGTTGGATAAGCAACTAACAGCCATGGAAAACCTGCAATGCCACGCCGCCCTCTACGGCATCGGCCGCCGTGCCGCGGCCGAGCGCGGCGCCGCGCTTCTGGCGCGCTTCGGCCTCGCCGACCGCGCCGGCGATCGCGTGCTCAAACTCTCCGGCGGAATGCGCCGCAAAGTCGAGCTGGCCAAGGCGCTTCTGCCCGGCCCGAAACTTCTCCTGCTGGATGAGCCCAGCACCGGCCTGGACGTGGCGGCCCGCATCGAATTGTGGCGGTTGCTCGACGAGTTGCGCCCCGACGTCACCGTCGTCATGACGACCCACGCGATGGACGAAGCCGACCGCTGCGACCGCCTTGCCGTCATCGATGCGGGCAGGCTGCTCGACTGCCAAGCCCCCGACGACCTAAAATCGCAGCTCGGCGGCGACGTCATCACCCTAACCACGCCCGACCCCGCCGCACTTGCCGCAGCCCTGCCGGAGGCCCTGGGCATCGGCGCGCAGCACGTCGGCAACACGCTGCGCATCGAGCGCGAGCGGGCGCACCTGCTGATCCCGCAATTGATCGAAGCCGCTCCGGGTATGATCGATTCCGTCAGCGTCGGCCGGCCGACGCTTGATGACGTGTTCATCAAGCTCACCGGCCGCAAGCTCGACGCCTGAGCCGGCTTCTACGCCTCATCGATCGAGAAGCTCTCGCCGGTGCGGTCGATGCGCACGAAGAACGGCCCGGTCCTGATTCCCAGCTGTCCGTCGCCCGCCGTGGCGGCGCCTTCGGCGTGGCCTTCTATGTGTCCGCTGAGGTGATAAAACACTTGCTTCCCACTGCGCCGGTTCGCCACCACGCCGCTCTCGCGCAGCAGGCCGAGGTGGTGGCTGACCGTCGGCTGCGGAAGCCGCAGGTCTTGGCAGAGCGTCGTCACGTTCCGCTCGCCGCCCCCCAGCAGCACGACGATACTCAGGCGCGTCTTGTCCGACAGCAACCGGAACAACGCCGTCAACCGTTCGAGTGCCCCGCCGTCCGTGGAAACGTCGCCGATGCCCGCTTGAATCAACGTCATATGGCGACATTTAAGTTCTTGCGGTGAGCGGGTCGAGCCGTATCCTGCAAAAAGGCAGGGATTTTCCCGTTCCGATAGCGCCATCCTATGACGAGCATAGATTCTTCCACCGGAAGTGTTTTCGTGCGCCGTCTTGACGCGCGACGAGGCCTTTTTATAGTGTATCCCCCGACCGCGGGGCGATGGTCTAACGGGATGACGGCTGAATCGCATTCAGCAAATCGGGGTTCGATTCCCCGTCGCTCCACTCATTCAACCCCTGGTTTTCCAGGGGTTTTTTGTTGGATCGGGTTGTTTCACCGAATCCCGGCAGAGCCGTGGGCCCGTTGGGGCTGCGCGCACCCGGGTGCGGCGGACCGATTCCTGCCGACCAATTCCTGTTGATGGACGGCGTGCCGGTGGTGCCGGACTTGATCGGCCGGCATGACGGATCATTGCCCCGTCTTGCGGCGGCGCGTCGGCAAATGGCGGGTGTATGAGACGGGCGCTTGACGTTGTTGCGCCGATTCAGGAATCTGCCGCCGATCCTCGAACTTGAGAAGCGGTGTCGGAAGCGCGGCCAGGGAACGTGATGCCGGAGCACGGGCTGATGAATAAGCCGAATCCACGGGTGGACGGTTACATCAGGAAGTTGAAAAAGTGGAAGGACGAATTGCAGGCATTGCGCGCGATCCTTCTGGACTCTCCGCTGACCGAAGACGTGAAGTGGCGCGTTCCCTGTTACACGTTTGAGGGGAAAAACGTCGTCATCTTGATTACATTAAAAGACTGCTGCGTACTGAGCTTCGTCAAAGGCGCGTTGCTGAAAGACCCGCAAGGCATTCTCGTCAAACCCGGCGAGAACACGCAGTCGGGCCGCGTCATTCGGTTTACTGGCGTCGACGAAATCACCGCGCTCGAACCCGTCTTAAAGGCATACGTTCGCGAAGCCGCTGAAGCGGAAAAAAACGGTGCGAAGGTGGCGTACAAAAAGATCACCGAGTTCGCCGTGCCGCAGGAGCTTCAGGAAAAGTTAGACGGAATGCCCGCACTCAAGGCCGCCTTCAACGCTTTGACGCCGGGCCGGCAGCGCGGCTATCTTCTTCATTTTTCCGGGGCCAAACAGTCGAAAACGCGAACCTCACGGGTCGAGAAATGCGTGGAACGAATTCTTAAGGGAAAGGGATTGGATGATTAGCGCAGCCACCGAACAGGTGATCCTTCGCTGGATTCACATCCTCTTTGGCTTTCCGATTCTCGGTTATATCTACGGCCCGGCCGATGAAGTCCAACAATACGCGCCGGTGTTCCGATACCTTTTCGTTCCGGTCCTCGTGCTCTCAGGTCTATGGATGTGGAAAGGCCATCTCCTTCGCCGGATGATCTCGAAACGGCCCGGGTGATGCGTCCGGTCGTGCCTTATTGACCATTCATCGGTCACTTCAAACGCGCTTGGCCGGGTAGGCGCTTGCTTGTACGCTAAAGGCAGAGCGGGCCATTGGATGCGGCCGTGCGGGACTGGGCGAGGGTGGTGCGATGCTCTCCATTGACGAAGCGTACGTCGAGGCCGCGGCGCCCAACGCCGAGGCGACGAAGAACGGCCGCGGCCTGGTCGCCAAGGGCAAGTTTCTTGGGCTTCACGTCGACGCCGGCGAGACGATCCTCTTCGGGCAATGCCACGGCTCGGGCAAGGTGCCCTATCAGTGCTCGTCGGATTTCGCGCGCCCGGATCAGCCGACGCACCGGTGCACGTGTCCGAGCCGGCAGTTTCCGTGCAAGCATTGCCTGGGGCTGATGCTGGCGTACGTGCTGAAGAAGTCGTCGTTCACCGTCGCCGAGGTGCCCGCGGATCTGGCGGCGAAACGCGAGAAGCTCGCCACCCGGACCGAATCCAGGAAAGACGAGCCGGCCAAGCCCCGCGTCGTCAACAAGACGGCGCTGGCCAAGAAGATCGCGGCGCAGCTCGAAGGGCTCGACCTGCTGGAAAAGCTCACGCTCGACATCACCCGCATCGGCATCGGCAACATGAACGCCAAGACGGCGCGCGAGATCGAAGAAAAAGCCCGGCAGCTCGGCAACGCCTACCTGCCGGGCGCGCAGACGGCCCTGCACAGGTACACAAAGCTGTTCGGCAGCGACGACGGCGCGTTCGACGCCAAGGCCGCCTCCGGCCGCGGCGAAGCGTTGTACAGCGAGGCGCTCGACCAGCTCAGCCGCCTGCACTCGGTCGTCAAGCAGGGGCGGGCCTACCTGCGGCGACGGCTCGACGACCCGGAACTGAAGCCGGAAGTCGAAACCGGCATCGCCGCGTGGCTCGGCCACGCCTGGCAGCTCGCAGAGCTGCGCGGCGCCGGGCGCGTGCAGTCGGACGTGGAGTTGTTGCAGCTGGCGTTCAACGCCCACGACGACGTCGCGCGCCAGGAGTACGTCGACACCGGCATATGGATGAACCTGACGAGCGGCCAGGTCCAGATCACGCAGAATTTCCGCCCGTACAAGGCTGCGAAGTACATCAAAAGTGATGACAGCTTTTTTCAGGTCGCGTGCGTGAGCGAACTGTGCGTCTACCCCGGCGACGTCAACCCGCGGGTGCGGTGGGAGGGAATGGTTCCCCGCCCGCTGGAGCCGAAGGATCTGCGGCGTGTGCGCGGCCACGCCCGCCCGGACTTTGCCGCGGTGATCAAAGACGTGAAGACGAATCTCAAAAGCCCGCTGGCCGACAAGCAGCCGATCCACGCCCTGCGGTTTCGGCGCATCGGGCAAGTCGAGGGCGTGCCCGTGGTCGAAGACGCCGCCGGCGAGCGACTGATCCTGACCGACGCCGGCATGACCGAAGAGCCGCCGAGCTGCCACCTGCTGCAGCTTCTGCCGCCCCAACTGCACGAAGACAACGTGCTCGTCGTGCGCTTCAGGCACGATCTCGACCGGCGCAAGCTTCAGGTCAAGCCGTTGAGCATCGTGACCGACGCCACCGTGGTGCGGCTAACGCTTTAACCTTCGCAGGCCATTATGAGCATCCCGGTTCTCATCCAGGTTTATGACGAGGTGCGCCGCCTGGCGATCGCCGGCGGCGCGGTGGCGGCGGGCGATTTCCGGCTCAAAAAGCTCGTCGCCCCGCTGGAAAAATCCGGCGAAAAGGCGCCGGTCTTCGGCAAAGTCGCCGCGGCGGTGCAGGCCGTGGTCGACAGCAACGACAAGACCGCGTCGGCGGCGCTGCTGGAGCTGACGACGCTCGTCAACGCCGTCCTCTACACGCAGGGCGAAACGGGCATCGCCGGCGAGTTCAAGCCACTTGAGACGAATGATCTCAGCGGCCTCGGCGCCGCGTCCACGCAGGCCGGTGCGCGCACGCTTAAGCCGCTGCTGGAGGCGCTGGGCTCGACCGGATCGGGGCGGCTCGAACTCGTGCGCGACGCGTTCGAGCGCGGCGCGTTCAAAGACCTGCGGCTGGTAAAGCCTGCCCTGCGAGCGATCGACGACCCGTACGCCGAGATCGGCGATTTCATCGCCGAAAAAGTGCTGCCGCTCTACGGCAAGGCCATCCTGCCCGAGTTGCGCGCGACGCTGGACATCAAGGGCCGCGGGGGGCACCTGCACCGGCTGCGGCTGCTGCACCGGCTCGACCCCGAAGGATCGCGCGACGACGTCCAGCGGGCGCTCAACGACGGATCGAAGGAGATGAAAGTAGCCGCCGTCGAATGTCTCGACGCCAACGGCGGTGACCTCGTCTACCTGCTCGAACAATCCAAGGCCAAGGCACGCGACGTGCGTGCCGCCGCGCTGCGCGCCCTCGCCGCCACGGGCACGGCCAACGCTGCGGTGATGGCGACGTTGAAGAAGGCGATCAGCGGAGCCGATCTCGCGCTCATCATCACGCGGGTGCGGGAGTGCCTGCTGCCGGAGTTGCAGGACTTCACGCTGCAGCAGGCCGAAGAACAACTCACCGAATTGCTCGATCTCAAGGACAAGAAACTGCAGGGCCCCGCCGTCACGCGGCTGCAGCAGCTCGTGTCGTGTCTGGCCGACCGGACCGACGCCAGCGCCGAAGCGTTTTTGCTGCGCTGCTTCGATAGCGGGCCGGCCCTGGCGGGGATCAAGTCCGAGCCGTCAGGGACAGACCTGAATGAGCTCGTTGCCCACGTCCTGTCGCGGGGCACACCGGGGATGCGCAAGGGCCTCGTCGCGGCACAACAGACGCTTAGCGGCAGTGCGCTGTCGTCGGCGATCTTTGCCGCCCGCGCGATGATGACGTCGGCGGCGTTCTACGACGAGTTCAGCCCGGTGCTCAACGGACTGAGCGACAAACACGGCAAGAAGAGCTCGCCCGATCAGGAGCGTGCCGCCGCCCTGCTGCGGGCCCTGACCTCCGACGGCGACAACTATTTTTATCGACACTGGATGGGCGTCGCGCCGTTGGTCGGGCCGCGCAGCGACACGCCGCTGCCCGCGCTGGACCCGCGGTGGCTCGACGCGGCGGTCAACTCAGGATCGGTCGAACTGGTGTGCGAACTCGCGCGGTCAGGACACGAAGGGGTGAACCGGTTTCTGAACGAGAAGCTTGAGCAATTGAAGAAGCCCCAGGACGCACACGGGATCCTGCAGACGATGGTGCGCATTGGTCATCCCCGGGCCGCTGACGCGCTCGTCGATGCGATGACGAAGCGCGCCAAGGAGACGACGTACTACTACTTCAACTACTGGTACGGCCCGATGATCGCCGACCTGCCGCGCGGCGCGTTGCCGAAGATCGAAGCGATGCTGCCGGCGCTTCCGGATAAGGTCGTCGACCAGCTTATGGAATCGGTGCTTGCCCTGAGGAACAAACCCGACTGAGGCGCGCTTATGGCAAAGAAGAAAGACGCGGCGGAAGAATCTGCGCAGCGGCCGGGCGGCGAAGCCGCGCCCCCAGGCGGCGACGTGCTGCGCGCGCCGGCGGAAGTGATGTTTGCGCGCGAGATCGCGGCGGTGGCGGCGGCGGACCGGTACGACAAGCCGCCGGGCTGGATGATGTCGCCACGGGCGGTGTTCACTTACATCTGCGGCGGCACGGTGGGCGAGATCAAGGTCACACCGAAATACTTCGGCTACCCGCGGCTGGTGGAAATCGCCATCTCAACGCTCGTCACCGACCGCGCGCTGCTGCTCATCGGCGAACCGGGCACCGCCAAGTCGTGGCTGTCGGAACACCTGGCGGCGGCGATCAACGCCGACTCGACCAAAGTCGTCCAAGGCACGGCCGGCACGACCGAAGAACAGGTGCGCTACACCTGGAATTACGCCATGCTCATTGCCCGCGGCCCCAGTCCCGAGGCCCTCATCCCCAGCGCCATCATGCGGGCGATGGAGTCGGGCACGCTCGCTCGGTTCGAAGAGATCACGCGCTGCGCGTCGGAGGTGCAGGACGCAATGATTTCGATCCTTTCGGAAAAGACGATCGCCATCCCCGAGCTGAAATCCGAAGTGCCGGCGAAGCGCGGCTTTTCGATCATCGCCACTGCCAACACCCGCGACAAAGGCGTGAACGACATGTCGGCGGCGCTGAAGCGCCGGTTCAACCTCATCGTGCTGCCGACCCCGAAGACGATCGAGAGCGAGATCGAGATCGTCTCGAAGCGCGTGCGCGACCTGGCCAGCAATCTCGACCTTAAAGCGCGCGTGCCCACCGCCGAGGCGATCGAGAAAGTGGTGACGATCTTCCGCGAGCTGCGCACCGGGCAGACGCTCGACGGCAAGGCGAAACTCAAGACGCCCAGCGGCGTGCTGTCGACGGCCGAAGCGATATCGGTGCTGGCCAACAGCATGGCGCTGGCGGGGAACTTCGGCACTGGCGAAGTCAGCCCGCACGACTTGGCCTCGGCGCTGCAGGGGTCGGTGGTCAAGGACGAAGAGAAGGACCGTGTCGTGTGGCAGGAATACTTGGCGAACGTGCTGAAAAAGCGGGGCGCGGAGTGGCGGCCCCTCTTCACCGCGTGCAGCGAGAATAACGAGTAGGGACCCGCGCGATACCGGCGTTGACATGAGCGACCCCTGGCGAGTCCATGTTTTCGGCGTGCGCCACCTGTCGCCGGCAGGGGCGTGGCACTTGCGCCGCTACCTCGACCGCGTCCGCCCCGAGCTCGTCCTCATCGAAGGCCTTTCTGACGCCACTTCGCTGATCCCGCAGTTCACCCGCGAAGGGACCAAACCGCCGATCGCGCTGCTGGCGTACACCGATTCGCTGCCGGTGCGCACGCTGGTTTATCCCATGGCGCGGTACAGCCCGGAATTTCAGGCGATGTGCTGGGCCGACGAGCACGACGCCGCGGCCGAGTTCATTGACCTGCCGTCGGACGTGTTCCTCGCGCTGCAGGACATCGAGCAGGAACTGCGGGACCTGCGCCGCCGCTCGCCCACGGCAAAGGAGTCCCCCGCCGACGAAGCGTCGCCGGCGGCGACGCCCGGCGAACGGGCGATCAATCTTTACGACCGCTACGCGCGCAGCGCCGGGGAAGTGGATTACGAGACGTATTGGGAGCGCAACTTCGAGCACAACGTCGACGACGATTCCTATCGCCTGGCCGCGCATGCGTTCGGGCAGTCGGTGCGCGAACTGGAAGAGGCCGCCCCGCGCTGGCGGGCGGAGAATCTCGTGCGCGAAGCGTACATGCGCCGCCGGATCGAGGCCGCGATTTCCGCGGGGCACGCGCCGGAAAAGATCGCCGCGGTCGTCGGCGCTTTTCACGCGCCGGTGATGAGCGGCGACTTCCCCGCGATGACCGACGACGAGCTGGCGTCGCTGCGCCGCCGGGCGAGCAAGTTCACGCTCATGCCGTACTCGTACTTCAAGCTTTCGACGCAATCCGGGTACGGCGCGGGGAACCACGCGCCGGCCTACTTCGAGCTGCTGTGGGAGTCGCTCGAACGCGACGATCTGGCCGGGCTGCCCGCGCGGTACCTCTCGCTGGTGGCCAGGCATTTGCGCGAATCCGGCACACACCGCTCGACCGCGGAAGTGATCGAAGGGGTTCGCCTGGCCAACACGCTCTCGGCGTTGAAGGACGGGCTGGCCCCTACGCTGGTCGACCTGCGCGACGCCGCCGTCACGCTGATCGGCCACGGCGAGCTATCGACGGTGAAGGACGCGATCGCGCGCGTCGAAGTAGGCACTGCCATCGGCTCGCTGCCCCAGGGCGTAAGCCGCACCTCCATTCAGGCCGACTTCGAGCGTGAGCTCGTGCGCCTGAAGCTTGAGAAATACAAAACGGCCGTGAAGCAGGAACTGCCGCTGGACCTGCGCGAGAATCGCCAGGCGAAGTCGCCTGACGCGGCGTTTCTCGATCTCAACCGCTCGTCATTTTTCCACCGCCTGCGTGTGCTCGGGGTGGGGTTTGTTGCGCCCCTGCGCAACACGCAACAGTCGGGCACCTGGGCCGAGAAGTGGGCGTTGCAGTGGAGCCCCGAGAGTGAGATCCAGCTCATCGAAGCCGTCCTGCTCGGCGAAACCGTCGAACTGGCGACGGGGTACAAGTTCAAGGCCACGCTCGACGCCTGCACGTCGATCGCGCAGGCGGCCGAGGTGGTGCGCGACGCGTGCCAGTGCGGGATGATGAAGTCGATGGCGGCGGCGCGCAAACGACTGCAGGAGCTGTCGGCCGAGACGTCGGAGATGACCGAGATCGCCCACGCCGCCCACGTCCTGGGGCTTATCGTTCGGTACGGCGACGTGCGCAAGTTCGATCCCGAGCCGCTGCTGCCGCTGGTGGAAGAACTGTTCGTGCAGGCGGCCCTCACGCTGCACACCGCCGCGAGGTGTGACAACGACGCGGCGAAGAAGATGTTCGTCGCCATCGACGAAACCGACGCGCTGGCGCTGGAACACGCCGACCGCGTTGACGAGCCCCTGTGGACGGCCAAGCTGCGCCTGCTCAGCGACGCCGACGACCGCAATCCGCTGCTCTCGGGCTACGCCTGCGCGATCCTGCTCGAGCGCGGCTTGCTGGAGAACGAAGAACTCATCCGCGAAGTGTCGCGGCGCCTATCGCCGGGCGTGCCGGCGGACCTGGGGGCCGGGTGGTTCGAGGGGCTCTCGAAGCGCAACCGTTACGCGCTGCTGGCCCGGCAGGTGTTGTGGGCACAGCTTGCCGATTACGTCGCGTCGCTCGATGAAGAGCACTTCCGCCGCTCGCTCGTCTTCCTGCGCCGCGCGTTCGGCGGCTTCAGCCCGCGCGAGAAGCGGCAGATCGCCGAGAACCTCGCCGAGCATTGGGGCGTCTCGGCGGACGCCGCGGCCGAAGCCATTGAGTCGGAAACCACCGAAGAGGAACAAAAGACGCTGAACGAATTGAACGACTTTAATTTCGACGACCTTTGACCAACGGAACGGACGGCCATTCCGGCCGCGGTCTCCTCGTATTCCTCCCCTGCGGGGGAGGCTGGATGGGGGCAACCCTGTCGGGCAGTAGCGGCCCCGCTGCCGCCAGAGAAGCGAACCCCTCTCCCGGTACTCCGGGAGAGGGTAGGAACAGGGCCAGAGCGTCCAGGCGTTTTGTTGCGATGAGGCGTCGGGCCGTCCCCACCTGACCTCCCTGCAGGGGAGGGAGCGGACTGACGGCACGAGGTGGATGAAGTGGTCGGAAGGAACCTCAATGCCTATTGATCCCGCAAATCTCGCGCGCTGGCGGTTGATCCTCGGCAAATCCGCCGAGGAGCCGCTGTCGAACATGGGCGCCGGCGGCGCGACGATCCTCGGCGGCGATCAAATCGAACTCGATGAAGCGCTCGAGGCCATTTATTCCAGCGACGAGATCGACCGTGACGAATGGGAATCGCCCACCGACGGCCGCACGCACGGGTCGGCCAAGGGGCGGTCATTCCCGCGCGTCGCCAAGTGGCTCGACCAGATCCGCACGTTCTTTCCGAAAGACGTCGTTGTCCTGCTGCAGAAGGACGCGATCGAGCGGCGCGGCCTGAAGCAACTTCTGCTGGAACCCGAGATCATGGCCAGCGTCGAGCCGTCGCTCGATCTGGCGGCCACGGTGCTGGCGATGAAGAACATGGTGCCCGAAAAGGCCAAGTCCGCGGCGCGCGATCTCGTGCGGCGGGTGGTGGAGGACGTGCGCAAGCGGCTCGAGTCGCAGTTCACCCAGGCGATCCGCGGGGCCTTGCAGCGCAACCGCCACAGCCCGTTTCGCAGCCTGCCCAACCTCGACTGGCCGCGCACGATCCGGCGGAACATCAAGAACTACAACACCGAGCTGCAGACGATCATCCCGGAGCAAATCTCCTTCTTCGGCCGCCAGCAGCGGCAGAACCAGTGGAACATCATCATCGCCATGGACCAGTCCGGCTCGATGGCGACGTCGCTGATCTACGGCGGCATCATGGGGGCGATCCTCGCCAGCACCGGGGCGGTCGAGACGCACGTCGTGGCGTTCAACCACGAAGACGTCGTCGACCTGACCGAGCATTGCTCCGATCCGGTCGACCTGCTCTTTGGCGTGCAGCTCGGCGGGGCTGAAGACTACTGGAAGGCCACCAGCTACTGCGAACGCTTCATGCACACGCCGGCCAAGACGCTCTATATCCTGCTGGCGGATTTGTACGACACGAGCCCGAACACGAAGCGGTTCGTAAAAAAGATGGAGTTCCTGCTGGAAAGCGGCGTAAAGGCGATCGGCCTGTTGGCGATCTCCGACCAGGGCAAGCCGTCGTACAACGAATCGCTGGCCGAGCAGCTTGCGAAAATGGGCATGCCCTGCTTCGGCTGCACGCCCGACCGGCTGCCGGAACTGATCGCCGGCGTGCTGCGCGGCAGCGATCTGAAGGCCTTAGCGGCGCGCCTGGGCGCCGAGCCCCGACGCGAGTGACCGAATGCTCGGCTCGTGTGACGGTGATCGAAGTGAACGCAATCAAATTCGCAGTTTAAGGGATTTTGAAATTCCGAGTTGACTCACGTTGCTACTATCGCGTGCGACCCGCATCTGTCTTTGCCGTACGGACATGCAGTCAACGTTCAATCTTTCAGGAGACCCGGCCATGGCCAAGACGCAGAGTAAGAAGCGGCAGAAATCAGTTGCACCCGGCACCGCGACGTCGAAGGACGCCAACGAGATGCTGCGGGAAGCCAGCCGCGACGCGAAGAAGAAGCCGAGCGGCCTCGACGTCAAAGGCCGTGTCGCCTCGGGGGCCGAGGCCGTCGTCAGCGGCGCGCAGAAAGTCGTCGGCGGCGCACGCAGCGCCGCGGGAAGCGTCGGCGGGGCCGCGCGCAGCGCCGCCGGCAGCGTGGGCGGAGCGGCACGCAGCGCCGCGGGCAGTGTCGGCGAAGCCGCCACGCAGGCGGGCAAGCTGGCTAAAGGCCATCCGATCGCCGCAACGCTGATCGGCGTCGGCACGCTCGCGGCCGCCGCGGTGGCCATCGGCGGGACCGCTCCCCTGAAGCGCGGAGCAGCAAAGGTCGCCAAGGCGGCCAAAGCAGCGAAGGTCGCCAAAGTGGCGGAGGCGCTGAAGTCGAAAATCAGCGGCAAAAGCTCCGGCACGACGAAAAGCAAAACAGCAGCCCGGGGCACCAGCAAGACCGCCGCCCGTCGTGCGCGTTCACGTACGCGATGAGACGCCGAGCACCCCGCCCAAACCATCCCGCGCCGCATGCGTCCGCAGCGTATGACGCATGACCGTCGGCCGGCCGACGCAACGCACGGGCTTATGCCTTGCTGCCGAATTTCGCGGTCACCTGCAGCCCGTTCTTGGCGTCGACCTTGAGGTCACGGAGCTTCACATCGCCGAGTGAGAAGGTCATCAGCGGGAACTGGCGGCCGTTGAATTCTTCGAGCTTTCCCGCGAGGAATCCTGCCGCCATCTTGCCGATCATTCCTTCGCCCTGGCAGGACAAGTCTGACACGGTCGCGTTCAGTGCGTCGTCGACATCGGCGCGGCCGGTCAGGCGGACGACGCCCTTGACGATCGACTTGCGCGCCGTCACCCGCACGACCGCCGCGACCGAGCGCTTGCCCTCTGAGGTGAGCTGAATCTCCACGTCCTGGATCGTGACGCCGTGCTCTTTTGCGCCCGCGGCGGCGACGGCAAGGACAATGGCGCGCAGATCGTCGGCGGCGATCTTCGCTTCGGCCTGGCCTTCGGCGGCATCCGTCAGCACAAGCATGGGGTGCCCGGCCTTATCCTTCGCGAAATCGAGCTGCACGTTCTTGGCCTTGAGATGCAGGTTGACCTTGGCCTTTTCGTAGTGGATCGGCTGGCCGCTGACTTCGAGCTGACCCACGCTGATGCCGGGCGTTCGCTTGCCCGTCGGCGTCGGCTTGGGCGGCGGCTCGGTGGCCGACACGCGCGCGCCGTCGAGATCGATCGTCAACTTTTTCAACTCCGGGAACGCCCCGCCCGAGGCGGCGACCGCGTTGTCGGATTTGGACAGGGTGAAAACGTCGAGCAGCGCGCCGCGGATGGCGTCGGTGAGTTCGCGGTCGGTCTTGGGAAACGCTTTGCCGGCAAGTGGAAACATGGTTCACCGTTCCATTAAAGGTTGAAGCCGACGGCCGCGGTACGATTCCGCGCAGGGGCGACGTTCGAGCGGCCGACGATCGCGGCCGCCGGCTAATCGTCTCTGACACTGCTGATCGTGGTCGTCACGCGGTTGGCGATTCGCTTGACCTTCTGCACGACGCGCTCGGGCGAGAGACCCACGCGCTCGGCCTCGCTGGCAGCGGCGCTGACGCCTTCGCGCAGTGCGTTGGCGGCAAGGCGTTTTCCCCGGCCGACGGCCTTGCCGCCGGCGGCCTTGGCGTTCTCCAGTAGTTCCGCGGCCGCTTCGCCGGCGACCGTGTGCTCGAGCCGGCTCGCGGGGATCAATGCCCCGATCGTCACGCCAGCGGCAAGTAATGCCAGGCTCGCCAGCAGCGGGTGATTGTCCCACACTTCGCCGGCCATTTCCCGGCCGCGTGCCGCGCCCTGCCGGGCCCCCTGCCCGACCGCCGCCGCGCCGCGACGGACGGATTTGGCGGCCCCGTCATACGATCGCTTTGCCAGCGCCGAGGCCTCTTCGGCCTCTTCCTTTGCAAACGACGCGGCCTTGGCGAGGGTGTCGCCGACCTGTCCCAGCGCCTCACGCGAGGCATCGTACACCGCCCGCGGGGCGTTGCGGCGCGTCCCTTCGTACGCCAGCCATACCGTAGCGGCACTGGCGAGCGAGGAGGCGAGCGGGTGCGCTTTCAGGTGACCGAGAATAGCCGCGATGCCGATCGACGGATCGCCGGCAACGCTGGCCGCCTCCACGTCGCCGCCGGCGGTCGGCATGGACTCCGGCACCTCGGCGGCGATTGGTCTCGCCCGCGCGGGTCGCTTGGCGCGCACCGGCGTGGCGGCTTGCGTCTCTGCCGGCTGGTTCACAGCCCGCTTGGTGTGCTCGGTCGTTGTGCGCTTTCGCTTGCGCGGCGGCGCGGGTGTGGCCGGGGCGGTGCGCTGGGGGATCTTGGCCATTTTGCCTGTCTCCGTTCGAATGATTCGTCATCAACCCGGGCACACGCCCACCGCCGTGTCCATCGGCATCAATGACCGATGTGCTGCGCGCGGCCGTTCACGGCCCGGCCATTGGCGGCGTGGGCGTTCTTTGCGGCGTCTCTTGCGGTGCCCTTCTCGGCACCATTGTGTGCACCGTTCAACCCTGTAGCCGCGGTGATGATCTCACTCGCGATCGCCCCGACGACTCGCCGCGGCGAGCGTCCCGCGGCGATCAGCCGGCCAATGAGCAGGCCCGCGACGAGCGTTCCCACCGCCGCGACGACCGGGTACCGCCGGGCCAGATCGGCGGAATCGCTGGCAAACCGCTTCACGTCGCCGTCCTCGAGATAATCGGTCAAGTCGTCAACAGCCTCGGACGCTTTTTCGACGTAGCTGCTGGCTGCCTTCATCTTCGCGGCGCGCATCACGCGCGCCGTTTGGTGCCCCGCAGCGGCAATTCCGCCGAGCCGTTCGCTGGCGCGGCCTTTCTGCTCTTCGATCATGCGCGTGGCTTCTTCGCCAAGGGCGGACGCCGCCTCCCCGGCCTTGCGCACCACCTGCTGCCGAGCGCCGCGTACGCCGGTCTTGGCGCGGGCCAGCACCTCGGCCGCGCCGCTGCGGACCGACCCCAGCACGTCCGTGAGATCGTGCTTCTGCCCCCGCTTTGCCTGCCGCTTTGATTTGCCCATAGCCGCTCCCGTCGAACGGCTTAAGCCGTTCTCTGATAAAGCGTAGGAGTCGATCCCACCACCGGCAGCTAAGGAAAATCCCTAGTCACAGCATCGCCCCGCGGGATAAAGACGCATCGACTAGATGGAGCGACGTCAGACCAGCCGCAGATAGCGAAAATAGGCCGCCGCGAAGCACCGATCGGCGACGGCGGCGATCGCCTGAAGCGCCGGGCGGTCGGGGCTACTGATGTTCATCGTCGCGGCGAGTGGGCGCTGGCGGAGATCGGTCAGCGAGAAAGCGGCTTCGTACGCCGTGCCGTGCAGTTCGTGGACGAGCTGTTGCTGCAGGGCGCTGATGGTCAAAGCGTCGGCGTCGTTATTGATCCCGCTGGCCAGCACCGTGACCGACACCACCGACTGCTTGCTGCGCAGGGTCATCAGGCCCGCGGTCGCCGCGGTCGAATGCCACCGCAGCAGCAACCCGCCGCCGGTTGGGGCCAGGTCGGTTTCGAATCCCTCCGGCGCACGCCAGATTTCGCCGCTGAGGTGCCCGATCAATTCGGCGCAGCCGGTGAGACGTTCGAGTTGTTCGTACACGTATTCCGACGTCGAGAGCAACTCGCCATTGGCGCGTAAGTCGGCGATCCAATAAGTTTTCATGGGTGACGGCCCGATTTAATATGAATGAAATTTAATCCATGCAGCGGATGCGCCTTGGTAGCGGACTGATGCTATTTTTCCACCGCGTCGTGCTCAGTGGTTCTCGAACACGGATGTTCGCAGATGCTGTATGGTCGACTGACCTTTGTCCAGCCATGCGGCCCGAGAGGCCCTCACTGGCATCCCCGCCCTCCCGCGACACCGGCGCCGTGACCTTCATACTGGAGAGACCTGATGAAACGCCCTCTTGCCATCGCCAACGGCCGAAAAACGTCCGCTTCCAAACGCGCGGCGACGAACGGGAAGCCGACCGACGGCAACGGGACGAACGGCAACGGCGCCCATCGAGGGGAGGCCGACGCCAAGCCGCAGCCGATCGCCGCGCGGCACGAGCGCATTGAGCGCGAAAACGGAACCAATCCCGCCCCTGGGCTTGATAAGGCGATGCTGCTGCGCGCGCTCCTTGCGTTCAAGAAGGGCGATTTCAGCGCGCGCCTGCCGGTCGATCTCGAAGGCACTGACGGCAAGATCGCCGACGCCTTCAACGAGGTCATCGAGCTCAATGAGCGCATGAGCGAAGAACTCGAGCGTATGAGCCGCGTCGTGGGCAAGGAAGGCAAAATCACCCAGCGCGCCAGCATCGGCGAAGTGACCGGCGCGTGGCAGGCGTCGATCGCGTCGGTCAACACCGTCATCAGCGATCTCGTGCACCCGATCAGCGAAACGTCGCGTGTGATCGGCGCCGTCGCCAAAGGCGACTTGTCGCAGACGATGGCCCTGGAAATCGAAGGCCGCGCGCTGGCGGGCGAATTCCACCGCACGGCCAAGACCGTCAACACCATGGTCGAGCAGCTCGGCAGCTTTGCCTCCGAGGTAACGCGCGTGGCCCGCGAAGTGGGCACCGAAGGAAAGCTCGGCGGACAGGCGAAGGTGAAAGGCGTGGCCGGCACGTGGAAGGATCTGACCGACAGTGTGAACTCGATGGCCGCCAACCTGACGAACCAGGTGCGCAACATCGCCACCGTCACCACCGCCGTCGCCAACGGCGACTTGTCGAAGAAGATCACCGTCGACGTGCAGGGGGAAATTCTCGAACTCAAGACGACCATCAACACCATGGTGGACCAGCTTCGATCATTCGCATCGGAAGTGACGCGCGTGGCCCGCGAAGTGGGCACCGAAGGAAAGCTCGGCGGCCAGGCCGACGTGAAAGGCGTCGCCGGGACGTGGAAGGACTTGACCGACAGCGTGAACATCATGGGCCGCAACCTCACCGACCAAGTGCGCAATATCGCCCAGGTGACGACGGCCGTGGCGAACGGGGACTTGTCCAAGAAGATTACCGTCGACGTGAAGGGGGAAATTCTCGACCTCAAACTGACCATCAACACGATGGTGGAGCAGCTCAACTCGTTCGCTTCGGAAGTGACGCGCGTGGCGCGTGAAGTGGGCACCGAAGGAAAGCTCGGCGGGCAGGCGAACGTGCGCGGCGTGGCCGGCACTTGGAAGGATCTCACCGACAGCGTGAACTCGATGGCCGGCAACCTCACCGGCCAGGTGCGCAACATCGCCGCCGTGACGACTGCCGTCGCGCGCGGTGATCTGTCGAAAAAGATCACCGTTGACGTGAAGGGGGAAATTCTCGAACTCAAAAACACGATCAACACGATGGTGGATCAGCTGTCGTCCTTTGCCGCGGAAGTAACGCGCGTGGCGCGTGAAGTAGGCACCGAAGGAAAGCTCGGCGGACAGGCAGACGTGCGCGGGGTGGCGGGCACTTGGAAGGATCTGACCGACAACGTGAACCTGATGGCCAACAACCTCACGAACCAGGTGCGCAACATCGCCGACGTGACCAAGGCCGTGGCGCGCGGCGATCTGTCGCGCAAGATCACCGTGGACGTGAAGGGCGAAATCCTCGAACTCAAAAACACCGTCAACACGATGGTGGATCAGCTCTCATCGTTTGCATCCGAAGTGACGCGCGTGGCACGAGAAGTAGGTACCGAAGGCCGGCTCGGCGGGCAGGCGGACGTGCGCGACGTTGCCGGCGTGTGGAAGGATCTGACCGACAGCGTGAACTCGATGGGCGCCAACCTGACGGTGCAGCTGCGCGACGTGTCGAAGGTCGCCACCGCCATCGCCAACGGCGACCTCGGCCAGAAGATCACCGTGGACGTGCGCGGCGAAATTCTCCAGATCAAAAACGTGATCAATACGATGGTGGATCAGCTCTCGTCGTTCGCGTCGGAGGTGACGCGCGTGGCCCGCGAGGTGGGCACCGAAGGCGAACTCGGCGGGCAGGCCGACGTGAAGGGCGTGGCCGGGACGTGGAAGGATCTGACCGACAGCGTGAACTCGATGGCGAGCAACCTGACGAACCAGGTGCGCAACATCGCCGACGTGACCACTGCCGTCGCCAACGGCGACTTGTCGAAGAAAATTACAGTACCGGTGAAGGGCGAAATCTTGGAACTGAAAAACACCATCAACGTCATGGTGGATCAGTTGAATTCCTTCGCCTCTGAAGTGACGCGCGTGGCGCGAGAAGTAGGCACCGAAGGAAAGCTTGGCGGACAGGCGGACGTGCGCGGCGTAGCGGGCACATGGAAGGATCTCACCGACAACGTGAACTTCATGGCCAACAACCTCACGAACCAGGTGCGCAACATCGCCCAGGTGACGACGGCCGTAGCGACAGGCGATCTGTCGAAGAAGATCACCGTGGACGTGAAGGGCGAGATTCTTGAACTGAAGAACACGATCAACGTCATGGTGGATCAGCTGTCGTCCTTCGCCGCCGAGGTGACGCGCGTGGCGCGCGAGGTGGGCACCGAAGGAAAGCTCGGCGGGCAGGCAGAAGTGAAGGGGGTGGCCGGTACATGGAAGGACCTCACGGACAACGTGAACTTCATGGCCAACAATTTGACGGACCAGGTGCGCAACATCGCCGACGTCACCAAGGCCGTGGCGGCGGGCGATTTGTCGCGCAAGATCACCGTGGAAGTGAAAGGCGAAATCCTTGAACTGAAAAACACCGTCAACAGCATGGTGGACCAGCTCCGCGCCTTCGCGTCGGAAGTGGCCCGCGTGGCCCGCGAAGTGGGCACCGAAGGAAAGCTCGGCGGGCAGGCCAACGTGCAGGGCGTCGCCGGCACGTGGAAGGATCTGACCGACAACGTCAATTACATGGCGAACAACCTGACGGACCAGGTGCGAAACATCGCCCAGGTGACGACGGCCGTGGCGAACGGCGACTTGTCGAAAAAGATCACCGTGGAAGTGCGCGGCGAAATTCTCGAACTGAAGCTGACGATCAACACCATGGTGGATCAGCTCAACAGCTTCGCATCCGAAGTGACGCGCGTGGCCCGTGAAGTGGGTACTGAAGGAAAGCTCGGCGGCCAGGCCGAGGTGCGCGGCGTCGGCGGGACGTGGAAGGATCTGACCGACAACGTGAACTTCATGGCCGACCGCCTCACGAACCAGGTGCGCGGCATCGCCCAGGTCGTAACGTCCGTCGCCAACGGCGATCTGAAGCGCAAGCTGACCGTGGACGCCAAGGGCGAAATCGCATCGCTCGCCGACACGATCAACGGCATGATCGACACCCTCGCCACCTTCGCCGACCAGGTGACGACCGTGGCCCGCGAAGTGGGCGTCGAAGGCAAGCTCGGCGGCCAGGCGAGCGTGCCGGGCGCATCGGGCACGTGGCGCGATCTCACCGACAACGTGAACCAGCTCGCCGCTAACCTCACCACTCAGGTACGCGCCATCGCCGAGGTGGCGACGGCCGTGACCAAGGGCGACTTGACGCGAAGCATCATTGTCGAAACGCAGGGTGAAGTAGCCGCGCTGAAGGACACGATCAACGAGATGATCCGCAATTTGCGTGACACCACGCAGAAGAACACCGAGCAGGACTGGCTGAAGACCAATCTTGCCAAGTTCAGCCGCATGTTGCAGGGCCAAAAGGATCTGCTCACCGTCGGCCGCTTGATCCTGAGCGAACTGGCGCCCGTCGTCAGCGCCCAGCATGGCGTGTTCTACATGATGGACAACGGCCGCGCCGAGGAGCCGGCACTCCGCCTGCTCGCCAGTTACGCATACAAAGAGCGCAAGAGCATCGACAACCGCTTCAAGATGGGCGAAGGCCTCGTCGGCCAGTGCGCGCTTGAGAAGGAAAAGATCCTGCTCAGCAACGTGCCGAACGACTACGTCAAGATCGGCTCCGGCCTCGGCGAAGCGCCCCCGACGAACATCATCGTCATGCCGGTCGTGTTCGAAGGGCAGGTGAAGGCCGTCCTTGAACTGGCCAGCTTCGAGCGGTTCAACCCGTCGCACGAGCAGTTCCTCGACCAGCTCACCGAATCGATCGGCATCGTGCTCAACACGATCGAAGCGAACATGCGTACCGAAGACCTGCTCAAGCAGTCGCAGTCGCTCGCCCGCGAGTTGCAGGCCCAGCAGGAAGAGCTGCAGCAGACCAACGCCGAGCTCGAAGACAAGGCCAAGCTCCTTGCCGACCAGAACGTGGAAGTGGAACGCAAGAACAGCGAAGTGGAGCAGGCCCGCCAGGCCCTGGAAGAAAAGGCCACGCAGCTCGCCCTCACGTCCAAGTACAAGAGCGAGTTCCTGGCGAACATGTCGCACGAGCTGCGCACGCCGCTCAATTCGCTGCTGATCCTGTCCGATCAGCTCGCCAAGAACAACGACGGCAACCTCACGCTGCGCCAAGTCGATTTCGCCAAGACGATCCACGCCTCGGGCAACGATTTGCTCACGCTCATCAACGACATCCTTGATCTGTCGAAGATCGAATCGGGAACGGTCGTGGTCGACGTCGGCGAAGTGCCGTTCCGCGACCTCGGGGATTACGTCGAGCGCACTTTCCGCCATGTCGCCGAGAGCCGGCGGCTGGAGTTCGGCGTCTCGGTCGCCACGGACCTGCCGCGGGCGGTCAACACCGACGCCAAGCGGCTGCAGCAGGTGCTCAAGAATCTGCTGTCCAATGCATTCAAGTTCACCGAATCCGGCACGGTCACGATGGCGATCGCCCCGGCCACGGACGGGTGGAACACAGAGAACACGTCGCTGAACATGGCGCGTTCGGTCGTGGCGTTCACCGTCACCGACACGGGCATTGGCATCCCGCCGGAGAAGCAGCAGATTATCTTCGAAGCCTTCCAGCAGGCGGACGGATCGACCAACCGCAAGTACGGCGGCACGGGCCTGGGCCTGGCGATCAGCCGCGAAATCGCCGGCCTGCTCGGCGGCGAGATCAAGCTGAGCAGCACCCCCGGCACGGGCAGCACGTTCACGCTCTATCTGCCGCAATCGTTCACGGCGCCCAAGACACCGCGCAAGCCCGGGACGACGCCCACCCTCACCCACACACCGGCCGAATCGCCGGCCCGGGATCACGTGGCGGCACTAATGCTGCGGGACGACTCGCTCGACGAGACGCTGGCACCTGCCGTGCTGGACGACGCCGGCGACATCCACCGCGGCGACCGCGTGCTGCTCGTGGTCGAGAACGACGTGAACTTCGCCCGGTTCCTGATCGACCTGGCGCACGAGAACGGATTCAAGGTCGTGCTTGCCCAGCGCGGGTCGTCAGCATTGAAGCTCGCGGCGCAGGTCAAGCCGCACGCCATCACCCTCGACATCAACCTGCCGGACATCGACGGCTGGCGTGTGCTCAACCGCCTGAAGGATGACCCGGCTCAGCGCCACGTCCCCGTGCAGATCATCACCACCGACGACGACCGCGAGCGCGGCTTGCGGATGGGCGCGATCGGTGCGCTGACCAAGCCGCTGAAGAACCGCGACGCCCTCGACGAAGCGTTCGCTTCGATCAAGGAAGCGATCGAGCCGCACGTACGCAACGTGTTGTTCGGGTGCGGCAGCCCCGAGTGCCAGGCCGAGATCGAAACGCTGATTGCCGGCGAGGACGTGCGCGTGACCTTCGCCGCCTCGGCCGACGACGTGCTGCGGGTGGTGCAGGACGCGGTGTTCGACCTGCTGATCCTGACCATCGACCTTCCCGGCCGAAAGGTGTTCGATCTCATCGACGACCTCGCCGATCAGCCCACGCTGCAGGCGTTGCCGATCATCGTCTACACCGACCGCGAGCTGTCCAAGCGCGAAGAAACGCACCTCAAGCGACTGACGCAGACGCTCGTACTCAGGGACGTGCGCTCTCCCGAGCGGTTGATCGACGACACGGCCCTGTTCCTGCACCGCGCGGTGAGCGGATTGCCGGAAGGACACCGGCGGATCATCGCCGACCTGCACAGCCCCACTGCCACGCTCGCGGGCAAAAAGGTGCTTGTCGTCGACGACGACATCCGCAACATCTTCGCGATGGCGAGCATCCTTGAGCCGCTGAGCATGAACGTGCTGTCGGCCGAGACGGGCAAGGCGGCGCTGGCGATACTGCAGGATCATCCCGACATCGACGTCGTTTTGATGGACATCATGATGCCCGACATGGACGGCTACGACACGATGCGTGCGGTGCGAAAGATCAGCCGCTTCCGCTCGCTGCCGATCATCGCGCTCACCGCCAAAGCGATGGTCGGCGATCGCGAGAAGTGCATCGAAGCCGGCGCGTCGGACTACATCTCCAAGCCCGTCGACACCGACCAGTTGCTCGGGCTTTTGCGCATGTGGCTGTACCGTTAAAGAGAAGGATGAAGTAAGAAGGATGAAGAGGGGTCCCGGATCCTCTCGTCCTTTATCGTTGAGTAAGATGCCCCAGACCAAGGCCAACATTCTCATCGTGGACGACCGGCCGGAGAAGGTCCTTGCGCTACAAGCGGTGCTTGAGGATCTGGGTCAGACGATCATGAGCGCCAATTCGGGGCGCGAGGCGCTGCGGCATGTTCTGCACACCGACTTCTCGGTCATCCTTCTCGACGTGAACATGCCGGGCATGGACGGCTTCGAGACCGCCGAGATGATCCGCCAGCGTCCGAGCTCGCGGCATGTGCCGATCATCTTCATCACCGCCTTCGCCGACGAGATGCACACCGCGCGGGGTTACTCGCTCGGCGCCGTCGACTACATCCAAGCGCCGGTGCTGCCAGACATCTTGCGCACGAAGGTCGCGGTATTCGTCGACCTGTTTCGCAAGACGCACCAGTTGCGCCAGCAAGCCGATTCGCTGCGTCAGCGTGCGGCGCAGCTTCAGAAGCTCTCCGCCGCCGCCGTCGTCATCAACTCGGCGATGTCGCTGGAGCAGATGCTGCAGACGATCGCCGATTCAGCCCGCGACGTGCTCGGCACGCACCAGGCGATCGTGCTTTACCTCGGCGAGCCCAGCACCCGCCCCGCCGCCCCGCGCGCGGTCGGCTCGTTCTCGGATCGCTACCGTGACTGGCGCGACCGGCCGCTCGATCTCGCCCCGGTCGTCCACACCGTCGTCGCCAGGAGTCGCGTCCCCACGCGCATGACCGATCCCGAATTGCGGGCACACCCGGACTGGGAAATCGTGGGCAATCTCGTCATCCCGCCGGTCACCGGCGGGATGCTGGCTGCGCCGCTTTGCGGGCGGGACGGGTCGAACCTCGGGGTGATCTACGTCACCGATCCCGACGACGACGCCTTCACCGGCGACGACGAAGCGATCCTTGTGCAACTGGCGCAAATGGGATCGATCGCCATCGAGAACACCATCTACAGCCAGGAGCGCGAGGCCAACCGCGCCAAGGACGAATTCCTCGCCACCCTCAGCCACGAGCTGCGCACGCCGCTGAACGCCATCCTCGGCTGGACCGAGTTGATGAAGACCCAGAAGATGGAAACCGACGTCAGCCACGCCTTCGACGTCATCGGCCGCAGCGCGCTGGCGCAGGCGAAGCTGATCGAAGACCTGCTCGAAGTGTCGCGCATCAACAGCGGCAAACTGCAGATCGCCCCCCGCCCGATGGCGCTGCGACCGGTGCTCGACGCCGCGCTCGATTCGGTGCAGCCGGCTGCCGAGGCCAAGGGCATCTGCATCGTGCGCGACGTAGGCACGCTGCCCGATCTTTCGGGGGATCCGGACCGGCTGCAGCAGGTGGTGTGGAACCTGCTTACCAACGCCGTGAAGTTCACCCCCGCCGGCGGGACAGTGCGCGTCAGCGCCCTTGCCGACGAAGGCAGCGGCGCAGTGACGGTGTCGGTGCGCGACGACGGCATGGGCATCAGCCCGTCATTTCTGCCCCACGTCTTCGAGCGCTTCCGCCAGGCCGACAGCAGCAACACCCGCCGCCACGGCGGGCTGGGCATCGGCCTGACGATCGTACGGCACATCGTGCAGCTCCACGGCGGCTTAATCCGCGTGCACAGCGACGGCGTCGGGAAAGGGTCGGAATTCTCCTTCTGCCTGCCTCTCGAACGCCCCGCCGTCGGAGCGGACGGCGAGCCCACCGTTGCCGGGGTCGGCGACACCGCGGCGCACGACGCCGTCAGCGACACCGCGCACAGCCTCGCGGGCCTTTCAGTCCTGCTCGTGGAAGACGACGACGACACGCGCGAAGTGCTCTCCGCCGTGCTGCGGCGGCATGACGCGACGGTTCGTTCCGCGGCGTCGGTAGCCGAGGCGATGGACCTCTTCGCCGAGCAAGCGCCCGACCTGATCATCAGCGACATCTCCATGCCCGACGAGGACGGATACTCCCTCATCCGCCAGGCCCAGGCACTGGCGAAGAAGGCGAAACGCCACATCCCAGCCATCGCCCTCACAGCCCATGCCCGGCCGGTCGACCGCGAGCGAGCACTCGCCGCCGGGTACCACGAACACGTCTCCAAGCCCATCCATCCGTCCCTGCTGATCGCCGCCATCCGACAGGTGATGGCCAAGGCCGTGGCTGACGCGCCGGCGGTTTAGGATCGCACTGTGACCAGCGCCAGACCCCGGTGGAAGCGCTGGTGAGGCATCCATCGACATCATTCGCCACCGACGGCCGAGGATTTCGTCGCGGCGCGACGAACGCGAGGCATGCGTCGCCGTTACCAGAAAGGCGGAAGCGCCGCGGCACGCAGGAGGCTTGCGTGCCAAGTGCCTAACCGGCCTCGGCCCTGGCCGCCTCTCCCCGAGTCCACGGGAGAGAGGCATGCAGGCGGCGGGTTAGTTCCCCGCCGCCAAGCCGCCAATGGTCATCTGGCGGTCGTGCTCGATGCGGTACTTGTGCGTGACCACCAGCGCCTTGGCGGCGGTGGCCGCCGGGGCGACTTCCACGTCCCAGCGCAGCAGGCCCTGCTTGCGCTCGGCGTCGGTGTAGGTTTCGTCGCGGCTGGCTTCGACGGTGGCGCTGACCTGCGTGATCTTCACGCTCGGGTCTTTGCTCGTGGGGATGCGGTCGACCAGGCGCACGTTCGCGGGAGCGCTGCCGAAGTTTTCGACCGACAGGCGGTAGTTGAAGTCGAGAACCTTGTTGCCGCCCTGCACGCTTTCGGTCTTGTCGAGCAATTCGCGCGACGCACGCAGTGACGAATCGATGCCGAAGCCGACGGAGAAGGTCTCGCCGACGGCCACCGTCGGGATCTGCCCGGCTCCGACGAACTGTCCGCCGACGTAGCTCGACACCGGGCCCGACAGCAGCACCGTCTTGCCGGAATTGGTCAAAGCCGCCTGCTCGTACACGCTCGACGTCAGCACCGGCACGGCAAGCTTGTAGAACCGCGCGTCCATCGGGCCCGAGGCGATCTGGATCAACTGCCGGTCCGACCGGCTCGGCAGCGAGGTGCGGCCGGGCAGGTCGTAGGTCACGCTCACCGACTGCTCGTCGGCGATGCCCTTGGGGCCCCAGCCGGTGTGGCGATCGCCGGCGTCCTTGGCCACGAACTCCAGCCGCTGCAGCTCGCTCGCGAGACGGTTGAGCTCGCCGTCGGCGTCCATCTGCTGGGCCTGCTGCTGCTGCGGCTGCGTCGCCGGGGCGCCGCGATTAATGCTGGCATTGGCGGCGCTGGCCTGGATGCCGATGTTGATGTCGAAGTTGTTCCGGGACGATTCCACGCCCTTTCGCCTCTCGATCAGGGCCTGCCTCTTCTGGCCGTAGGGGACGTCGCGCGAGGCGTCCGATGGCTCGGCCGCCTCGACGAGCACGATCGCCAGCGGGTCGAGCCGCGGGGCCGCGGCGACGAGGGACGGCGTCGCGGTCGAGAGGGTCATCGCCACGTTCGACCAGTCCTCTCCGCTCATCTGCTCGACGGCGGCGTTGCATTCGACGGTGACGGCCTTGCGGTCTTCGCCGGCCCGCACGTTGTACGACGGCGACCACGTCGCGCCGTTGACGAGGTACCGCAGGCGGATGCGTCCGCCCTGCCGGGCGTCGGCGAAGATCACCGCCTCGCGCAGCGACCGCGCCGACCCGCCGGCGAGCTCGTTGCGCTGGCGCTGCAGCAGCCCCAGCTTCGCGACGATTTCGCGGCGCTCGGTCGCGAGCCTGAGTTCCTCGGTGGCGATCTTCTGCCGCTCGTCGAAGACGAACAGCGTGAGGGCCTTAAGCGTCTCGGCGTTGAGCACGCCGGCCTTAAGCTCTGCCGTGGCGGTGGGGGCGGAGAATTGCTCGAGCTGCCCGAGGTAATTTTTGCGTTCGCCGACGAGTTGGGTCTGTCGGGCGTTGGCGTTCATCGCGTCCTGCGCCGTGAGGATGTCGGCATCGAGCTTGCGAACGCCTTCGCGCACGTCCGCCGACACCGGCCGAATGCGGTAAGTGACCGACCGGACCGAGACGCCCTCCGCCGCCGGCTCGGCGTGCAGACTGCCCATCACCAGCGCCTCGGGAAGGCCCGTCACGACCAGCTCGCGCGGCCCCCCGCCGGCGGGCAGATCGACAATGCGGGTGACCATCGCCTGGCCGCGGTAGACGGTGACGGCGTCGATCGTGCCGGTCTCCGGCGCCGGTGGCGCCGCGGCCGGGCCTTGGGCGAGGAGGGGAACCGACAGGAAAAGTACGAACGTTCCGACCAGGGTGCTGCGCGACATGAGATCGATCCTCCACAATGCCTGAATGGGCCCGCCACGGTGCCAGGACCGGCCCGGGCGCGACGGCCGCTGCCGTCGTTGGACGCACGAGCGGGCGTAAAGTTTCGGGCCGGCTTGCGCCGCGTCCTCACGCCGACCGGGCACTTGCCATTGATAACGAGGCATGCCGCTGATGTCGGCGCGCAGGGTCGCTTTTACCGACGACGTCCGATCTGCAGGGTGCGGTTCCACGCCCGGCCGAGCGTAATGCCAAGCGCGTGCTGTGGCCGCTTTTTAGTCCATCAGGCTTTTCTCGACAGACACGGGCTTTGCCGGTTCGACGGCCACTTCCGCGGTCTTGCTGCCGTAGCGGATCGTCGCCTTGCCCGGGTTCTTCGCCCGCACGGTGGCGGACGTGAGCTTGTTGTCGGCCCAGGCGATGTCCACCTCGTAGCCGCCGCGGGCGCGCAGGCCTTTGACTGACCCGCTCGGCCACACCGTTGGCAGCGCCGGGAGCAGATAGATCTCCCCTTCGTGGCTTTGGACGAGCATCTCCGCGATGCCCGCGGTGACGCCGAGATTGCCGTCGATCTGCATGGGCGGGTGCAGGCCGAACATGTTCGGGCAGGTGTTCCGGTCGGAGAACAGTTGCTGCACCATGCGGTGAGCGCTCTCGCCGTCGTGCAGGCGCGCGTAGAGGGAGGTGCGCCACGCGAACGACCACTCGCGCACGTCGCTGCCGGCGTCGATGCCGCGGGCGTCGAGCGATACCTTGGCGGCCTTGGCGAGTTCCGGCGTCTTCGTCACGCCGATCTGCCGGCCGGGGAAGACGGCGAACAGGTGCGACGTGTGGCGGTGGTGGTTGTTCTCTTCGTCGCGGTCGGTCATCCATTCCTGCAACTGTCCCCAGCGGCCGATCGCCGGGCCGACGAGCTTGTCGCGCATGGCGGCGACTTTGGCGCGGTACTCGTCATCAACGCCCAGCACGGTCGCGGCTTGGACGTAGTTGGTGAACAGGTCGTACACGATCTGCTGGTTGTAGCTCACGCCGTCTTCGGTCGGGCCATGCTCGGGCGACCAGCCGCGCGGCACGACGAGTCGGCCGTCGGGCAACGTCTTGAGGTGGTCTTCCCAGAACTCGGTGGTTTCTTTGATGACCGGGTACGCCACGTCGCGCAGGTACTGCTGATCCTGCCCGAATGCGTAGTGTTCCCACAGGTGCTGGCAGTACCAGGCGTTGGCGGTTTTGTCCCACTTCCAGCCCATGCCGCCGGAGATGTTGTGCGACGTGCGGATGGCGAACCCGCGGGTATTGGGCGCGCCGGTGTTGGTTTTGTATTCCGGGGCGCTGTTCGTTGCCGTCCGCCACGCCGGAAGCTGGCTGCGGATGAGGTCAAAGAATGGCGTGTGCATCTCCGCCAGGTTCGTCACCTCCGCCGGCCAGTAGTTCATCTGGACGTTGATGTTCGAGTGGTAATCGCTGAACCACGGCGGCCGGTTGCTGTCGTTCCAGAGCCCCTGCAGATTCGCCGGCAGCGCGCCGGGGCGCGAGCAGGAGATGAGCAGGTAACGGCCGTACTGGAAGAGCAACTCTTCGAAATCGGGATCGACGGTCTTGAAGGCTTCGACCTTGCGCAGGTTGGTCGGCATGGCCTTCTGGGCGGCGGTCGATTCGCCGACGTCCAGTGCTACGCGATTGAAGATCGGCTGGAAATCCCTCAGGTGCGCTGCCTTGAGCACGTCGTACCCTTTGAGGGCCGCCGCCGCGACTTGCGCCGCGACGCGCTGGGCAGGGTCGACGTCCGAGCGATAGTTCGTGTCGGGGTTCATCGCGTAATTGGTTTCGGCGGCGAGCACGACGGTCACTTCGTCACAGCCGTCGACAGCCACGTCCGACCCGCGCACGCTTACCGTGCCGCCCTTGTGCGACACGCGGGCGGCAGCGGCGTACTTCATGCCGTTGGCCAGTGCGCCGCTGAATGTCGCCGTCGACGCGCTGACGGCGGTCTTCTCGTCGTGCGTGCCGCGCAGTTGAATGCTTCCGCTGATCGCGCCGGGCTTGGACGCGCGCCACCGCACGACCATCACGTTGTCGGCGGCACTGGCGAAAACGTCGCGCTCGAACTCCACGCCGTCGCGCGAGAAGCGCGTGCCAGCGGAGGCGGTGGTCAGGTCGAGATCGCGGCGGTACCCGGTGACGGCGCCGCCGTCGGCGGTGAGCAGGCCGATCTCGGCGAGTTGCACGAGCGGCTCGCCGTTGTTGGCTTCGATCGTCAGGCGGTAGTGCCGGTAGGCGCCGGGGGTTTTGATCTCGTAGGTGTCCGTGCCGCCGCGGGCGCCGATGGCCCGGCGGTCCTGGCGGCGGTCGAGCGTGGTCCAGGTCTGGCCGTCGTTCGAGCCGGCGAATTCCCAGGTCCGCGGGTCGCGCCGCGGCGTGTCGCGCGCACTGGTGAACGTGTAGGAGGTCACCGGCTTGGCGCCTTCGGGCAGAACAACGCTCCACACGACCGGGATGCCCACCGGCGCCGGCGCCGCCGGCTGCGACGCGGCTTGTCCCTGGCCGCGGCGGGCGGGCTGCGCCACGGGTGGCGTGCCCATCGACACGCACCACTTTGTCGTCGGGTCGTCGTCGAACGACGCGGCCACGCCTTCGCCCGGCACGGACGGCTGCTGGCCGCTGGGGGACGATACCTGCGCCGTTGTCACGAGCGGGTTTTCGATCGCCAGGAACAGATCACCAAACGCCTGGTACGAGCCCATGCTGCTGTACTCGCCGGAAGGGTTGGTATCGCCGGTCCACAGGCTGTCGACGGTGAAAGCGATCCGCTCGCGGTCGGTCGCCCCGAACACCAGCCCACCGAGTCGGCCATTGCCGACAGGCAGCGCCTGGGTCATCGCCGTGCGCGCCGGCTGGTCGTACCAGAGCACGTACGGCGAAGCCGTCGGGCCAGCGCCCGGCAAGGCGTCGGCCGTCTGCCCGCTGGCGACCGGGAGCGAAACGGCAAAGCACGGCAGGCACGCCGATGAGACGGCGATCAGATTGCGAACCATATGATTTCCTCTGGCTGTTTGCGTCAAAACCGTGTGATGCCCCGGCGCGTCAACGGCGCTGCGCCGTCTGCCCGAGCCGCGGCCGGCGGTTTGTCGACCGCCGATCACTTCCGCTGCGTACTCCCCGCTCACTCCGCGGCCGCCGCCGGGGGCGAAGCCCCGACGGGCGGGCGATACGATTTTGTGTCTTCCGAACCTTCGGCCTGGCCTCCCTTGCTCTGACCGATCCTGACGTCGATCTTCCCCTGCGGATCATCAAGCCCACTGATGGCGATCTCCTGCACGCGGCCGTCGACGAGCTCGACGCGCAGCGCGTCGGGCGACGTCGCAACCGCCGACTTGATCGTCGGCGACCGCTCGTGCGGGTCGAGCACGGTGAGAAAGCGCGCCGACGTGCCGGCCGTTCGGACGGCGATCATCCTGCGCAGTTGCTCCTCGTCACCGACCGGCCAGTCACCGCCGACGCTGGCCTTGAACCGCACGGCGTTGAGGCCGGCGAGATTCACCGTCACCACGCCGGGCCGGGCGATGTCGCCCGGTTCCGCCGCGACGGCCGTCGTCATCGTGTGTCCCGCGATGCGGACGGGGCCGTTGTCGTAATCCTTCCCCGGTTCCGCCGCCGGGATGACGTTCTCCGCCGTCATGCGAATCGTAGAGCCATTCGCCCCGGCATCAAGTTCGGCGATCGGAATCTCTCGCCCGTCGGCGAGCACGACGCGCGCGTCGCCCCAGAACAGCGTGTTCGCCGTGGTCTTGCCGCGATTGGTCTGCGTCGTCAGGCGCAGCGCGGCGACGCCGGTGACGTCGACGTCGATGGGCCCGCTGCCAAGGATCCAAGCGCCGAAAGTGCCGTTGGCGAGCGGCTTGTTGTCGCCGATGACTTCGTATGTCAGCTTCTTGTTCACCTGCCGGCTCTCGGCGTAGCTGCCGCGGAGGATCTCCGTCTCAACGGGCCAGAGGACATGGGCGTTGATCTTCAGCTCACCGGGCACCGACAGCGACTTGGCGCCGCCGGTCTCCCAGTTCTTCTCCCGGCCGACGCGGTGGACCGATTCCACCAGGGCGGGCGCGGTGGCCGTGTAGCGATCGATGCCGGTGATGAATTGCCCACTGCTGAGCGGGCTTTCGTCGAACTGAGCGGCCTGCCCGACGTGGCGCACGTTGGGCTGAGTCGCCACCGTCGCGCCGCGCAGATGGAGCAGGTTGTCGAACGTGTGCGCACGATCTCCCGACAGTGCATCGGCCATGACGACGTAATCGTCGGTGACGATCAGCAGGCGGCGCTGGCGCACGGGCTCGGTGAACTCCGTCAGGTCCGCCGGCGCGGGATGCGGCTCGGGGATGGGCACGAACGGCGCGTCCCCGCTTTTGACTTTAGCCAGCTGGTCATACCCGCCGAAGTACGGCGGGTGGGACCATCGCGCCGTCGTCTCCGCGGCGATGGCCTGGAACATCGTCCCCGGGTGGAACAGCAGGGTGCGGCATTCCTGCGGCTCCTGCATTTTGCCGTCGACGACGACCATGTTGTGCGAAAGGGAAACCTGCACCCACCACTTGTACATGTAGCTGCCGTAGCCGAACCAGCTCGTCTCGGGGTTGTAGAAGCTGCGGCCGTAGCGCATGAGCGACAGAAGGCTGATGCGATCGAAGTGCCCGTGATAGCTGCCGTGCGTGCCGTATTTGAAGGCCGCCTGGATCTGTTCGCGCGGCTCACGGCCGGGCGTTTGCGACCGCAGCACGGCGATGCCGGCGTTGTCGGATTTGGCGGTGATCGTGTAGAGCTCGGGCGTCTTCTCCGGCAGTTCCGGAACGCCGTACAGCAAATCGCGCTTCTTACTGCGCTTGAGCACCGCGGCATACGCCGGATCGCGGAAGGCGAAGTACGCCAGCTCGAACGGCCCGCCGGCGACGTTCTGCTCATGGCCGTCGCCCATGCCGAACATCATCCCGCGGTAATCCGGGTATGCGGTCACGCCGTCCCACATCTGCTTGAGCGTGATCGTGTTGCGGGTGAGCGGCCCGTACTTGCCGAAGGCCATGCCCAAGAATTTCTGGTACTCGAACGGCCGCAAGCCGACGTCTTTGGTCATCGCCGCGGGGATGTTCATCCGCAGCAGATCGACGCCGAACGGCTGCGCCGCCAGCGCGAGCTTCGTGACCACTTCGGCGCAGCCGAGGTTGTACGACAGTGACATCTCGTACCACCAGCCGTCTTCCATCATCCCGAAGCGCAGGTGATCGATAATCCCGCCCTGCCCGTGCATAAGCTTGTCGAACAAGTCCATGTCCTGGATCGCCAGCGCACACATGGCCGCGGGGCAGAGGTTGAACAGCGACCAGTTTGAGATTCCGCCGTTGCCAAGGCCTTCGACGTTCCAGGCGAGGTACAAACGGAACGTGTGCTCGATCTGCTTGCGGTCAAGATCGCTCAGCGCGCCGCTGTCCTGGATCATGTCGTAGGCGGCGGCGCAGGTTTCGAAGAAGCCGCCTTCCTGTGGGATGCCCTGGGAAACTGCGTGCAGCGTGACGGGGTAGCCGTTCTCGGGGTCGGCCAGCCGCCGCAGAAAAAGCGCGGCTTTTTCGGCGTGGCGCTTGTCGCCGGTGAGTTTCCAGGCCAGGGCGACGGAGAAGAAGCGTTGCTCGATGTACGACTTATAAACCGCCGGCGTCCCTTGGTCGGAGGGAATCCCGCCCGGCGGCACGACCGGCACTTCGAAGGCGTCGGCGGCCTTGATAACCGCGGCGGCTTCTTCCTTGGCCCACTCGTACGTCTGCACTTTACGGCGCAAATCGTCCCACCCCTGCCGGGTGTGGATGACGTACGGATACGGCATCCGGCGGATCGTCGTGAACTCGATCGCCTGCGGCGGGCTGCTCCCGTCCTGCGCCGAGACGACAAGCCGCTGCTTCTCGCGCCCGCCGCCCGGCAGGCTCTCGGGCACGCTCACGCGCACGCTCGCCTGGCCGCTCTCGCCGGGCTTGAGCGCCATCGTCGCCGGCGACACTTCGGCGGCCATGCCTTCCCAGCCTTTGTGCTCGATGGCCAGGTTCACCATGCGCGGGGCGTCGCTGCAATTGGTCACCGTCACGGCGTAGCTGACCGGGGCGCTGCCGTCGCCGGCGCCGCCGCGGACGTCGGCATCGACGGCGAGATCATTGCCGCGCACGAGCCGCACGTTGCGCAATCGCACCTGCCCGTCGGTCTTGCCGTCGTACGCCGCGCGCACGCTGAGTTGCTGGACGTACTTGAGGAAGTAGCTCTGCCCGCGCTTGAAATCGAAACCGTCGATCGGCACGGTCACGGTGTGCCACCCTTTGCCCGCCGCCCCGGCGCGAGCGGCCGTGGACTGCGGGAAGTTCTGCCGGTCCTTCTGCGGCGGGATCGTCATCTTCAGCGCCAGCGTCAGCGGCGCGTCGTCGCGGTCGACTTCGACATCAAACCGGACCGCGTGCCACGGGCGCACGTCGATCGTGCTGTCATTTGCCTCATACAGCCCGCGCTTGTACGCCCCGCGCGGCCCGGCGGGCACGTCGAATACCGCCTCGCCCGGCGTGCGAAGCACCGCGACCTTGCCGTCGCGCTCGATGCCGGTCCAGTTCTTCCACTCCTCCCCGCCGAGAGTCTGCCACGCCGCGGTCGGGCGCGTCGCCTGGGCCGTGGCCCGGGTTGTCGATGCGAG
>DASVSS010000068.1:0-8087 GCA_036387945.1 Tepidisphaeraceae bacterium | reverse complement strand
CCGCTTTGGCGCTGACCGCCTATGCCCGCGCCGAGGACCGCATGCAGGCGATCCGTGCCGGGTTCCAGATGCACGTCCCAAAGCCCGTCGAACCGGCTGAACTGATCACAATGGTCGCGAGCCTTGCTGGCCGGGCGTGAGCCACTGCGATTCGCACACGCTCGTCCCTGCTACACGCCGACTTGGTCCTGCGCAGCAGCGACACGCTCGCCGATTCAAGAAGTGCCCGACGAAGCCGGCATCCCGGCCGCGTCGGATGGCGTCCTCCATCCTGTCACAGCCCATGGCAATGCGAAAGATCCGGCAGTCACGCCGAAGCTGCCGCATCAGGTCGTGCCCTTGAAGAGGTCCACCAGTGAGGGGACGCGGAGGGGACAGCCGAGGAGGCGACGACGAAGGTGCATTTTCGCGCGGCAGTGCCGCCGCAAGCGGGTCGTGTCGAAGCCCACCGCGCCAAGAACCAGGCTCTTCGACGGCCGCACGCCGCGAGCGACGGCAAAGGCGGTCCTTGCCCTGCGGTCCCACGGCAGCGCCTTGTCAGAGGGCAAGGCGACCTGGCGGCGAAGGCCCAAGTCACGCGGCCGGGCCTCTACGCCGGCGTCACCTGCAGCCAGTCGACGTTGCCGCCGCTGGCGGCTATGGCGACGAGCTTGACGGTGTTATTGCCGGCGTTCAGGGCGGTCGTGAGCGACAGCGTCGCCCAAGTGCCCCATCCGCCGGTGGGCGGGCACTGGACTGTACCGACGACCACGCCGTTGACCACGACGCTCAGTGGCCGGTTCGTCGTGCCCCCGTTGGCGTGGCGGACCTCGAGCTTGTAGCTGGCGGCGGCCGCGGCAGTCACCGCCCACTGCGCCGCCGAACTGCTGCCGCCGAAGTCGGCAAAGCCCGTGCCCGTGAACCCGCCGTTGTTGCTGGCCTTGTATGTGCCGCCGCTGAGCAGGGCGTTCTCGGCCTCGTACTTCGTGGGTGTCGGCGTCGGAGTAGGGGTCGGCGTTGGAGTCGGCGTGGTGGGGCCGCCGACGACGAGTTCGTCGAGATTGGCCCCGCCGGCACCCGCGCTGGCGACAAGCTTGATCGACACCGCCCCGGCTGGGAGGCTCACGCCGCTGAGCGTGGCCGTGCTCCAGGTGCCCCAAGAGCCGGTCGGTGAGCCCGTGACGGTGCCGACGAGTGCGTCATTGACGTACACCGCAAACGGCCGCGCGGCCGTCGAGCCGTTGGCGTACCGCACGCCCAGCGCCGCCGTCCCCGCCGCGGCCTGCGTGAGCGTGAATGCCGCGGAACTGTTCTGGCCGCCGAAGTCGGCAAAGCCGCTGCCGCGGTAGTTCGGGTGCCCGCTCGACCGCGCCGTCCCGCCCGCCAGGGATGCGTCCTCGGCCTGCAGCGTGACCGCCGAGGGCGTGGGGGTCGGAGTCGGCGTGGGTGTAGGCGTGGGTGTAGGCGTGGTTGAGCCGCCGGGGGCGGTGACCGACAGCCAGTCGAGGTTGCTGCCACCGGCGGTCGCAGTGGCGACGGCCTTGATCGAGATCGTTCCGGCCGGGAGCGCGACGTCGCTCAGCGTCAGGTCATGCCACTTATCCCAGCCGCCGGTCGGGACGCCGGGGATCGTGCCGACGAGTGCGTCGTTCACGTACACCGCCAAGGGACGGTTGGCCGTACTGCCGTTGGCGTAGCGGAACGTAAGTGTCGCGCCGTTGGCGGCGTCGCGGGCAAGGGCGAATGCCACGCTCGAGTTCTGCCCGCCGTAATCGGCGTACCCGCTCCCGGTGAAGCCGCCATTGCCCGACGACATCATCGTGCCGCCGGCAAACGCCGCGTCCTCGGCTTGGAGGGTGAAGGTCGAGGGCCCACCGTCGCGATAACCGAAGTCGACGCCGGTCGTCACCGCATCATGCGTCACAGTCACGATGCGCACGCCGTCGGTCGGTTCTGTGAAAACCGAGCCGCCTCTTGCCTGCAACACAACGCGGTACGTGCCGGGCGCGACGGAGAAGTCAAACGCGCCATTGGCGTCGACGGTGGTGGAAAGTTCCCCGGCGTCGAGCGTGTTGTTGGCATTGGCGTCGATGAACACGACGCGTGATGGCACGACGAAGTCGTCGACGTCATGCGTGCCGTCGCCGTCGATGTCGTAAAACGCCGAGCCTCTGATCGTCCCGCGGGACGTCGGCAGCAGGCGGCTCCCGAAGTCGCGGCCCCGCACGGCGCCGTGACCGGTGACGGTGAACGTGTGTCCCGCCCCGCTCACTGGGCTGGTCTCCTCCCACCCGGCCGGCAGCACCTGCCGCACGGTGTAGGTGCCTAAGGCAAAGGTGCTGAAAAGATAAGTGCCGTCTGAATAAGTAATACCGGACCGCTCGCTCGAATCGAACACGTTGTCGTTGTCGGCGTCCAAGTACACCTTGCGGCCGGTGACGGTGGCCTCGCCGGGATCACGGACGCCGTCGCCGTCGTTGTAGAGCGTACCGGTGATCGTGAAATCGTACGTCGCGACTGCGACGCCGATGTCCACACCGCTAACGTTCTGCCCGGCGGCCAGTACAGGGTTCGCCGGCGGCGTGCTGATCTGCTGATTCGGCCCCGGCGAGCGGCGCACGCGGTAGCTGCCCGGGGCCAAGCCCAAGAATGCGTAGCGGCCGTCGGCGTCGGTCGTCGCCGAACGCTCCCCGTGTCGAAGGCGTTGTTGCCATTGGCATCGAGGCACACGCCGTCACCGGCGTGCGTCGTCTCGTCGGCGTCGCGCACGCCATTGTGGTTGGCGTCGAAAAACGTCACGCCGCGGATCGAGCCGGCCGACGCTACACCAAACAACCCCCCATCGGCGATCTGCCCCCCGGGGTCCGCCACCGAATGAACGCCGGACGGGGGCGTCGTCGTGACAAAGGTCAGGGCCGAGTCCCTGGACATGATTCCAATGCGGCGGAATCCTGGTGCCGTGTGCAGGTGAAACACGCCGCTGGAATCGATCGCACTAGTTGATTCTCCGAATTCGAAGGACCCACTATTGTTCGCGTCGTCGTAGGCACGAAATGTATAGCGGGCGGGCGTCGTGTCGCCTGAATCTTCAACTGCGTTTTTGTTGTTGTCGAAAAAAACGCGGCCCGTCACGCTCGCGGGGCTGCCCACTGGAATGAAGCCGATGCTCGCCGAACCGCCAAACCAGTTCGGATCGGACGGCACGGTGATTGTGGCCACGCTGCCCGCGGCCAAACGCAGGTCGGTGCCCGCCATCCCGCGAACCGTGTAAACGCCTGGGCATAAATTACAAAACAGCGCCGCCGCGTCCCGCCACCCGTGTGCGATCGGCTCATCGGCTTGCCGCACGGCGTGGTCGTTCAGGTCCAGGTATGCCGCGGCGCCGTCGTACGCCGCCGATTCGGCCTCGTCGAACGCGCCATTGAAATTCTCGTCGAGGTAAAACCCGACTCTCGTCGCCGGCGTGGCACGCGTGAATCCGAACGCGAGATTGCCGGCGTTGGCGTCGGCCGTCAACGTCACGCGTGTGGCGGCGTGGGACGCCCGCGACGGGGCGTCCGAGAAACTACCAATCGCGCGAACCGTGTAATCGCCCGGCCCGAGGCCGGTAAACGAGAAACTGCCATCACGCTGGCCGATTGTCGCCGGCTCGTTACGGTCTTTTATGGCGTTCTCGTTGAGGTCGACGAATACGGCGCCCAGGCCCGTGACCGATTCGGAAACGTCGAAACTGCCGTCCAGATCGACGTCGAGGAAGCGCACGCCGGAAATCGAAGCGAGTAATCGGCGCGGCTCGAGCGCGTCGTGGATTGCAAGACCGGGACGGGACCGGCGACAAGGTTCACGCATAAATCATTCCGGAAAAGGATCGATCCCGACCACCCGCCACGGGCACCAGTTCGCACGCCCTCGTCAATGCGACTTCTGAATCTACCGCCATCGATAACCGACGAGGGGTTGGCTCGGCTTCTTCGCGCCGTGCGCCGGCACGGGTGCAATTGATAGCACCCGGGAACGCCTCGCAGCTCGATGCCCACGCCGTGGTCGATGGCCGCGTCATCTCACAAGCACTTGTCGCCCTGGAACACCTGTGGATCAGTGGAATGCGAGATACGAATACCTGCGCGATGCCAAGGGGAGGTGCGCATGCCGGCCGCGGCTTTTTGGTCTATCTTTTGATGTCCGCCCAGGCGACGCCGAAACGTGTGAGATACTTTCGGAGACGGTCGGCGTCGTTCACTTTCGCCTTAGCCTGCCGGGAGGCGGCGAAGAGACGGCGGCCGGCGTCCGACAGGGACTGCGACTCCTGGCAGACGGCGATCACGGACCGCAATTGCAGTCGGTCGAACAAGTCCAGCTTTTCGATTTCAGCGGTGGGCAGGACCGCGGCCAGATCGTCGCTATCGTTTGAACCACCGCCGCCCCAGGTGAAGCGCAGGCGCTGGATTTCGTCTGCCACAAGTTCCGTCGAGATGCGCCCGCCGCCGGCGAGCGTCGCCATGCGCGTGACGGCGGCATTCAGGTCGCGGAAGTTGCCCGCCCAGGTGGCGTCGCCGCTGGTGGCGAAGCTCAGGAAACGCTCGCGCGCTTCGCGGTTGAAGCCGACGTTGCTGCCGGTCTTGCGAGCGACTTGCTCCAGTTCGTAATCCAAGTTCGGTTCGATGTCCTCCGGTCGCTCGCGCAGGGCGGGCAGCGCGAAAGTCCAAAGATTGATGCGCGCGAAAAGGTCGTCGCGGAACCGGCCGTGCCGCACGTCGGCGATCAGGTCACGGTTCGTGCCGGCGATGAGCTGGAAATCGCTCGTCGCTTCCTTGTCCGACCCGACGGGCAGAAAGCGCTTCTCTTCCAGTGCCCGCAGCAGCATGGCCTGCTCGTCGAGGGCGAGTTCGCCGATTTCGTCGAGGAACAGCATGCCCCGGTCGGCGGCGCGGAGTAAGCCCTGGCGGTCGGCCAACGCGCCGGTGAACGCCCCCTTTTTGTGGCCGAAGAGCGCGCTCATGGCGCCGTCGCCGCGGACGGTAGCGCAATTAACTTCGACGAAGTCGCCGACGACCTGGCGGCGCGTTTTCTTGAGTTCGTAGATGCGGCGGGCAAGCTTCGATTTGCCCGCGCCAGTCGGGCCCATGAGCAGCAGCGGGGCGGCGGAGTGAATGGCGACCCGCTCGATCCGTTCGATCAGACCGTTGAACGCCTCGTTGCGCGTCTCGATGCCGCTCTTAAGGAACGAGAGGCTTTCGGTCTGCTCGTGGCGAAACCGCGCCGCGATCCGGTCGTAGCGCGAGAGATCCAGGTCGATGACCTCGTACGCCCCGGCACCAGGCAACTCCCGTCGCGGCGGGGAGGTCTGCAACAGCCGTCCGGGCAGGTATCGACTTTCGGCCAACAGGAACAAGCAGATTTGCGCGACGTGGGTGCCCGTCGTGATGTGGACGAGGTAATCCTCCTCTTCAGGCTTAAAGGGATAGGCGCGGGCCCAATCGAGCAGGCAACCATACACGACTTCGAAATCCCACGGCCGATCGAGTTGGCATTCGTGCAGCCGGACCGTGGTCTCCGGCGACACCAGCCCGATGTCGTCGCGGAGCGTCTCCGCCAGCGCGATGTAGTTCCGTTGGTGCAACAACTCAAAGCGCGAGACGAGCAGGTCATCGTGCTGGCAAATCGAGACCGTCGGCCGCCAGCGTTCCCAGCGGTTCACTCCCCGTCCCTGGTCCAGCACGGGCCCCAGCAGGCCGATGACTACGACGGGCTTCTTCATATCTCACAAGATAAGATCCGATACGCTGGGATACAACCGCCTACGTCTTTTCTTGGACGATTGGGGCCGGCGGGATTTCGAAAAATATCGATTAACCTTGATCAGGAAATGTGTTACATGATCCGATCGGCGAACGCCATCGTCTTTGGCACGAGTCCTGCTTCCACTCTCTCGTCAAACGCGATTTAGCGTAAAGGACGGTGGATCATGGCAAATAAGAACCTGTTCAAGTCGATCGTCGGCAAGCTCCTCCCGCGGGCGGACATTGTGAACGAAGCCGGCGGGGCTGCCTACGCGATGGCGGCGGACCACATGCTGGCGCAGTATGCCGCGACCGGGTGCCTCAACAGCACCTTCTACGCAACCGATGCCGAGCAACTCGCAGGCGTCCTTCGGCTCTGCGAAGGCGCGGCACCGGAGTTCATCGCCCGCACGGCGATCTACGCCCGGCGCGAGGCGTCGATGAAGGACCTGCCGGCGCTGTTGTGTGCGACCCTGGCGGCGCGGTCGCCGGGGCTGCTCGCGGAGGTGTTCGATCGCGTGATCGACGACGCCCGCATGCTGCGGAACTTCGTGCAGATCGTGCGGTCCGGCGTGACCGGGCGCAAAAGCCTCGGCACGCTGCCTAAGCGGCTCGTGCAGCAGTGGCTGGAGGGGCGGTCGGACGACGCGCTGTTCCGGGCGTCGGTGGGCCGTGACCCGTCGCTGGCGGACGTGATCAAGATGGTGCACCCAAAGCCGGCGACCCCGGCGCGGGCCGCCCTCTACGCCTACTTGATCGGCCGCGAGCATGACGCATCGCTGTTGCCGGCGCTGGTCCGGCAGTACGAAGCATTCAAGGCGGATTTGTCGAAAACCGTGCCGGACGTGCCGTTCCAACTGCTCAGCAGCCTTCCGCTCCAGGCGCGGCACTGGAAGGCGATCGCACGGCAGGCGCCCTGGCAGGCGACGCGGATGAACCTCAACACCTTCGCCCGCCACGGCGTGTTCGAAGGCGAAGACGGCGCGGACCTGACGCGGTGCGTCGCCGACCGGTTGCGGGACAAGGCCGCCCTCCGGCGCAGCCGCGTGTTTCCGTACCAGGTCATGGTCGCGTACGCCCAGTGCGACGCGACGGTGCCGGCCGCGGTGCGGGACGCGCTGCAGGACGCGATGGAGATCAGCGTCGCCAACGTGCCACGGGTCGCGGGCCGGGTGTACGTCTGTCCGGACGTGTCGGGTTCGATGCAGTCGCCGGTCACTGGCTACCGCCGTGGTTCGACCAGCGTGGTCAAGTGCGTCGATGTCGCGGCCCTGGTCGCGGCGGCGGTGCTCAGGGCCAACGCCGAGGCCGAGGTGCTGCCGTTCGAGAGCGACGTAGTGAAGATCGATCTCAACCGGCGTGATTCGGTGATGACCAACGCCCGGCGTCTTTCGAGCCTGCCCGCGGGCGGGACGAACTGCTCGGCCCCGCTGCGGGCGCTGAACGAGCGAAAGGCGCGCGGCGAACTGGTGATCTACGTCTCGGACAACGAGTCGTGGATCGACTCGCCGACCCACGGCCGCTTCGGCGGCAGCGCGACGGCGACGATGCGCGAATGGGCCGCGTTCAAGGCCCGCAACCCCGCCGCCAAGCTCGTCTGCATCGACATCCAGCCGACGGGGTCGACGCAGGCGAGCGAGCGCTCCGACGTGCTGAACATCGGCGGCTTCAACGACCGCGTCTTTGACGTGATCGCCAAGTTCGCCGACGGCACGCTCGCGGCCGATCACTGGGCGGGCGTGATCGGGGCGATCGAGTTGTAGCACAGTCCGAGGCGCGTTACTGGCTCACGGGCCGGGCCAATCGGGGCCCGGCCCCGGGCGGAAAGGATAGTAAGTCAGTGGAATTTCTGGTCCCCTCTCCCGGCGCAGGAGGGAGAGGGAACCAGCGAGCGACGCGAAAACGTCATGACGAATGCCGGCACGGAGTACATTGGTGAGCCGCGGGTTCGACCCCCGATCGGTCCGGCAACGGGCGGTCAGGCAACTCTGGCCAACCTTGGTCGTTATGACGCCTTTGCGATTGAAACCGGCCGTGCGATCCTTCACCGGACCGCGCGGTCCTGCACGATGAATGCCAATGGGACTACAGAGTTGCGGGTTCGAATCCCGTCAGCTCCTTTGTTGTAAAAACGGGGCTGTAGCTCAATCCGGTAGAGCATGCCGTCTCTTGATCACTCGTCATCGTGCTTTAGCTTCCGGCCGTACCGGCGTGATTGCCGATGCGGCCTTTGCACAACGAATGCCTCGCGGGACTACAGGTTTCCCCCCTCGAGATGTCGGGCTCGAATCCCACCGGCTCCATCGGCGTCAAACCCCGGGGCCGTAG
>DASVSS010000067.1:0-3192 GCA_036387945.1 Tepidisphaeraceae bacterium | reverse complement strand
CCCCAGAGGATGGGGCCGGTCTCGTACTGGCCGCGGATGGTGTTGCCGTCGCGGTCGACGCCCTTGCCGTTGCTCTCCATGTCGCCCTGCTGGAAGTAGGCGGCGAAGCGGCTCAGGTATTGGTCGTACGGCAGGATCGCCTCGGTCTGGGCGCCGAAGAAGTTGTTGTACCAGACGCCGACGAGGGCAAGGATCACCGGCAGATTCTTCTCGAGGGGCGCGGTGGCGAAGTGCTGGTCCATGCTGTGCCCGCCGTCGAGCAGTTTTTCGAAGTCGTCGAAGCCGACGTAGAGCGCGATCGACAACCCGATCGCCGACCAGAACGAGTAGCGGCCGCCGACCCAGTCCCAGAAGCCGAACATGTTCGCGGTGTCGATGCCGAATTTCTCGACTTCTTTGGCGTTGGTGGAGACGGCCACGAAGTGCTTGGCGACGTGCGCTTTGTCTTTGGCCGCAGCGAGGAACCAGTCGCGCGACGACATGGCGTTGGCGAGGGTTTCCTGCGTCGTGAAAGTCTTGCTGGCGATGACGAACAGCGTCGTTTCGGGCTGCACTTTCTTGAGCACCTCGGCGACGTGCGTGCCGTCGACGTTGCTGACGAAGTGGACGCGCAGTTTCTTGTCATCCGCGTATGGCTGCAGGGCGTTCGTGACCATGACCGGCCCGAGGTCGCTGCCGCCGATGCCGATGTTGACGATGTCGGTGATCGCCTTGCCGGTGTAGCCCTTGTGCGTGCCGTCGCGCACGGCGCCGACGAACTTCTTCATCGCCGCCAGCACGGCGTTGACGTCCGGCATCACGTCTTTTCCGTCGACCGAGATGGGCGTGTTGCTGCGGTTGCGGAGGGCGACGTGCAGCACGGCGCGGTCTTCGGTGATGTTGATCTTCTCGCCCCCGAACATCTTCTTGCGCCAGCCTTCGACATCCGCCTGTCGCGCCAGGTCCAGCAACAGGTCGAGCGTCTCGGCGGTGATGCGGTTCTTGGAATAGTCGAGAAGGATGTCTTCGAACCGGGCGCTGAAGGCGGCGAACCGCTGCGGGTCGCGTGCGAATAAATCGCGGATGTGCGAATCCTTCGTGGCTTCGTAGTGCGACTGCAAAGCTTTCCAGGCCGGCGAAGTGGTCAGAGCGCTCATGGTCGGATTTCCCTTTTGTCCTCAGGCGAGCGCGGGATCGAGATGACTGCCCGAAGGGGCGCGGCCGCCGGCTGACGCGCGGTCCAAAATACACAGATTCTTCGTTCCTGCCATTTTGAAAACGCGCTTCAGGCGCAACTCCCGGCAAGGCCGGAGGATCGGCCTGATTCGGGCGTCCCCGGCGGCGCTGTAGATTGCCGGGCTTGCCATCGAAGATTTCCGCCCTCGCGATCGCGGTCCTATTCATACCGCCACCGACGCGAAAAGTCGGCGGAAAAATGGGGAAAATTCGGCCGGAGGACGGTCTGCCGGCGGCGGTATTTTGACAGCCGCCGCAACGCCCTCTACATTCCCCCGCTCGATTTTTCGCGGAGAAAACACCTATGGCCGATTTGAAGATGATCTACGGTAATGACGCCCCCATCGCCCCGCTCGACGGCAAAACCGTCGCCATCCTCGGCTACGGCAGCCAGGGCCATGCCCACGCACAGAACCTGCGCGAAAGCGGCGTCAACGTCATCGTCGCCAACCGCCGTGATTCGGCCAACGGCAAGCTCGCCATCGAGCACGGCTTCGAGCCGATGAGCGTCGAGGACGCGACCAAGCAGGCCGACCTGATCGTCGTCACCCTGCCGGATGAAGTGCAGCCTGAGGTGTACAACAAGTCGATCAAGCCGGGGCTGACGAAGGGCAAAACCCTCGGCGTCACCCACGGCTTCAACGTCCACTTCAAGACGATCGAAATCCCCGCCGACGTGGGCGTCGTGCTGGTTGCCCCCAAGGGCCCCGGCCACCTCGTGCGCAGCGAGTTCGTCAAGGGCGGCGGCGTGCCGTGCCTGATCGCCGTCCACCAGGACCCGGACGGCACGGCGCGCAAGCTCGGCCTCGCCTGGGCCAACGGCGTCGGCGGCGCCCGCAGCGGCATCATCGAGACGACCTTCAAGGACGAGTGCGAGACGGATCTGTTCGGCGAACAAGCCGTCCTCTGCGGCGGCCTGTCTGCCTTGATCAAAGCCGGCTTCGAAACCCTCACAGAGGCCGGCTACCCGCCGGAGATGGCTTACTTTGAGTGCGTCCACGAAGTGAAGCTCATCGTCGACCTCATCTACGCCGGCGGGCTGGATTACATGCGATACAGCATCAGCAACACCGCCGAGTGGGGCGACCTCAAGACCGGCCCCCGCATCGTCACCGAGCAGACCAAGGCCGAGATGCGGAAGGTGCTGAAGGAAATCCAGGACGGCACCTTCGCCAAAGGGTGGCGCGCCGAATACGAAGGCGGCATGAAGAACTTCAAGCGCCTGTACGAGGCCGACAACAACCACCCGGTCGAAGTCACCGGCCGCAAGCTCCGCAAGATGATGACGTGGCTGGACGCGAAAGAGCCGCCGAAGGCGTGAAGCGGCCATTGAGTCGAGAGGTCCGCATTGCGGATCATGGGAATGGTTCGCGCGGGGAGCCTACAACGTTTAAGGCGGAACGGTATGGCCCATGACATGACATGGCGGAAGGCCATCGACAAAGTTTTGGGTTCATCCACAACACCACTTCACTACAAGGAGATCACCGACGCATTATTTCGCAATCGCTGCGGATTTCCTTGGGGGCGACGCCTGCAGCGACCGTCAATGCCCAGATAGCTGCTTCAATTAAACGTGACGGCGCTTCTTCGCCGTACATACGCGTCGCCAAAGGTGTATTCTCATTACGTGCGGGTGTACCCGGCGTAGTCGTCGAGCCCGCCAAGCTGACGCCCGGGGTTGCAGAGTCGGAGGAGACCGAAGAGCAATACGAAATTGTCAGCTCGTTCGGAATGTTTTGGCGACGCAGCGCAGTCGAGTGGGTCGCGACTCCGAAATTGCTCGGCATGCAACAGATCGGTGCGACGTCTGTGGATTTCTTCATGCAGCTCGGCGTCTACCTGCTTTACGACGGTCGCGAGGTCATCTATGTCGGCCGCACGACGGACCGACCGCTGGGTCGGAGGCTCTTTGAACACACGATCGACCGCATGTCGGCACGGTGGGATCGGTTTTCATGGTTTGGCCTTCTGCCG
>DASVSS010000066.1:0-17961 GCA_036387945.1 Tepidisphaeraceae bacterium | reverse complement strand
GCGTCCCCGCTACGAGGTGATCCGGTTCCAGGTGGCGGATCGTTGGTTGCCGATCAGGGCGTGTTATGTGGACCCGGCACCGATATCGAAGAGGGGATTCAATGCTCAAAGCGATCTGCTGATTGTCACCCTTCTTTCGCGCGCCAGAGGTACCACGATGCAATCGTGCGGTACGGCCGCCACTTCTCTCCCAGCGGCTGTAGTTCCCTGGCTTTAGGCCGGGCCGGCAGGCCGTAGAGGACGCGCACCGATTCCTGGAGCCCCAAGTCGTCGATCGGCCAAACGTCCGGCCGGTTGAGAGAGAACATCAGCAGCATCTCGACAGTCCACCGGCCGATGCCTTTGATCGGGGTCAGCGCGGCAACGATCTCCTCGTCGGTCATCTTGCCGAACCGTTTCGTGTCGACTTCCCCGGCAGCGAAGCGGCGCGACAGATCGGTGAGGTACGCGCGCTTCTGTCGCGACAGCCCGCACGAGCGGATCACCTCTTCGTCGGCGGTGGTGAGGAACGCGTGCAGCCCCGCCGGCGTGACGTGGCGGCGCGGGAACTGCTTGCCGAGCTTGAGGTACATCGCGGCGGCCGCTTTCACGCTCACCTGCTGGCTCAAGACCGACTGCACGAGCTTGACGAAATAGTTCCGCCGCGGGCGCAACGTGCAAGGACCGATCCGGTCAATGGCCTTGCGCAGCACCGGGTCTTTGCGCAAGTGCGTGATGGCGGGCGTCCAGCGGTCATTGGGTTGGATGTCGAACCACATCATCGCGGATTCTCTCGGCGACCCGCCGGCGGCCGCCTCACCCGGGCGGCGCGCGGATCACGCCTGGCCGAATTGCTCGCGCAGCTTGGCGCTGGTCCATTCGCAGACATTCCACAGGTTCGCGACGGGCACGTTCGTGTGCGGCAGCGTGTGCAGATAGCCCGGCGGGCCGTACTCGGGGGCGATCGTGAAGGCCGTATCGCCGCGCGCTTTAGCGGCGGCGTAGAGCTGCTTCCACCAATCGAAGTGCTGCTGCACATGCCTGGCGTATTCCGGGGCCGAAGGATCGGGCACCTGCGGGCCCTGCTCGTATCCCACGCGGGCGTGGCAGTGGATCGAGCGCTCGGCGCACAGGCGTATGATCGATTCGCTGGCGTCGTCCCACTCGAGACGCTCGGCGACGCAAACCCAGTGCGAAAAATCGCTGCACAGCTTGAGCTTGGGGTGTTCGGTCAGCAGATCGCGGGTGATCCAAGGGTTGTAAAGGATGCGGCCACGGTGCGTTTCGTGAGCGACGCGAACGGGCAAGTCGTCTTCCATCGCCAGAACCTCGGCGAAAAAGACGTTGGCGGTCGCCCGGTCCCAGGTGTCGCTGCCGGTGTGGGCGGTAACGACCTTCGCCCCGCACTTGGCGGCGAGCTCGGCTTGCTTCATGAACGACCGGGCGTGCTGCGCCGGCGATTTGCCGCCGGTGAACAGCATGCCGATGTAACCGAGTTTGTTGGCGGCAAGGAAATCAAAAAACCGTTTCGCATCGTCCCCCTCCGGCGGGGCGCATTCGACGTGCGAATACCCCGCCGCCGCCACGCGGGCGATGGCCTGGTCGATTGGCGGGTCAATGCCCCACATGGGCCGCACCAGTTCAAGTCGCATGTCGTCCTCCCTCGGCCATCACTTGAACGTGCTGTCGCCCGACGGCGTGGCGAGCGCTTTCTTCCGCTTTTCCTTCGGGGCCGGCGCTTGCCATTCGGGGATCGCGCTCCATTCGCGCAGCTCCGACAGCTCGACGCGGTCGATAAAGTCGCGGAACGTTTCCGGGTCGTCGTCGGTAATCGGGTCGAGACGGTGCGCGAGGTACGTCTTGACGACCTGCTCGATCTGGCGGTGAATGATCGGCGACGGCACTTTGTCGAACAGAGGCCGGACGAATTCCGGGTTCTCGCCGAATCGCCCGCCGACGCAGAGGTCGAATGCGTCGACCTTCTCGCCCTGCCATAGGCTTTTCGTACCCGTCAGGCCGATGTCCGCCACCTGATACTGGGCGCAGCTGTTCGGGCAGCCGCTGACACTGAGCATGATCGGTGAATCGATCTCGGTATTGGCTTCGAGATACTTCAGCAGGTCGTACGCCCGGTGCTTGGTTTCGGTGACGGCCAGGTTGCAGTACTCGGTGCCGGTGCAGGAGATCAGGTTGTGCCGCCACAACGGCGCATGCGGGTCGAGCCCGCTTTGCTGCAATTCGCCGACGACCGCGTCGACGTTCGCCTTCGGCACGCCGGTGATGATAACGTTCTGCTTCTGGCTGAGGCGCACTTCCGAGCCCGCGGTGCCGAAGCGTTCGGTCACGTCGGCGACGGCGAGCATCTGGTCGGCGGTCCAGCGGCCGCGCTCGATCGGGATGCCGACGTAGTAGTTGCCGTCGACCTGCTCGCCGATGCCCATGTGGTCGGTGTGAAGGGCGCCGCGCGGGCCGGTGATGGTATCGTCGTGCTCGAGCGCAAAGCCCAGGCGGCGCTCGAGTTCGTCCCGCACCCATTCCCAGCCGCGATCGGCGACGAGGAACTTGAGGCGGGCGCGGATGCGCTTGTAGCGCAGCTCGTCGGCATCGCGGAAAATCTCGCACACGGTGCGCCAGATCAGCGGCACCTGCTCGGCCATCTTTTCCTGCGGCACGAATACGCGGAGCGACTGCCCGAAGTGCGGCGTGCTGCTGAGCCCCCCGCCGACCATGATGCCCAGCCCGCGCTGCTCCACGCCGTCGCGGACGCGCCGCACGCCGAAGCCGCCGATGTCGTTGATCTGCGGCTGATTGCAATGCAGCGGGCATCCGCTGATGGTCGTCTTGAACTTGCGCGGCAGGTTGCTGAGTTCCTTGCCCGCGGCCTTGAACATGTCGGCCATCTGCTTGGGCAGGTTGCCGATGTCGACGATCTCGTTCTTCAGAATCCCGCTCATCGGGCACGAGCACACATTGCGCGGCGTGTCGCCGCAGGCGAACTGCGTATAAAGCCCGGCCTTGTTGCCGATGCGCTCGAGGGCGTCCGGGAAGTTTTCGATCGTCATCCAGTGCAATTGAATGCACTGCCGTGTCGTTACGTCACCAAACCCGCGGCCGTACTCCTTGGACACACGCGCGATTTCCCGGAGCTGTGACGCCTTGAGGCGCCCGCCGCTGATGCGGATGCGCCACATGAAGTGGCCCTCGTTGGGCTTCTGCTGGTAGATGCCGAACCAACGCATCCGCGCGAAGTCGTCCGGGTCGATGCTGGCAAATCCGCTCTTGGCATAGCGGTGAATGTCGTCCCACACGTCAAGGCCGTCTTTGGCCCGCTTGACGTGCTCGTTCTTGGTCATCTTTTCGTCAAATTGCATAGCGTCTTACCGGAGAAATCGAAAGGGCAACTATAGGGTGGTACGCCGCGACGGTGCAAGGCGTTCAGCCGTCACAGGCAAATGGCAATCTGGGCAGGTTTGGGGATCACGCGCACGGGAATGGATTGCGCTCGGCGAATCCCGCCTGATGCCAGTACGGGTAAATCATCGTGCGCTTGCTGGCGGCGTCGAGGGCCGCGATCTGCTCGGGCGAAAGAGACCAGCCGACCGCCCCAAGGTTGGCGCGCAGCTGCCCCTCGTTGCGCGCGCCGATGATGACGGTCGACACCGTCGGCCGGCCGAGCAGCCAGTTCAACGCGACCTGCGGGATCGACTTGCCGCAATCGTTCGCCACGGCCTGCAGGGCGTCGATCACGTCATAAAGGTAATCGTCCGGGACCGGCGGCGCGGCGTCAGCGGTGCGCTGGTATCCCATGCGCGAATCGGCGACCGGCGGCTTGCTGCGACTGATCTTGCCGGTCAGTCGGCCCCAGCCAAGGGGGCTCCAGACGACCGTGCCCACGCCACCGTCCACCGCCAGCGGCATCAGCTCCCACTCGTATTCGCGGCCGATAAGCGAGTAGTACGCCTGGTGGGCGACGTATCGCGTCCACCCGTACCGTTCACTCACGGCCAGCGATTTCATCAAATGCCAGCCCGAAAAATTCGAGCAGCCGGTATAGCGGATCTTTCCCGCCTTCACCAAATCGTCCAGCGCGGCGACCGTCTCTTCGATCGGCGTGCGGGCGTCGAAGCCGTGCAACTGATAAAGGTCGATGTAGTCGGTGCCGAGGCGCTGCAGGCTGGCGTTTACGCTTTCGATGAGATGAAAGCGCGACGAGCCGACGGCATTGGCGTCGGTGCCGCTGCGGAAGGTACCTTTGGTCGAAATCAGCACCTTGTCGCGCCGCCCCTTGACTGCCTGGCCGAGGATCGATTCGGCGTCGCCGGCGGAGTAGATGTCGGCGGAGTCGAACATCGTCAGGCCGTGCTCGAGACAGATGTCAACGAGGCGGGTGGCCTCGGCGACGTCGCTGCTGCCGAAGCCTCTGAAAAATTCGTTCGTGCCCCCGAAGGTGCCGGTGCCATACGTCAGGGCCGGGACGCGAAATCCGGATTTGCCGAGAAAGCGGTATTCCATGACGGGAATGATAGCCACCCCTGGAGCCGGAGCGGCCCTTGTGCCGCAGGCGGCGGTTTGCCTTATGATGGCGGCCCACTGGTAAGGAGACCCAATTTGGCCAAGACGCCCAAACTCACCGACGCTCTCGCGGACGTCCGCGCCCGCATTGCTGCCGCCGCCGCCCGCAGCAAACGCGCCGCCGGCGACGTCACGCTCGTGGCGGTCACGAAGTACGCCCCGCCCGAAGCGGTGCGCGAGATCCTGCAGCTCGGCGTGGTCGATCTCGGCGAATCGCGCGTGCAGCAGCTCGTGCAGCGGGCGTCGCAGATCAGCGAGGGGATGCAGCGCCGCCGCCTCGGCGGTGACGCGACGGCGGTGGCGGCGGTCTCGTCGACGCCGCGGTGGCATATGATCGGGCGGCTGCAACGCAATAAGATCAAGCCGCTGTTGCCGCTGGTGCACGCCGTGCACAGCATCGACACGCTTCGGGTGGCCGAAGAAATCGACGCCGCCGCCGCCAAGATCGGGCGGACCGTGCCGGTGTTGCTGCAGGTGAACGCCAGCGAGGAGCCGCAGAAGGCGGGCGTCGGGGTGGCGGCGGCGCTGCACCTGGGCGAGCAGATCGCGACGATGACGAACGTGCAGATCGTCGGCCTGATGACGATGCCGGCCGAGGGGTCGGACGAAAAGACCCTTCGGCAGAACTTCACCCGTGTGCGCGAAATTTTCGAGGAAATGCGCTGGCATAAGATCGGTGGCGCGGGCTTTCGCCACCTCTCGATGGGCATGAGCGGCGATTACGAGATCGCCATCGAAGAAGGCTCGACGATGGTGCGGGTCGGCAGCGCTCTGTTCGGCGAGAAGCCGGATACGGCCGATGACGGCGATGAAGACTGACCGATCGCCGGAGCATGACGGTCATCGCCTGAGTAATTAAACTCCGCGGTACTAACCCGTGGCGCGAAACGTGACGCGTCGCTTTGTCATGGCGAACTTCGATCTGTTCGAAAACTTCCGCTGGCTCCTGTTCATCGTCGTCACGATCTACTGCACGATCGTAATGACGCAGCAGGCCTGGACGTGGTACGTCTGGCTCATGACCGACGACCGATACATCACCATGCTCCGCCGGTACATGCTCGTGCACGGGCTGCGGCTGCGGTTTCGGACCTTCTGGGGCGACGTGCTGATCTGCGGGCTGCTGTGCGTGGTCTTTGCGATCCTTTTCTGGGCCCACACGGTCCTTCTCGGCTGGCAGGTCGTGCTGACATGACCCAACCCGCCGCCCCACCGCCCACGCAGTTGCCGGCCCTGATGGCGCCAGCGGCGTCACGCGCACCGCAACAACAGCTCGGCGACCTGCCGGAGAAAGAGCTCGCGGCGATCGCCGAGGAGTACGGCCTGGACCCGCGGCAGCACCCTGTCAAAAGCGACCTCGTCGCCGCAATCCACGCCCGGCGGCAACTCATCGCGTCGCTGGATAAGAAAGCAATGCTCGACGTGCTCCGCTGGGCCGGACGGACGCCGCCGCCGGGCGCGACGAGCGAGCACCTGGCGATCGAGGTCGTGCACGTGAAGGTCATGCGCTTCAACGGTCTCAGCACCGCCGGACTAACCGTGCTTGCCCTGCTTCGGGGTTGTGAGATCAATGGCGAGGAGACGCGCGACCAGATCGTCAGCGCCCTCAAGAGCCAGGAAGGTTTCTTTGCCAAGGTGCGCCGCAAAACGCGGGGCTGGGTCGGCAAGCGCATCGAGCGCATGATCGGCGACCCGACGACGCAGCTCCCGCCCGAAGACCACAAGCCGGGCGTCGCCAGCGGGCCGACGATCTCCCCGCCGCGGCCGGGCGACGCCCGCCCGTCGCGCGAGCCGGCCCTGCGCGACCAGATCGAAGAAAGCGGCTTTTTCACCGGCATCGCCAACCGGGTAAAAAAGCAGGCCGACAGCTACGTCAACCAGAAGCTTGACGAGATCGAAGCCCGCATCGACCGCAAGCTCGACGAGATCGACCGCCGATTGGCCGAGTGGCGGGACAAGGAGATCGCCAACCGCATCCGCATCCTTAAGATCACACTATGGGCCAGCGTGGTGGTAGCGGCGATCTCGCTGATTTATTCGTACGTGCAGATCGAGATGAAAACATGGGAGCGGACGAGCCCTACGCATCAGTCCACCACGCCTACACCGCGCTCGGCCCCGCCGCCTATTACCAACGCCACGGCGCCGCCTACCGAAACCCCCACGAGCCCGCCGTCTTCAAACTGATTGCCCTTGTTCTGTGTGAATGGCCGGTCGACACGTCCCGCGTCCTGGATCTCGCCGCCGGCTCGGGTGAAATCACTCTCGCGCTCGAAGCGGCGCGCGGCACCGACGGGATCCGAATCGACGCCACCGACCCGTACACCCAGTCCGCATACGCCGATCGCACCGGACGCATGTGCGAGCCGCATTCGTTTGAAAAGATCGCCGCTGGCGTCCTCGACGGCCGCAGCTATTCACTTGTGGCCTGCAGCTTCGCCATGCACCTCGCCGCCCCGTCGCTCCTGCCGCCGCTGGCCCTGGCGCTTGCCCGGGTCGCCACGCAATTGCTCGTGATTACGCCGCACAAGCGCCCGGTGATCCGACCGGCGTGGGGTTGGACCCTCACGCACGAGCAGGCGATCGATCGCGTCCGAGCGCGCCTTTACACCTGCGCCTTGTAGTGGCGGCGCAGGCGTCGCCACTACAAGGCGGCGGGTATCCGCAGCACCTTTGCCGCTCGGTCGAAGAAAGCGTCGTCGAACCCCAGTGCCGCCTTGATCGCCACGTCCCGGCGGAGCCAGTTCTCGTCCTCGAAGAATGCGAGCGCACCCCCCAGGCCAAGCCGGCCGGGGTGGGGGATCGGGATGACCGGCCAGTCGCTGCCGTGGATGACTTTCGCCATGACGCGCGGGTCGCCGAAGATCGCCTTATATGCGTGCCAGCGGAACGGCCAGTTGAGGGCCGACGTGTCGCCGTAGACGTGTTCGTGATCGAGGGCCATGCGCACGAACGCGTTGACGTGGTCGGTTTCCCACGGCTTGGACTGCGTGCCGCAGTGGGCGGCGACCACCTTCACCCCGCGCCGCACGGCCGGCAGCAGCAGTGTCGGGTCGGCGCAGCGGTTGACGTTGGGCAGCATCGTTTCGCCGCCGGTGTGCGACAGCAGCGGCAGGCCGTAATGGGCGAGGGCCTCGTAGAACGGGTAACACCGCTGGTCGGACGGGTCGATCCCCTGCGTGATCGGCAGCCACTTGCACAGCACCGCGCCGGCCGCCACGCAACGCCCGAGCTCGGCCAGCGCGTCTTTTCGGTACGGATGCACCGAGCAACCGAACAAAAATCGCGGCTCGTCTTGGCAGAGCGCCGCGACGTAGTCGTTGGCAAGATACAGGTGCGTATTGACGTCGTCGCGGCGACCGTCGGTCGCATAGACCGCGTCGAAGGCGAGGACCGTCACCGCGTCCAGGTTGCCGGCGGATTCGATCTGTTGCTTCAGCACCGCCACCAGCGGCGCGTCGAGCGATGCGTCCGGCTTCATGCCGAACTTATGGCGCAAAAACACGAACGGAATCGACTTGCTCAGCCGCGGCGACATGCTGCCGTTGCCGGGCGTCATGGCCGAGAGATGGACGTGGCAGTCGACGCGCATGCTTTTTAGTTCACCAGTGACAGGTATTGCTCGTACGCCGCCCGCGTTTCGGCGGTCGGGCGGGGCTCGTAGCGTTTGACCGAAAAGCTCTCGCGCACGATCCGCCGCCCCGCCGCCAGAGAAGGCACGGCCCCCGTGGCGATCGCCTGCACGAGCACGTTCCCGATGGCCGTCGCTTCGACCGGGCCGGCGACGACTGGCCGCTCGCAGGCATCGGCGGTGAGCTGGTTCAGCAGCTCGTTCTGCATGCCGCCGCCGACGATGTGAATCACGTCGATGCGCCGGCCGAGAATATCTTCGAGGCCCGCGAGCGTATAGCGGTACTTCATCGCCAATGAATCGATGCACGCGCGAACCGTCGCCCCCCGCGTGGCCGGCTCGCGCTGGCCGGTCTGCCGGCAATAGGCGGCGATCTTGTCCGGCATCCCGCCGGGCGTGACGAACGCCGGCAAATTCGGGTTGATGATGACGTCGAACGCCTTCGACCGCGCGGCCATCTGCGTCAGCTCGGCATAGGAATGCTCGTATCCGGTCTTGGTGAAATGCCGGCGGCATTCCTGGATGAGCCACATGCCCATGATGTTCTTCAGAAACCGGATCGACCCGCCGACGCCGCCTTCGTTCGTGTAGTTATACTTAAGCGATTTGTCATTGATAATCGGCTCTGCCAGCTCCACGCCCATGAGCGACCAGGTGCCGCTGCTGATGTAACACCACGACGTGCCATCCTCGGCCGGCACGCTTGCGACGGCGGAGGCGGTGTCGTGCGTGGCGGGGGCAATGACGGGTGCCGCCGCGATATCGCACTCGGCGGCGACGTCCCCGAGCAACGGCCCGAGCACGGTGCCCGATGGAATAATCTCCCCGAGGAGGCGCGCCGGGATACCGAGTTTTTCGAGCATCGGCCGTGCCCAGTCGCGCCGGCGGGGGTCGTAAAACTGACTCGTGGTGGCGATCGAAAATTCGTTCTTCGCAACGCCCGTGAGCAGGTAGTTGAATAAGTCGGGGACGAACAGCAAGCGCTCGGCGATCTCCAGCAGCGGCGATTTCTGTTTTGCCAGTGCGGCGAGCTGGTAGAGCGAATTCAATTCCATGAACTGAACGCCGGTGGCCGAGAACACGTCCGCGCGCGGCACGGTCTTGAAGATTTCGTCCGCCATGCCCGCGGTGCGCGTGTCGCGGTAGTGCGTCGGGTTCCCCAGGATGCGGCCCGTGGCGTCGAGGAATCCGAAATCCACGCCCCAGGTATCCACGCCGATGCCGTCGAGCCGGTCGCCGCGGGCGTTCTTCAGGCCCTGCTTGATCTGCTCCCATTGCCCGAGCAAATCCCACTGCAACTCGCCGTTCATTCGGCCGTTGGGGTTGGCGAAGCGGTGCCGCTCTTCCAGCGTGAGCTTGTCGCCGTCAAGCTTGCCGAGGATCGCCCGGCCGCTTTCGGCGCCGAAATCGAATGCGAGGTAGTTGCGTTGCGTCAAAAGCGAGTCCTCCTCCACGAGTCGCGGCGCATCCTACTCACGCGGCGGCGGCGTTGCGAGAAGCCGCGCGACGCGCTAGATTGCCGCACGTGCCCCGTACGCGCGTCAAATTCTGCGGCATCATGACCGCCGCCGATGCCGGAGCCGCCGTCGCCGCGGGCGCCGACGCGATCGGGATGATTCTCCACGCCAACGCCCGGCGGCGGATCGACCCGGACGTCGCCACGGGGATCGTCGCCGCGGCCGGGCCGTTCGTGACGACGGTGGGCGTATTCGTCGATCTCGAGCCCGAGCGCATTCTTGAAATCGCCGAGGCGCTGTCGCTGGGCGCTGTTCAACTGCACGGCCGCGAAACACCTGCCGATGCCGAAGCGCTGCGGCCGTTCAAAATTATCAAGGCGATCAAGTGCGACGCAGGCACAATCCGAGCGTCGCTGGACGACTGGCGGTCATCGTATGCGGCCGGCGAGTTGCCCAACCTGGCAGCGATCCTCCTCGAAACGCCATCGGCCGAAGGCGGCGGAACAGGAGAGGCCAACGACTTCGCGCTGATCGCCTCGCTGCGCGACGAAGGGGCCTTCGCGGGCCTGCCGCCGGTGATCGTCGCGGGCGGCCTGCGCCCGGACAACGCGGCCCGGGTGGCGCGTGTGTTGTCGCCTTATGCGGTCGACGTCAGCACCGGAATCGAAGAATCGTTCGGCCGCAAATCGCCGGAGTTGATGCGGCGATTCATCCGCGAGCTGAACGCTGCGGACGCGTGACTTCCGGCAAGCGGTCATGATATTCCGGTTCGTCCGCCTCCGGGGAGGCTAGGCGGCGCGACCCTCAACCTGCAATAACGGCTTGCCGACGCCTATGAACCAAACCCGTCGCCCGGTACTCCGGGAGAGGAACGGGAGAGGGCTTGAGCTGAGAGGCGTTTGAAAGCGATGAAGCATCCGCCGCCCCCACCTAACCTCCCCCGCAGGGGAGGAACCAGACCGGCGCCGCGATGGCTCAGACTTTGTGCGAAATGCGACGATCGTTCACTTCGCCGACACCGCTTCCGCTGCCGGCTGGAACGCACGGGGGATGATGACAAGGACGCGCTCGAACTGCTGGCTTTGTGTTTCCGAGACCAGGAATGCCCCGCCGAGGCTCGATTCCCATCTGGATTCCAGCGACGGCGCGACGATGAGCATGCTCGACAGCGGCAGATCGACGACCAGGTTTGCGTCGTAGTGCGACTCCTCGTTGGTGTACTTGAGCTCGCGGTCGGCCTTGCCAATGAGCGAGTACGTCAACTTCTTCTTCTCACCGCGCACCGCCGGCGTGAGCGCGAGCCGGATCTGGTTCGGCCGGCGCGGCGACGGCTCGAACGAGAAGTAGAACAGGTTCTGGCTTTTGTCGTACGACCGCCCGACCAGTGAATTGCGGCGGTCGATGTAGAGCAGCGACTGACGATCGACGCTCCCGCCCATCGCGAGTTCGACCTGCTTTTCGGCGCGGCCTTGGATCGTCGTCTTCTTGCCCTTGCGCTGCTCGACAAGACTAGTCAGGAAGTTGGCATCACTCGTCGGCAGCGCGCCGACGCGGATGCCGTTTTTGTCGAGTTGGTCGTGCGTGGCGATGTCGATGACGCTTTCGTCGACGCGTTTCCAGAACGCCTCGTCGCCCGAGATGCTGTTGAGCGGCAGAAGCAACTCCCACAGGTCGACGTGATAAAGCAGCGCCGGCGAGGGCTGGGGGTCGCGCGGAGACAACGGCAATTCTTCGGCCGCCGACGCGACCGGGGCAGCCTGCGTGGCCGGAGCATAAGGCACGTATTTCTGCACGTCCTGTCGGGGCGCGACGACCTCGGCCTTGGGCTTCGGCGCTGTGGGCGCGGCGCATCCGATCATGGCCAGCAAGCAACACGCGACCAGCAGACGCGACGACGGTGTTAAACGTGGTTTTGTCATTATCCGATCATTTGCCGATAGCGCGGCGGGTGCGAGGAAGAACCGTTAGCCATCAAAGGGATGCAATCAAATCGATCACCCGGCCGACGCCTTCGTCCCACGTCGCGGCGTCGATGTTCACGGGCGGTGCCAATCGGATGACCTTCCGTGCTGTCACATTGATGATAACACCGGCCGCGAGCGACTTGGCCATGAAATCCGCCGCCTCATTCTCCAGTTCGATGCCGATGAACAGCCCGCGGCCGCGCACGTCGGCGATGCGCCCCTTGCCCACGAGCGGACGGAGCCGGGCGAACGCCTGTTCGCCCATGGCCGCGGCATGCGCGACAAGGCCGTCGCGCTCGATGACGTCGAAGATCGTTCGGCTCACCGCCATGCAGACGGGATTGCCGCCGAGCGTCGAGCCGTGGCGGCCGGGGACGAGCAACGCCGCGATCGCGGGCCGCGCGAACATCACCCCGACCGGCAGACCGCCGCCGACGGCTTTGCCGAGCGTGAGGATGTCGGGCGAGACGTTGTCGTGCTGGTGGGCGAACCACCGCCCGGTGCGGGCGCATCCGGTCCACACTTCATCGAAGATCAGCGTAAGGCCGCGCTCGTCGCAAAGGTCGCGCACCGCCTGCAGGTGGCCCGGCGGGTAAAGGTTCACGCCGCCTTCGCCCTGGATCGGTTCCATGAGGATTGCGCACGTTTCGTCATCGACGGCTTCGCGGATCGCGTCAAGATCAAGAGGGTCGACGTTGGTAAAACCCGGCACGGGCGGGCCGAAGCCGTCTTTGACGGCGGGATTGCCGGTGGCCGCGATCATCGCCAGCGAACGACCGTGGAAGCTCTTGTTAAGGGAGACCGTCTTCCATTTTTTGCCGCCGTCGGCGAGGCCGCGCAATCGGGCGAGTTTGACCGCGGCCTCGTTCGCTTCAAGCCCGCTGTGGCAAAAAAACGCCCGGCCGTCGAATGCGTGCGTGCGGATGCGCTCCGAGAACTCGATCTGCGGCTCGGTGTAGAGCGCATTGCCGACGTGCCACAGCCGCCCCGCCTGCTGCGTGGCGGCGGCGATAAGCTCGGGGTGCGCGTGCCCGAGCACGCAGCCGCCGAAGCCCGCGAACAAGTCGAGGTACTTACGGCCTTCGCTGTCCCACACCCAGCACCCTTCGCCGCGCTCCATCAAAACGGGAGCCCGGCCGTAGTTGCCGATGAGGCTGTTGTTTGCGCGTTCGAGCCACTGCTGCGTCGTTGACATCGTCACCTTCCATGAACTCGTTCGGTCGAGCGGCGCAGTGTATCAGGGGCATTTCCGGCGCGTAGTGCCCGGCGGGGTCGGACGCCGGCGCGCATGCAATCCCCCGCGAAGCGATTACGATCGTCTTATGCGCAAACTCCGCTGGGGCATCCTTGGCACAGGGAATATCGCCAGACAGTTCGTCGCCGGCGTGATCGGCAGCGAGCGCGGTGTCGTGACGGCAGTCGGGTCGCGCAGCCCGGCGGCGGCGGCGGCGTTCTCCGAGTCGCTCGGCATCAACGCGGTGGCGGGCTCGTATGCGGACGTCGTTGGCGCATCCGAATGTGACGCCCTCTACGTCTCGCTGCCGAACACCCTGCACCACGCATGGGCGATCGCAGGGATGAAGGCCGGAAAGCACGTTCTGTGCGAAAAGCCATTGGCGGTCACGGCGGCCGAGGCCGAGGAAATGTTCGACGTATCACGGCGGACGGGGCGGGTGTTGATCGAAGCGTTTATGTATCGCGCTCATCCCCAGACACAGAAAGCAATCGAACTTGTCCGCGGGGGCGCGATCGGCAAGGTGCACTCGGTACGGACAAGCTTCTGCTTCCGCGTGCGGAAGATCGCCGGCAACATTCGGTTTGACCCGGCCCTTGCCGGCGGGGCATTGATGGACGTGGGGTGTTATTGCGTCAATTTTTCGCGCCTCTTCGCCGCCGGCGAACCGGCCGACGTGCACGCTGTCGCGGCGCACCACGTGAGTGGCGTGGACGAGCTCGTGAGCGGGATCATGCGATTCGCCAATGGCGCGCATGCGGATTTTGTCGTCGCAATGAATACCCACGCCGACAACACGGCGTACGTCTGCGGTGACGAAGGATTCTTGAGGATCCCCGTGCCGTGGAAGCCGGCGGCAGGCGGCGGCGAAGTAATCGTCGCACGCTCGACGCCGCCGAAGCAGGACGGCGGCGCGACGACCGCCCCGCCGCCAGAGATTCACCGCATCACCGACGCACGGCCGCTCTACGGTATTGAGGCCGACGCATTCGCCGCCTGCGTGCTTGACGGCGCGCCGCCTTTCGTCGATGCCGCCGATTCAGTTGGCAACGCCCGCGTGCTCGATACACTGCGCCAGCTGATCGCGCCAACCGTTCAGTGATTTTTGTGATTCATGCCAGATAAAGTCGCACTCATCACCGGCGTCACCGGGCAGGACGGTTCGTACCTGGCCGAGCTACTGCTCAAAAAGGGGTACGCCGTCCATGGCATCATCCGGCGCAGCAGCTCGTTCAACACCGACCGCATTGAGCATCTGTACCAGGACCCGCACGAGCGCGACCGCCGGCTCACGCTGCACTACGGCGACCTGACCGACGGCACCGGCATTCGTGAGATCATCGGCCGCGTGCGGCCGGACGAAGTGTACAACCTTGGCGCGCAATCACACGTGCGCGTGAGCTTCGACCAGCCCGTCTACACCGTTCAGACCGACGCACTGGGCACGATCCACCTGCTCGAAGCACTGCGCGACGTCGACGCCGCCGGCGGCAAGCGGGTGCGCGTGTACCAGGCCAGCAGCAGCGAAATGTACGGCAAGGTCGTTCAGACGCCACAGACCGAAAGCACCCCGTTTTACCCGCGCAGCCCGTACGCCTGCGCGAAGGTCTATAGCTATTGGCAGACGCTCAACTACCGTGAAGCCTACGGCCTGCACGCGAGCAACGGCATCCTGTTCAATCACGAATCGCCGCGCCGCGGCGAGACATTCGTCACCCGCAAGATCACCCGCGCCGCGGGGCGGATTAAGGAAGGGTTGCAGGACAAGCTGTTTCTAGGCAACCTCGACGCCAAACGCGACTGGGGTTTTGCCGGCGATTACGTCGAGGCGATGTGGCTCATGCTGCAGCAGGACCACGGCGACGATTACGTGATTGCCACCGGCGAGACGCACAGCGTGCGCGAGTTCCTCGACGAAGTGTTCGGCCGGCTTGATCTGGACTGGGGCCGCCACGTCGAGGTCGATCCACGTTACTTCCGGCCGACGGAAGTCGATCTGTTGCTCGGCGACGCGAGCAAAGCGCGAACGACGTTCGGCTGGTCGCCGAAGACGACATTTAAGGAACTCGCGAAGATGATGACCGGCGCGGACTGGGAACTGGCAAAGCGCGAATCGTACCTTGCGCAACGGAAGTAATTGACACCTGCTAGGTGACGGACCGCCTGTCTAACAAGGGCGACGAGAATGAATGCCACGCCGAAATTGGATGATCGCATTGTCGTCACAGGCGGCGCCGGATTCCTAGGGTCGTTCGTCGTCCAGCGCCTGCATTCGCTTGGGTTCACCAATACGTTCGTTCCCCGGCGCGAAGATTTTGACCTGACGCAGGAGGCCGACGTCGCGCGCCTTTACGCCCAGCAACAACCCCGCGTGGTCGTTCACCTCGCCGCTGAAGTCGGCGGCATCGCGGCAAATCAGGACCAGCCGGGCCGCTTTTTTTACGCCAATCTGACGATGGGGATACATCTTCTCGAACACGCGCGCCGCACTAGTCTGGCCAAGTTCGTGCAGATTGGGACGATCTGCGCGTACCCGAAGTTCACGCCCGTGCCCTTTCGCGAAGAAGATTTGTGGAACGGCTTCCCTGAGGAAACCAACGCCCCATACGGCATCGCCAAGAAGGCGCTGCTGACCATGTGCCAGGCGTACCGCACGCAGTACGGCCTCAACGCCGTCTACCTGTTGCCGGTGAATCTGTACGGCCCGCGTGACAACTTTCATCCCCACACCAGCCACGTCGTTCCGGCCCTGATCCGTAAGTGCGTCGAGGCGAAGAAGCGCGGTGACGACCACATTACCGCGTGGGGCACCGGGGCCGCGTCGCGCGAGTTCTTATATGTGGAAGACTGCGCGGACGCGGTCGTACGCGCTGCCGTCGAATACGACGCTCCGGAACCGGTCAACCTGGGCAGCGGGCGTGAGACCACCATCAAGGATCTGACCGGATTGATCGCGAAGCTCTCTGGCTTCACCGGCGCGATTCGCTGGGATGCGTCCAAACCCGACGGCCAGCCGCGGCGTTGTCTCGATACGCGGCGCGCCGCCGAGCGATTGAAATGGTCGGCTTCCACGCCGCTGGAAGTCGGGCTAATGAAGACGATCGAGTATTTCCGAGAGCACGCCGACGCCCCGCCGGAGCGGGTGTACTGAAGGACTGCGGCTTTGGCGGCCGGCGCGGACGATGGTGTCCCCGGGGAACGCTCTATAATTGCGTCATGCAAGTCTTAATGGATACCGGCGGGATCGCGGGCACGAACTGTTTTGTGGTCGCCGACGAGTTGGCCAGCGAATGTGTGCTGTTCGACGCCCCCGATCATACGGTCGGCCCGCTGCTCGATCAGATCCGCCAGCGCGGGTGGCGTCTCAAAGGGCTTTGGCTGACCCACGGCCATTTCGACCACCTCGCCGATCATCAAGTCGTCACCGATGCGTTTCCCGGCACGCCGATCCTCATCCATAAGCTCGACGAGCCGAAGCTTCTAGCGCCGACCTCCCGCATGTTCCCCCTGCCGTTCGTCATCCCGCCCGGCAAGGCGACGGCGTTCGTCGAGGACGGGCAGGTGCTGACGATCGGTGCGTTGTCGTGCCGGGTGCTGCACACGCCGGGGCACGCACCGGGACACGTCGCATTCGTCTTTGAAGACGAGAAGCTCGTCATCGGCGGCGACCTCATCATCGGCAGCTCGATCGGCCGGTACGACCTGCCCGACTCCGACGCCACCGACCTCGCCGAGAGCGTGCGCAAAGTGATGCAGTTGCCCGACGACGCGCGCTTGCTCGGCGGACACGGGCCGCCGACGACGATCGGCGAGACGCGCCAGAACAACGAGGCGGTGCGGATGATCCTCGGGCTGCGTTAAAGGCGAGCCCAATCGTCGAGCAGCGCTGGGGCGTCTGAGGCCGCGGAGCTCCGTTTAGCGCGAAAGCGCGTCGACCACCTCGATCGAATCGAGCGACAAGCGCAGCGTGACCGAGCCATCGGCGTGGTAGTCCACCTGGTACGGCCGGGCCCGGGTGAGTGCGCGATTCACCGCTTCATCAACCGCCGGATCGCGCTTGGCGACCTGGCCGATCGTGTTCGATTCGTCGAGCGGCAGCGCGTCGATGACCGCGCGAAGAGAACGTGCCGCGGCGGTCTCGGCGGTGCGGGCCGTACGCAGGCGATCCGGCCCGCCCGGCGCGGTGGCGTCGGCGGTCAACAATCGGCCCGCCCAGGCCGGCGATGCCCGACCGGCCAATACAGGCCGCACGGATGGCGCGGCGGCGACCACCGACGCGCGGCCGACGAACACCGTCGGCATCGCCGTGACCCCCGCGGCGATCGCTTTACCGACCGCGACCGCCTCCCGGCGATCGGCCGGAAGGGTGCCGAGCAGTTGGCTGCTGTAGCCGGGCTTATCGACGAACAGTCCTATTTCCACTTGCCGGTCGTCACGCAGAAGGACGCGCGTCGCCGGGAGCGTCATCGCCCAGTCGGCGACGGCCTTGGCGGCGCCGGCGTCCCACGATTGGCCCAGTGTCTCGTTCGGACCCACGCGGATCGCGCCCCCGGCGGCGACGATGCCCTGCGCCGCCGACGCCTGTGCGCGGCGGGCGGCGTCGATCCGGCGGTCGCCAGGCACGTCGGCCCAGTCGTCCGACGGCGACGCCGCCACCGCGGCGGCGATCTTCTCGGCCGGCACCGCCTGCCCGCTCGCCTGAACTTGTCGTCCGGCCCATTCGCGGGCGAGGCGCTGCAGGACGCCTGGCGTCACCCGCGGGTCGCGCACGTCCGCCGGGGCGTCGGTCAGCTTCTTTAAGACTGCCGTGGCGGGCACCTGCATTTTCACCTGCACGATGTCGCTGTCGACCCAGCGCGGCCCGCCCACCTGTTGCGCGCCGGCGACGATCTCATCCACGCCGACGGCCGACGCCTGGCGGTCGGCGATGCTGCGCACCGTCAGGCCCGGCGCCACCGTCAATGCCATCACTTGTCCGCGCAGTTGCTGCCGCGCCGATTCCTCCGCGGCGCGCACCTCCGGCCGCTGCTGCGCCATCGCAATCGGCGCGAGCAGGATCAGACACGAAACCCCGGCGATCGAACGTTTCATCATCATGCAAGACCGCCTATCGACCGATTCGTT
>DASVSS010000065.1:0-8502 GCA_036387945.1 Tepidisphaeraceae bacterium | reverse complement strand
GATCGTGGTGTCGATGACGTCGTGTTCGGCGTCGATATAGACGAACGGCTCGCCGAAGGCGACGAAATCCTTCGTCCGCGCCGCCCAGATGCGGTGCTTGGCGAAGTTGTCCCTCGCGTTGCGCGACGCCCAGAAAACGAGGTAGTCGCCTTTTTCCTCGTCGTACACGGCCTCGGGGGCCCAGGTCGATCCGGCGTCGTCCGGCGCGACTCTCACCAGCCGCGGCTCGGACCACTTTACGAGATCAGTCGATTCCCAGACGACGATCGACTTGCTCCCGCTGCGCTGGGCGCGTTGCCAGCTGCGGTTGCGGTTGATCGATAAATCGGTCGCGATCAGGAACGTCTTTTTCCCGTCGTGCGAACGGAGGATGAACGGGTCGCGCACGCCCTTTTCGCCCAGCTCGCTCACGAGGGCCGGCTCCGCGCCGCCGAGCGCTTCCCACTTGCGTCCGTCGGGGCTGAGGGCGAAGTAAACCTGCTCGGTCATCGGCGACGCTTCGCCTTTGAAGGTGACGAACAGATACCCGCCTTCGGCGGCGGCGACGCGGGTGACGGCAAGCGCCATCAGCACAAGGACGAGAAGAAAGACATTTTTCATGGCGTCTCGTTTCACGGGAGTGGAATCATTCGCGCCGGAGCTCGTCGCCCGCCGGGCCGGAGGTACGCCGGTGCCGGCGATGAAGGCAGCGTGGGTCACTTCATGACGGGGCGGGCGGCAGAGGATTTTTCGGGCACTTGGGAACAAGATGGAAAAGCCTGGCATCGATGCCTCACGGTCTCGCATACGATCTTATCTTGCCTCCGCCACCTTTGGCACGCCCTTGATGCGAAGCGGCGTGAGCACCGGCTTGTCGCCCGCACCGCTTGAGCATGCCCCGCGCGCGACGGGCGCGGCGGGCGACGGCGGCATGGCATCGAGATGGAGTTCGTCGCCGTCGGTGAGCAGCCCGCGCCGGCCGCGGGCGAGGCTTCGGAGCTTGGCGACGCCGGCGAAAACGCCGCACTTCGCCAGCCGAACGAGATGGCCGGGGTAGCGCACGCTCAGCCGAACGTACTCGCGCCGCACGCGCTTGTCGGCGTAAAAGCTGCGGATGACCTGCTGGTAATGGCGATCGAGCTCGTCCACCGCGATGCCCGGCGGCGCCCAGACGAAGTTCATGCCGTTCATCCGTTCCCAATGGTCGTCGCGGATGTTCGTGCCGTAGATTTCACGGTAAACCGGCGAGCCGGGGTAGGGCGTGAATTTCGTCAGGTTCATGATCGTCATCGGGATGCGCTTCACGAACGCCTTTGTGAGCTCGATCGTCTCGCGCGTCTCGCCCGGGTAGCCGAGCATGAACAGGCCTTTGACGCGGATGCCCGCGTCGTGCGTCCACTTCACCGCCTGCTCGGATTTCTCGATCGCCGCGTGCTTGTCCATCGCCCGCAGCAACTCGTCGCTGCCGCTCTCGAGGCCGAAGCTGATCTGCCAGCAGCCGGCCTGGCGCATGAGCTTGAGCAGATCGGGCCGCACGGTGTCGACGCGGGCGGCGCAGCTCCAGGTCATCTTCAGCCCGCTCTCGATCAGGCGATGGCAGAAGTCGGTGGCGCGCAAGCGGCTGGCGAGGAACAGGTCGTCGACAAACAGGATGTGTCGCACGCCGTAGGTCTCGTTCAGGTGCCGCATCATCTCGACCATCTTGGCCGGCGTGTAGTAGCGGACGCTGGCGCCGAACGTGGAGGTGTCGCAGAACTTGCAGTGGAACGGGCACCCGCGCGACGCGGCGATCGTCGCCACGGGCCCGCGCGGGTAGTCGTAGACCGCCAGCTTGTAGGCATGGGGGAATTGCGGCAGCAGGTCCCACGCCGGGAAGGGCAGGTCGTCGAGGACGTTGGTCGTCTGCGGCTTTTCGGTGGTGAGGATCGCCCCGTTGTCACGGTAGAGCAGGCCCCCGATCGAGCTCAGCGGCGCGCCGCTTTCGCAGGCCTGCAGCAGCTCGACGAGGACGCGTTCGCCTTCACCGTTGACGGCCACGTCGAACTCCGGAAAACGCTCGAGCGTTTCGACGCCCATCGACGAGATGTGCGGCCCGCCGACGATGATCTTGATGTGCGGCGCGTGCGCCTTGATCCGCCGGGCGATCTTCACGCTCTGGAACACGCCGACGGTGAAGAGCGTGATCCCGACGTACGCCGGCCGCTCCACCAGCACGCGGTCGGCGACTTCGTCGGCATCGAGATCGAGAATGTCCGACTCGATGATCTGCGGCTCGTACCCGTGCAGACGCACCTGCGCCGCAAGGTGCAGCAGCCCCAGCGAGGGCGATCGATTGGTGATGTGCCGGATAAAAGCGTAGCCGGGCGCGATCCGTTCGTAGGGCGGATTGACGAAGACGATCTTTTTCGCGTGCAGGTCAACCATGCCGACTGCTCAGCCAATGCAGAATGATGAACGCCAGGATCATTTCGTCGCGCAGAATTCAGAGAACAATCCGAGCGAGACGTACCGGCCTGCCGACCGGAAGCCTACCTCCTCCAGCGCCTTGAGGATAACCGCCGGCGGGACGCAGGTGTCGATCGTCTCGCCATAATACCGCCACAGCCGGCGCGTTTCGGCGCCGCTGCCGGTGGCGCGGGCGAGCAGCGGCAGAACTCCGTTGAGATACGCATTGAATGCGTTGCGCAAGACAAACCCTTCGGGCCGGGTGATCTCCAGCACGAGCACGCGCCCGCCGGGCTTGAGCACGCGGCGGAACTCGGCGAAGGCGACCCGCAGATCGGCCAGGTGCCGCAGGGCGTAGCCGAGGGAGACGAAGTCGAACGCTTCGTCCTCGAACGGCAGCGTTTCGCCCATGCCCACGACTGCCCGGACGTCGAGGGTTCGCAGCGCCTGCCCGATCATGCCGGTGCTGGGGTCCAGGCCGATCACGCGGTCGGGCCCGACGATTCCGCGGATCTCGCGCGTGACCAGCCCCGTCCCCATCGCCACGTCGAGCACGCGCATGCCGCCGACCAGCCCCGCGCGTCGCAAGGCCTGGCGTCGGTACCACCGCCCGCTGCCGAAGCTGAGCGTCTTTTCCACGCGGTCGTAGTCGCCGGCGGTGGCGTCGAAGATGTCAGTCAGAAACGCCCGCTTCTGCTGCGGGTCGCGGTAGTAACGCCCGAGCACCGCGTGCGGCGGCAGAGGTTGGTCAACACGAACGGCCAATGCCGCGGGATGATAATCGGACGCGGGGCCGAAAGCATTTCCTGGAAACCGGTATTCGCGCTGATGAAGCGCGAGAGGACGGATCCCGTGCCTATCGATGGACGGAATCGTTACACTGCCGCCCTGCATGACCGACCGTGACCCACGCCCGGCGCCCCGCATCGTCGTGATCGCGCCGACGTACGACAACGCCGCCACGCTCGTCGGCGTGCTCGATGCCGTCACCGCGCTGGGCCTGCCCGTGATCGCGGTCGACGACGGCTCGACCGATGCGACCCCCGCCCTGCTCGCCGCCTGGGTCGATGCGGACGCCGGCAAGCGCGTCGTCACGCACCCGATCAACCGCGGCAAAGCCGCCGCGCTGCGCTCGGGGTTCGACGCGGCAAAACGACTCGGCTACACCCATGCCGCGACGATCGACACCGACGGCCAACACGACCCCGCCGATCTGCCCGCCCTGCTGGCGATCACGGTTGAGCAGCCCGACGCGATTGTCGTCGGCGCCCGGCCGATCGTCACGCGCGGTTACCCGCGCCGCAGCCGAGTCGGGCGGCGCGCGTCGAACATGATGGTCAGACTGCTGGGCGGCTGCGACGTCGACGACAGCCAGTGCGGCCTGCGCGTCTATCCGCTGGCGGCCGTCGATTTTCTTGCCTGCCGGTCCGGGCGCTACGCCTTCGAAACCGAAGTGCTCATCCGCGCCGGCTGGGCGAACGTGCCTGTGCGACAGACGCCCGTCCGCTGCATCTACTTCGCCCCGGGCCGGCGCGTGTCGCACTTCAAGCCGTGGCGGGATTCGCTCTCGGCGATCGCGATGCACGTGCGGCTGATGGTGCGGGCGCTGTGGCCCGTGCCGGCGCGCAAATTCCGCCCCGCCGGCGCGGGGACGCGCACCGGCACCGTCGTCGAGCGCCTCCTGCGCTGGCTCAACCCGTGGCCGACGCTCAGCAACCTGCGGTGCGACCCGGCCGAGCGTGAGCGCTTCGCCCGGTCGGTCGGCGTGGGCGCATTCGTGGCCATGACGCCGCCGCTGGGCTTCAAAACCTTCGTCTGCCTCGCCATCGCCAAGCACTTCCGTTTGCAGCCGACCGTGATGCTCGCCGTCTCAAGCTTGCAGACGCCGCCCGTGGGCATCCCGCTGGCGCTGGTGGCGATCCACACCGGCCACCTGCTGCTCACGGGGCGCTTGGCCGACAGCGCAGCGCTGCGCGGCGGCGGGGGCTGGCCGGCGATGGTCGGGTTCTTTGCCGGCTGCTGGGTGCTCGGCGGCGTCGTGAGCGGCGCGGTCGTCGGGCTCGGGGCCTACGCGGTCACCCGCGCGCGGGGCGCGGCGCGCGAGGCCGGAGGCTGCGACGCCACAGCAGCAGCGGCCAGGTCAACAGTACCGTCCCGGCCAGACACGCACTGATGCCAACGATGATGAGCGTCCCCAGCAGCCGCACGGCGGGCAGGCTGGTGATGACGAGCGAGCCGAAGCCGATCACCGTCGCCAAGCATGACAACGCCACCGCCGGGATCGAGATCGAAAATTGCCGCGACAGCGCCGCCCGCGATCGCGTGCCTTTCCACGCCGCCGCGGCGTAGATGCCGTAATCCACGTTCACCCCCAGCAGCAGCGGCAGCATGACGATGTTAACGAGGTTGAGTGTCTGGCCGGTCAACGAAATGTACGCCGCCAACAGGCACAGACTAAATGCCGTTGGGATCATCGCCACCATGGCCAGCGCGATCGAGCGGAAATGGATCACCAGGTAAACCACCACGAGCGTGAAGGCGATGCCGAACAACCGCACGAAGTCGCGCTGCACGGCGCGCTCGACGTCCTGCGTGATCGGCGCCAGGCCGGTGAGCGTGACGCCTTCCAGGCCTGCCGTCGCGGCGCGCAAGGCGCTTAGCGCGCGGGCACGGAACGCGCGCTCGTCCAGAGGCCGGCTGAAGAAAACGAGGCTGATGGCCTCGGTCGGCGCTTCCCCGCCGATCGCATTGCGGCTGAGGACGATGCGGGCCCACTCGGGGTATTGCAGCAGCGTGTTGACGTCCGGCGCGGCGCCGGGCGTCACGAGGCGCTGCACGAACGTGACGTACGCCTCGAACCGCTCGGGCCGGAAGCCGAACTGCGCCAGGGCCGCGCGCAGATCGTCACCCACCCGGCCGGCCAGGGAGGCATCCGCCTGCGCGCGGACGCGGGCGACGATCTGTGGATCGGGCAGCAACGACGCCAGGCCGAAGCGCGCCGACACGCCGGCCTCGGCGACGGCGGGGTCGCTCATCCGGCGGTCGAGGGCGCAGGCGCGCTCGAGCAACTGCTGCGGGGTGTCGCCGCGGACGTATACGAACACCGACCCGCCGGCCATGCCCATGCGCTCGGCGATTTCGCGCTGCGCCTCCAGCGGCGGGTTGGGCCGGGGGTGCAGCACGGTGAGATCCGAATCCATCCCCCACCGCCCGACGCCGGCCGCGCCGACCGCCAGCGCCACGCCGCCGGCCAGCAGCGTGCCGATCACCCACGGCATTGGACGCCGCGCCGAGGAGACGGAAAACCGGCGCACGAGCGACGCCCCGCGCGTCATCCCCGCCGGCGGGCGGCGGTCGAGCAGAACGAGCAGTGCCGGCAGCAGCGTGAGCGTGGCCGCGAACGACCCCAGCAGCGTCAGGCCGCCCAGCAGCGAAAAATCGCGCAGCAATCGGATCGGCGAGAAGGCGATGCTGGCGAATCCGATCACCGTCGTCAGCCACGCCGCCGCCAGCGGGCCGACGAACCCGCGGACCGTCGCCCACACCGCCGCGGCGTTGGTGGCGGCCGCGCGGCGCTCGTGCAGGTAGCGCGCAAGAAACTGGATCGAATAATCAATGCCGATCCCGCCCAGCGCCCCGCCGACGACCGCCGCCAGCGGGGTGACCTCGCGCTGCCACAACGCGTAGCACCCGAACCCCACGCCGATCCCCACCACGGCCGGCACGAGCATCAGCAGCGAATGCAGCACCGGGCGACGGAGCAGGACGAAGAACAACAACCCCAGCCCGACGACCGTGCCGATCGTGCCTTCGATCGCATCGGCGCGGATCATCGCGGCGCTGTGGGCGGCGATGGCGTAGGCGCCGCTGACGCGCACGTCGAGTTCGCCGGTGTTGGCCGTGCCGATGAGCTGGCGCACGCGGTCGGTGATCGCACGGCAGAATTCGAGGTCGCGCGGCGGGTGGGTGCCGTCGATGCGGATGAGCAGGCTGCGGCCGTCGCGTGAGAAGAACGTCTCACCGCCGCCCTTCCACGGCGGCTCGAACCGGCCGGAGGATGCGAGCAAAAATTCGTGCAGCCACAGCGGGTCCTTCAGGATCTGCTTGGCCACCTCGCCCGCGGCCGTGCCAGGGGCGGCGAGGGCGTCGCGGCCGCGCCGCAGTTGCTCGGCCATGCCACCGGGCGTGAGCCGGGCGAGCAATTTCGCTCGCGCCGCGTCGTCGAGGTAGTACAGCCCCGCGGGGACGACCGCCTGCTCGATGAATGCCCTTGCCGAGGCGTCGGCCTTATAGCGCACGGCGGCAAAGACGTCGCCGTGCCCGGCCGCGGCTTCGCTGAGCCGCTCGGCGAAGGCGACCAATCCGTCTGAGTCGTCCCGGCCCGGCGGCAGGCTCACCAGCACGAGCAATTCTTCGGCCGCGGGGAAGCCGCTGAGGACGCGCGACATCGCCGCCACGCTCGGGTCGCTCGTATCGAGCAGCCCTTCGATCGACGTCTGCGGCTTCATCCGCAGCACCATCGCCACCGCCGCCAGCAGCAGCAGCACCCACGCCGCAACGATCCACCGCGCGCCGTTCGCCGCCGTCATTCCGCCACCCGCTCGGCCCGCCGCGGGGGATCGAAGGCCTTGGCGGTGGTTGACGGCGTGAGCTTGCCGGCGATCAGCTCGATCCGACGCTTGCCTTCCCGGACGCGAATCCGTTTCGGCCAGACGACTTCACCGAACGCCGCGTACTCATCGAACTCGATCGTCGCGCGCGTCGCCCCGCCGGCGACCAGCGCGTGGGAGCGCAGCGTGAGCGTTCGGCGGTCGATCACCGTCTTCACCTGTGCGCTTTCGATTTGTGACTGAAGCTCGATCCGCTCACGGCCATCGTTCACCACCCGGGCGCCGGTCGGGACTGGTGTAAAAAGTTTCAGCCACGGGCGGATGACGCCCACCGTACCGAGCACGCGCTGGCGGTCGAACTCCGGCCGGCCGCTGTAGGCCCACACGCCCTCGGGGGTGAGCGTGAGATCGAACACCGCCTGCCCGAACTTCCACGCCCGCAAGCGCAGCCGCTCGGCGTCACGCAGGGCGAGCACCACGTCCAGCCGCACGGATCGCCCACGCTCGTCGGTGAGCGTGCACTCGCCTTCGAGCGTCAGTTCGCTTGGCATGTTGCGACGGGCGATGGCAAGCGACGTTTCGAGATCGGTCTGCGGGTAGGTCGGGATCGACGGCCTGTTCGCGCAGCCGCTCAACGCAAGGAGGAAGACGACGAGCAAGCCGCGCCGATGAATGGTTCGCCGTTGAAGGTCACGCATTTTCTCCGCCTGTCCGCAGCAGCTTTCCCGTCGACGTCCGCGGCAGCGCGCTGCGAAACTCAAAACTCCGGGGCATCTTATGCGGCGCAAGGCGCTGGCGTGCGAAGACGCGCAATTCGTCGTCACTCGGCGGGTTCGCCGGGTCGCGCGGTTCGATCAGGGCGCGCAGGCGCTGAACCGTTTCGGTCTGCCGCATCGCCACCACCAGGCAGGCCGCGACGGCGGGATGGGCCGTCAACACCGCTTCGATCTCCAGCGGATTGACCTTGCGGCCGGCGGTCTCGATCAGCAGGCCGGTGCGGCCGGTGATCGTGAGCCGGCCGATGGCGTCGACGCGCGCCAGGTCGCCGGTGGCGAAGAAGCCGTCGCCCGGCGCCAACGGTTCGGTGAAGTAGCGGCTCAGCATCGACGGCGCCAGGACGGCGAGTTCGCCTTCGCCGGTCGCGTCATCGGGGTCGTTGAGTCGTAGCCGCACGCCGCGCATCGGGCGGCCGACGCTGGCGGGATCGAAATCGGCGGCGGTGGCGTCGCTGTAGGTGACTGACCCGATTTCGGTCATGCCGTACACCTGCCCGCACGCGACGCCGAGCCGATCGGCGAATCGCTCGGCAGTCGGCCGGGGCAGCGGCGCGCCGGCGGAATAAGCCACGCGCGGGCGGCGCGGCGCGTGCGGGAGATTGGCCAGCCCTTCGATCATCGCCGGCACGGCCGGCAGGAAATCGATTCCATCGCCCAGCGCCGCCGCCAGGGGAGCGACGTTCATCCCATCG
>DASVSS010000064.1:0-5635 GCA_036387945.1 Tepidisphaeraceae bacterium | reverse complement strand
GTGACGGGCAAGAAGCTCAGCGAAGGCGAACACGCAGAAGTAAAGCTCTAGGCGGCGTCGTAGGGGGCATCGATGGATGACGGCCGATAGCGGGCGGCGGGGGAGGGATTTTTCAATGAAGACTCACAGACATTGGGCTTTTGCCGCCGTCGTTGCAGGTGGAATCGTATTCACGGGGATCGGCGGAGGATTTGCCGGCAGCCATGCGGTCGGGCAGATCATCGTGCCCGATCGGGACGACGGCGATAACAGCCGCCAGAACCAGCGGCAGCGCGAATCGCGGGCCGCCCGGGCCGACGTCGAACGCGCCGAAGCGAGCGTCCGCGCCGCGGCGGCGCGGGTGCGCACGTCCTGGAAGGCGAATCCCGAAATGGTCGCGGCGGAAAAAGAACTCGACGAAGCACGCCAGGCCAGCGATCAAGAGCGCAAGCGCGTTGTCGCGGCCCTTGAAAAGGATCCGGCGTACAAGCAGATCAAGTCCCAGCACGCCACCGCCGCCGGCGACGTGCGCGGCGAACAGGACCGTGTGAACGCAACCCAGCCGGCGGCCTCGCAGCCGGCAGCGGCGCCGGTCACGTCGGCACAAATCGAGGCGGCGACCGAAAAGCTCGAGGCCAAGTCGGAGCTGCGCAATTTCGAAGACCGCGCCGTCGCCGCCGACCCGCCCGCCGCCGCCGCAGCAGCCCGGTTCGAGGCGGCGCAGGACAAGCTCAAAGCCCTGCAACTCCAACTCGACGCGGCCTTGGTCAACGACCCGGAGTACAAGGCCGCCCAGGACCAGCTCGGCGCCGCGCGCACCCGGCTGACGGCCCCTTCCGTACGCTGATCGTTCACTCGCCGTCCGCCGCTGCGGGGCCCTGTGACGACATCGATGATTCGATAAGCGATTTGAGCAGGCTGCGGTGACAGCGGCTCTCGCGCACGCACGCCGACGAGCAGAGCAGCGTGATCGTCTCGCCGCCACATACGCGCTCCGCCAGCGCTGCGATCTGCGCGGCCTGCGTGCGCATCTCGCGCAGGTATGCCTGCCGGTAGCGCTCCCAGTGGATTTTTTCCCCGCCTTTGCCATACGCCCCGGCGTGCAGGGCCTTGCTCGGGCCCAAGTCTGGCATCCACGCGGTCCAGGTTTCGTCGGCCTTGGCCAGCCCCCGCGGGCGGTAGCGGGTGACGAGCAGCCGTGTGCCGTCGCCCGGGGATGCGGGGTCGTCCCAGCGTTTGGTATGAATCTCACCGGGCAAATGTCCCTCCTGGGCCGCTTAGCATCTTATGTTCGATCCGTCGATGTACTCAGTCGCTCGTGGCAGGGATCTACGACCCGTATACGACGCGCAGGCGTTGAGACGATTGCACCCGCCGACGGGCACACAGACCCGCGACCCGGGGCTCGGATCATCACGGGCCGGCGATGGCACTCGCGGCCACCCACAGCGGAGCCGGGCATGAACGCGTACAATCGGCCTATGCACCCGCTGCTCGATTTCTACAGGCGAACCTGGTGGCTGTGGCTGGCGTTTACGGCGATGTTCGTCCTACTCGGCCTCAACGTCTCGTTCGTCTTCCTGATCCTGATCCCGGCACTGCTGGTGTACTCGGTTTACTTCGGCATGGTGCGGGCGTCGGAAGAAGAGCGTCGCGTCGAAGAAACGCGCGGCTTTGACGTGCGTCCCCTCGAGCGCGCCGACGCGCCGTCGCAGGGGCAACCACCCGGCCCGCCGGGCGCCTGACCGACAACGCCATGAGGTCGTCGCCTCCGGTCCCTTCTCCCGGTATTGCGAGAGAGGAAGGAAGAGGGCTTGTACGCACGAGAGGCGACCGGACAGCGACAATTCCTTATGCCGTTGTGATGCGCCACACCGTCGCAAAGTGCAGGCCGCTGCCCAGCAGCACAAGGACGTGCCACAGATCGTGCGACCCGAATCGCCCCGGCCACAGTCGCGGGCGCTGCGTGAGGAACACCGCCGCCCCGATCGTGTAAACCGCCCCGCCGGCGACCAGGCACAGCAGGGCCGCCGATTCCATCCGCGCCGCAAGCTGCCCGGCCACCACGACCACCGCCCAGCCCATCGGGACGTACAGCGCGACCCATTTTTTGCGCGGCCCCACCCGCATCACCATCGTCGCCCCCACCAGGGCCATCGCCCATTGCACGCCGAGCATCCACCAGCCCCACGGCCCGTGCAACGTGGTCAGGCAGATCGGCGTGTACGTGCCGGCGATGAGGAGGAAAATCGCCGCGTAGTCGAGGCGATCGAGCAGGTCGTTCGTTCGCGCGTCGGCATAGATCGAATGCGCCAGGCAGCTCGCGACGTAGAGCGCGACGAGCGAAACGCCGTAGACCGCGACGCCCGTGACCGTCGCCGCGTCGCTTCGCGCCGCGCCGAGAAGGCACGCCACTCCGACCGCCGCCACAAGCGCGCCGGCTGCGTGGGACAACCCGGGAAACGGTTCCTTCACGAACCGGCCGATCCCCGCCGTCGGCCGCGCTGTCGCGTCTGTCATGGCAGAATTTTAGCCCCGCACGGCGGATCGCCTAAGCCTTTTCCCGATTTGTGCCACGCCGATCAGCGCGTCGATGGAAACAGGTGACAACCGTCCCTTAAATGCCCACTATGCTCTTAAAACAGTTCGTTTTCCCAGTCGTTGCCCTGCCGATGATCGCCGCTGTCGGATGCTCGAATCCCGGGGTCGAGATCGGCGCCAACGCCGCGCTCAAGCTCGACCAGCCGATCCCGATCCAGCTCGCCCAGCCGATCGAAGTCCGCATCAGCGGCCTGGCGGTCGATTACACCGGAACGTTCGTCACCGAGCAGCTGTACAACATGGTGCAGATCGGCTCGAGCAGCGAATACGCCCGCGCCATCTACGGCAAACCCGACGAGGAATCGACCCTCAAAGACGGCTCAGCCGTATGGAAATACCACTACCGCCCGACGAGCAGTCAGGGATCGATCTTCTCCCTGCTGGGCAAGAAGGACGACGAGCCCAAACCCGAACACATCGTCACACTCGTCTTCATCAAGGAAGACAAAGTCTCGGGCAAGTGGCGCGGGTGACGGCGATCGCGCTGGCGACGATTCACCCGGCGATTCACCGCTACGGCTCAAGGCTTTCTTGGCTCAGGCTTTCTTCGCAGCCGGCTTCGCCTGCGCGGCGGCGGCGGACAGACGGCACACGGCCTCGACGGTCTGCAGCAGCGACTCCGAGGCGTCCGGCGGCACGGCGATGCGGATCGCACGGCGGTTCCAGCTCAGCATGTCCTTGAACGACGCCGGGTGCTCGGTGGTGTTGTCGCCCACGAGCCGGTCGATCGCCAGCGACTCTTTCGACTTCGGCACGCCGACGCGGTTGGTCTCGGCCTGCGGGGCCGCCAGCAGCTTCGCCGCCACCGCTTCGTCGAGCACGTCTTTGCAGTACACGATCGCCCCGGTGCCCGGGGCGTCGTCGAGGCCGAACACCTGCATGCGGTAGTTGCCGTCGGCGACGAAGAACTGCAGGCTCTGCGGTCCGCTGATCTTCACCGCGTGCCCGGCCAGGCCCATCAGCATCGCCGCCAGGCGGCGCCACAACGCCGCACGTGGGGCATCAAGTTCGACGACCGCGGCGAGGGTCTTCTCGGCCTTGAGGCGGTCTTTGACGGTGAGCTTCGAGAGAACGAACTCGAACGTCCCCGGCTCGGCCGGTGCGGGAGTCGAAGGCCAGCCTTCGACGGCGGCTTGGGAATTGGTCATGATTTCCTAATTGAACGCAAAAGCCGCCGCCGGGGCAACGCATCTCGATGACGCCGACTGCAACGAAAAGGCCCGCCTACGGCGCGGGCGACACGGAACGAATCCGCCGCCCATTATGCCATAAATCCCCCCGCACGGGGATGGCAAAAGCCGCGAGGACGGATTTTCTTACCCGCACCTGCCGGAGAGGCGATGCGGACCGTTATGTACGTGCAGGGAACGCGACGCACATCTCTGCTCGGGTACGACGGCCGGGTGAGACGGTTAGGTACGCCGAGCCGCCGCACCCGGAAGATCGGACAACCTGTCCAGTATGGAAGTGCATCACACGCTCTAAGCGACCACTCCTTCAACGGCGCCCGCGCGCCGCCCGGTGATGCGGGTGTTTCGAGCCGTCGATTTCAGTCCAGGATTTCCGCCGCCGCCGCTACGAGCATCACCAGCCCGGCGGACACAAATGCGACCCTCCCCCAGCGCAGCCATCGCCAGGTCGAATGGGAATCAGACTCGCCCGTGGCCAGCGCACCGTGCGCGAAACCGGTCGCGTACAGCGCGAACGCAACCGCCGCGATCGCGCACCCGCAGCCGTAAACGACCGTCGTCCACCCGTCGAACGTCAGCGGCCCGCGCGACGCCCCCCGGCCGATGCGAATCGTGATCTGAGCGTCCACCAGCGCCGACCCCGCCATCCACAACGCACCCGCCGCCAGCCCGGCACAGGCCAGCCCCGCCACCGCGCCGAACACCCGCCCGCCAGGGCTCGTCGACGTGTCGTACACCGGAATGCCTGTACGCCAACGCATCAAGGCACGGTACCGCAAAGCGGATGCGCGATGCGCAAAGCACGCCGTTGCGTGTCAGCCGGAAGACGATCCCGACCAAAGTCTCGTCACTCCAACGACGAGGTCAGGGGCCACGCCTTCCCGCCCCGCGCCGACTTACCGGTACCGATCGGCGTCGCGCTCGCGGCGGTCGCGCGGCCCGCCGTTGTCGATTTGATCGCGCACGCCGTTGCGGTTGCGGTCTTCAAGGCCGTCACGGATGCCGTCGCGGTCCTTGTCGGCGTAATCCCGCGGGTCGCGCCGCGACTGCCGCACGTCCCGGTCACTGCGGCTGTCGTCGTTGTCCGACGAACACCCCGCCGCCGCGAATAGCACGCTCGTGATCCCCGCCGCCATCAACACGCCAAGCACACGTTTCATAAAGCTCCTTTGCCAGGCGATGCTAGGCCGCCCGGCCCGCCGCTTCTCAGCCGAACCCAGCCGCGAGACATTTCCGCCCCGTCACGGAGCGAGCAGCCAATGGGCTCAGCCGTGGGTCTTCCGGCGCGAACGTGCCACCCGCAACAACGCCCCGAACTGTCCCGCCAACGCAGGCGTCAACCACACCGCCGCCCCCTCGTCCGCGTGGCCGACAATGTAGGGCACCGTTGACACTTGGTGCTTGCGATCCCGCACCGGCTCGGCGTGTGAGCGTTTGCCCCAGATCCCGTCGCCGGTCTTGATACCCAAGTCGATCCCCACTGCGGAGCAGTGGGCTTTGAGCGCCTTTGTCGCGAACTGTTTGGCGATCCCGATTTTGATGCGTGGGTCGTGCTCGGGAAACTTCGCCAGCACGTGCAGATGCTTGGCCCCCATCGACGCGACGAGCACTTGGACTTGGAATTCGGTCAGCCGTGCAACGAACGCCTCGACGACGACGCGCCGCAGTTCCGCCTCGATCTTCACGGGATCGCGCGTCATGAGCCGCCGCGAGCGTTCGAGCGTCTCCCGGTGCGCCGCCGGGTCGGGCCGGTGCTTATAGTCGCCTTCACAATGCTCACGATGGTGCCGCGCCCGCCACCCCCGCAAGTCCCCGAGCAGCCACTGCCCGTACGTCCAGACCGTGACGTGATACCACCCGAGCCA
>DASVSS010000063.1:0-2321 GCA_036387945.1 Tepidisphaeraceae bacterium | reverse complement strand
CGGAAGATATGCGGCGCGCCGGGGGGTGTCAAAAAGTCGGTCGGCTGATGCGTGGGTTTGTTGATCTGTTCATCGGTCGAGCGTTGACATACGCACCCGCACAGCACTGACGAGCGTGTTCCGGCCAAAGATCAAGCGATCAAGAAACCAACCCCCGCAACACATCCGCATAATACGTGATGATCAAATCCGCCCCCGCGCGTTTGATCGCCGTCAGTGATTCCAGCAGCACGCGGTCGCGGTCGATCCAGCCGTTGGCGGCGGCGGCTTCGATCATCGCGTATTCGCCGCTCACCTGGTACGCCACGATAGGCAGGTGCGACCGATGCCGCACAGCGGCGATTACGTCGAGGTAGGCGATGGCGGGCTTGACCATAAGTATGTCTGCCCCTTCGGCGGTGTCGAGTTCGATCTCGCGCAGGGCCTCATCGATGCCGCGGGCCGGGTCCATCTGGTACGACCGCCGGTCGCCGAACGCCGGGGCGGAATCGGCGGCGTCGCGGAAGGGGCCGTAAAAGCCGCTGGCGTACTTGACGGCGTAGCTGAGGATCGGCGTCTGGTCGAAGCCTGCGACGTCGAGTCCGCGCCGCACCGCCGCCACCGTGCCGTCCATCATCCCGCTGGGGGCGATCACGTCCGCACCGGCCGTCGCGTGGTTGACCGCCTGCTGCGCCAGCAGTTCGAGCGTCGCGTCATTGTCCACCGTCGCGCCGCGCGAATCGATCGGGCCGCAATGGCCGTGGTCGGTGTACTCGCACAGGCACAAATCGGTCATCGCCAGCATGTTCGTTTCGCGGCGCTTCGTCTCGCGCAGCAGCCGGCAGACGACGTTATCGGCATTGAGCGATTCGACGCCCGCTGCGTCCTTCTTCGCGCGATCGATCACCCCGAAGGCGATGTACGCCCCGAACCCGTCGCCCGCCAGACCGCCGAGCCAGTCGGCGGCCACGTCGACCGACATCTGGTGCACGCCGGGCATCGACGCCACCGGCTTCTTCACGCCTTGTCCCTCGCAGACGAACACCGGCACGACAAAATCGCTGCGTCTCAGCTCCACGCGCGACAGCATCGTGCGCAGGATGGGGTGTTGACGGAGACGGCGCGGACGAATCGTTGGCTTGTTCACGCCCGGCAGTATACTCGCCCGGCGATGGCCACGCGTTTTGTCATTGGCCGCGCGGGGAGCGGGAAAAGCAGGTATCTCCACGACCGCCTCGTCGATCACGTCGCGGCCGACCCGCTGCGGTCGGCGGCGGTCGTGCTCGTGCCCAAGCAGGCGACGTTCAACACCCAGCGCCGCATCGCCACCGACCCGCGCCTCGGCGGGTTTCTCAACGTCCGCGTCATCGCCCCCGACGATCTGGCCGAGCTGGCGTTGACCGAGACCGGCGAAGCGGTCGGCGCGCCGCTGAACGCCTCGGGCCGGGCGATGATTCTTTCGCACCTGCTGCGCCTGCACGCGGACGCGTTCACGCACTTCGGCCGCTCCGCCGCCCAGCCGGGCACGGCGGCTGCGATCGACGACGCCTTCGGCGAATTCGAGCGCGCCGGCCGCGACCTCTGCGACATCGACGACCTGATCGCCGCCAACGACGCCGCCCCTACCACTGCACAGCAGGCGCTGATCCGCAAGCTGCAGGATTTGTGCAAGCTGTACGGGCTTTATCAGAAGCACCTCACCGACCACGATTTCGACCCTTATCGCCGCACCGTCAGCGCGCCCGACGCCGTGCGTCAATGCCCGCTGCTGCGCCGTGCGATCGTCGTGGTCGACGATTTCTACGAGTTCACCGCCGCCGAGCGGTCGCTCATCGTCGCCCTGGCGCAGACCGCGCCGCAGACGATCATCGCGATGACGTTCGATCCCGATTCGCCGATCGTCACCAACCCGCACTACCTGCCGCGCGAGCTCGACGTCTTTCACCGCACGCAGTCGGCGTACCGCAAGCTCCATTTCGCCCTCACTCGCGTCGGCATCAAGGCGGACGCGCCGGAACTTTGCCGGCACACCAGCTCGTTCAAAAGCGGCGCGATCGCCGCCGTCGAGCGCAATCTCGACGCCCGCACGTTTACCGCCGGCGTCAGCGATGACCAGGTGCGATTCGTCGAAACGCCCGACGCCGCGTCCGAAGTCGAAGCGGCGGCGCTGCAGGTTAAAGCCTGGCTGCGTGAAGGGTACCGATTGCGCGATTGCTGCGTGTTCGCGCGCACGCTCGACGCGTACGAGCCGCTGCTGAGCGGCGCTTTCGCCGAGCACGGGATCAGCTTCTTCGTTGACCGTCGCCGTGAGGCCCGGCACCACCCGCTCGTGCGCACGCTCA
>DASVSS010000062.1:0-8811 GCA_036387945.1 Tepidisphaeraceae bacterium | reverse complement strand
GCCAGAACTCGAAGCCACCGGCGACGTGACCACCCACGACGTCAGCACCAACGGGCTCATCAACCACTTCAAGGCGACGCGATAACGTGTTCTCTGGTTCCTTTTCGCTCTTCGCCTATCTTCGCCCCTCCGAGGTATTGCTGGAACGGAGCGGAGGATCGGGCCCTTCCCTGAATCGCGTCGGTTGGCCGTGCTGGGTGGCACAGGTTGGTACTCCAACCTGTGGCGGGACGGCGGTTATCCCCGCACAGGTTGGAGTACCAACCTGTGCCACCCGCCAGAACTTGAGGCCGCCGGCGACGTCTCATCCCACGACGGCTCGACGAACGGACTCATCAACCGCTACAAGTCCACCCGCTAACGCATGCTCCGGTCACCGCAGGTCAACGGGTGAGCACGCAGCAGCGCGACGCTCGCCCACGTTGACAGCATCGGAAATCGTTAGCGTCCGCATTTCCCCTCCCAACCGCCCCCAGCTCACTCTGAAATTGCGTTGAGGCCGTGGCACTAGACGGATCGCATTGTTGAATACAAGACAAAATGTTTTCCTCCGTTCGCTCGCCTGTTAGGATGTTGTTAGAAAAAGGAGGGCCGAATGGCTAAAGAAGAAAACGGAAAGATTCGCGGATTCTATTTCGAGATCGATGGCTCCGACGCAACACTGCAGGAAGGTCTGCGAAATTTTGGTGCGGCGTTAGGCCGAGCCTTAAGCGGACCGCAGAAACCAGCGCTGCGTCAGCTACCGCCTCCCAAGGAAAAAGTCGCCGCCGCGTCCGGCGAAGAGTATGAAACCACGGATACGGAAGTGACGGAGGAAGATGAGTTTGCTCCACCTCCTCCACCTAAACCTAAGAAGCTACAGAGTACAAAAAAGAATCAACCGATTCCGGCGGTGCTTGACCTGAAACTCGACCAAGGCTCGGTTCCGTTCAAGCTGTTCACAGAACAAAAAAATCCCTCGTCCATCAACGATCGCGTGTTGGTAGCCGCGGTGTGGATGAAAGATTATGCCAAAATTGAAGAGATCACTGTTGATCACCTCTTCACCGCATTCCGTTACATGAATTGGAACCCGCAACCTTCGAGTTACAGCCAAGTTCTGGTCGACCTCCGGCGAAAGCAACAAAAGTTTGATAAAGGTAGTTCTCCGGGCGCGTACCGCATCAATCTGGTCGGCTATCGAGCAGTATCTGAAATGGGGTCTGATCCCAAGCAAGATTCTTCGGCCACGAAGGATGCTTAACCAACTATCTTTATTGGTGATTTGATGACGTTGAAGCAGTTTGCTGCAGCCATTTCTGGATTCAGCCAGTTGTCACATAATGAACGCGTCGCGTTATTGCTTTGGTTCTACAATGACATCGAAAAGATAGACCGTGTTCACTCAGCGAAACTCGTTGCCGCGTACAAAGAACTTTCGATCGATCCACCGCAAAATTTCGGTCAGCACATCCGGCAGCTAGAAGATCGTCGACCGAAAGTAGTCTTGCGTGATAGCAAGGGAATTCATTTAGAGAAGCGTAAACGGGATTCATACTGGCGAGGTTACGGGGAAGCTGTAACTGCCGCCATGTCCGTAAACCCTGAAGACGCCGAAGCAAATAGAGCGGATGTAGGCATAGTAGTAGCACTACGAGAAGAGTTCTCGGAACTGCACATACAGGTGCCCAATTGGGAACCGTGTCCTGTTCTTGAGTCTGGGGGGTTTGACTATTTATTCAATCAAGAAAGTAGCGTTCCGGACCGGCCGTATCGTTGCGTAGTTACTTTTGTTGGAGAAATGACGCACACTCCTTCGGCGATGGAGACGCAGCGGTTACTGCGGACTTGGCGTCCACGATCTATCGTCAACCTTGGCATTGCGGGATCGCTTGATGCAGACTGTCTTTTAGGTGATGTCGTTGTGGGGAGTGTAGTAGATGACTATCTTGCCCGAGCAAAGGCGATCGGTACTGCTGATGATGCGGGCTGGCAGTTTGAATTGAGCGGCGAGCCCTATAGGCCGAGCGCTGCATTATCGAGATTTGCAAGCCATGTGCAATTTGCACACGCTGCCACGCATAGTGCTTTTCAAGATAAGGCTGCGCAGGATTTGAAAGGGTTACTCACGTCCGTGCAGTATGAAGCTCTTGTAAGAGACGGCTTAGTCAGGGAAAAACCGCACTTGCATCTGGGGCACATTGCTTCAGGTCAGATTGTTGGCGCTTCTGCAGCGTTCACCGCTTGGCTGAAGCAACAACGCGACCGAAGTTACCTTGCTATCGAGATGGAGGCAGCAGGCGTGCTCGCTGCTGTTCATCAACAGATTGATCCGCAACGAGCAATCATAATACGAGGCATTTCAGATTTAGGGGACGAGCGGAAGAAAAAATTCGACTCTATTGGCAAAGGTGCGATTCGCGTGTATTCGATGCGGAATTGCGTTCGCTTCCTCTTTATGTTGATGAGTCTTGGTGCGTTCCCGTTCGAAGATACACAGTGAAATTTTTTCCAGGAGCCACGGTACGGCGTACTCCTCGTGCCGTACTCTGCGTCGTCATGAACGTGTTCCTACCGCAGTCCGTAGGGTGGGCACACTGCCCACTGCTTCGGCATGGCGGCGATGCCCACCCCAACTTGCTAAATCAGGGCGCGGCCGTCGCGACCGCTTCACCTGTCCCCCGGTTGCCGGGCTTCTTCGCTGCCTTCGTAGACGGCCAGTTCTTCGTGCAGGCGGGCGATCATCTTTCGGATGCCGGCCTTGGTGAATCCCTTGTCGCCGCCGGGATGGGATTGCTCGACCTGGCGCAAGCGCGATTCGAGGTGGCGGAGTTCTTCCTGGGCCTTTCCGTATTCAATCGTGCTGGCGATCATAGCCGAACCTCCACTAGCCCCTTGCGCCGGCCGTCCGCTTCGGGGATGGCAAAGTCGGTACTCGAACCTTGGCTACGAGCTGTCGATGCCGGACGTTAGCCCGCAGAGGTTACTCGCCGCGCCAGCTCATCGGCCGGCAGGTCGGGAAGGAGAGCTTGGCGTTCCACTGTGTAGTCGAGCGTGCTCTTCTCGAACTGGTGCAGGAACCGCACGGCGTTGACCCAGCCGAGCGCTTCGACGAGGGCGGCGAATCCGCGGGCTCGGAGGTCGATGGGATCGAGGAGCGTGGTCATGCGAGCAGTTCCTTTGCGAGGTCGAGGACCGAACACGCGGCGGACACGACCGGAGCGGGGCGACGGGCGGCGGCAGACAACAGGCGATCATCGGTCGTCACGAAGCGATCGGCCCCGGCTTGCTCGGCGGCGGCAAGGTGGAGTGCGTCGAAGGGCTTGAGGCCCATACGACGCAATGAGTCAATCCGGTGTTCTAGAGCGGTCGGGTCGGGTGGCGTCCAAGTCGGTTCGGTGCGCAACCAAGAATCAACACGGCCGGCCCGCTCGGGGAGCGGGTTGAAGCTGTTCTCCAACAGCAGAGCCGTCGAGCGGACGAATTTCACACGCTGCGGCTCAAGGGCCAGCACTTGTAGCACGGCTTCGGTCTCCAGCCGGATGCGAGGCTGGGACTGGTTGTCGAACGGCCGTTTGAGGCAACACATGTCGAGGTAGATCAGCAACGTGGACATCATACCACTCGCTGCGACCAGGAACATCCGTTTCTACGCCAGCGTCTGCAGCAGCCGCTCCATCACCGTCGCCTTCGCGGCGTCGAGGGTGCCGGTGAACTTGGCCCCCGCGGCGCGGGCGTGGCCACCGCCGCCGAATTGTTCGGCGAATTGGGCGACGTCGATCTGGCCTTTGCTGCGGAAGCTGATGCGGACGGGGCCGCCCTCGGGGGGCTGGGTGAGCAGGACGCTGACCTGGACGGTGCGGACTTGCAGGGGGTAGTTGACGACGCCCTCGGTGTCGTTGACGGTGCCGCCGGTGGCGGCGAAGTCGGCGGCGGCGATCGTCATGACGGCGACGCGGTTGTCGGCGAGTAGCTCCAGCGTTGACTGGCCGCGAGTTTGGAGGGCGATCCGCTGAGGGCGCTCGTTCTGGTAGAGGAGCTGGTAGACGCGGTCGTTGTCGACGCCGGCCTCGAGCAGCCGGGCGGCGAGGCGGAGCGTGCCGGGGCGGGTGCTGGAGAACTGGAACCAGCCGGTGTCGCTGACGAGTGCGACGTACAGGGCCTGGGCCATCGGCGGGGTGAGGGGCACGCCCCACCGCTCGATCAGGTCGGCGACGATCTCCCCGGCGGCGGCGGCGTCTTTGACGACGAGCATGACGTCGGCCCAGTCGCCTTGGGTGAGGTGGTGATCGATCACGACCTTGCGGCCGGTGAATCGTTCGACGTGCGGCTCTAGCCCGGGCAGTTGCGACCAGGTGCCGGTGTCGACGCTGACGAATGTGTCGTATGCGTCCAGCGAGAAATCGGGCGGCAGGTCTTTGGCGATCTGCCGGGCCTCGACGCCGGCGTCGGCGAGGACGAAGGCGTACTTGCTCGGCACGGGCGAGAGCGTGAGCAGGTCGGCGGCGACGGCCTTGGCGCGCAGGGCGAGCAGGAGAGCGGTCGTCGAGCCGAGCGCGTCGCCGTCAGGACGGACGTGCGTGGTCACGAGCACGCGGCGGGCGGCGGAGAGGGCCTGAATGGCGTCGTCGTATCCGTTCAAAAGCTGCCCCAAAATAGACGAACGCTTCAAAACACCACTGTCGGCGATGCCCCGCTCGTCATCACGGGTCGGCCGCATATCAGAACGAGCTGCTCGACGCCGCCATGTCCGCCACGACCGACTTGGTTTCGAGCGTCTTGCGGCCGGCGTACTTCGTCGTCAGGTCTTTGATCAGCGCGTCGAATGCATCGCCGTCGATGGGCAGTTCGACGCTCTTGTGCAAAAAGGCGCTCATGTGCATGGCGTTGCTGATCTCCAGCCCGCGGATGCCTTCTTCGCCGGGGGCAAGCATCGGCGTGCCGCGGACGATCGCGCTGAGGAAGTTGCGCATCACCCGCTCGTGCTCGCCGCCCGGGGCGGCCTTGCCGACGGGGATCTCGACCGTCCAGCGCTCGGGGTGGGCGAACGCCAGGGGCGATGTTTCGCGGACTTCGCGCACGTTCTGGCGCATGCGCGAGAAGGTGAGTTTTCCGTTTTCGCAAACGACTTTGCCGCGCTCGCCGCAGATCTCAAGGCGGTTGGTGCCCGGGGCTTCGCCGGTGGAGGTGACGAAATGGCCGATCGCGCCGTTGGGGTATTCGAGGATCGCGCTCATCTCGTCTTCGACTTCGATGGGGTGCGACTTGCCGATGAACCCCACGGCCGTCACGCGCGTGGGCATGAGGCCGGTGATCCACTGCATGAGATCGAGATTGTGCGGGCACTGATTGATGAGCACCCCGCCGCCCTCGCCGGCCCAGGTGGCGCGCCAGCCGCCGCTGGCGTAGTACGTCCAGGTGCGGAACCAGTCGGTGATGAGCCACGTCACCCGCGTCAGCTCGCCAAGCTCGCCGTCGGCGATAAGGCTGCGCAGCTGCTGATAGACAGGGTTGCTGCGTTGATTGAACATGATGCCGAACTTGAGGTTCGGGTGCTGGCGGGCGGCCTCGACGAGCTGGCGGGCGGCTTTCACGCTGACGGCGATGGGCTTTTCGACAAGGACGTGGTGGCCGGTCTCCAAGGCCCGAATCCCGATCGGCGGGTGGTCGTAGTGCGGTGTGGCGACGATAACGGCGTCGGCGACCTTGGCCTTGAGCAGTTCGTCGGCCGAAGTGAACGCCGCGGCGTTGTGCAGCTTGGCGAACTTCTGGGCCTTGTCTTCTTCGATGTCGCACACGGCGGTGACGACGGCGTCGGACACGTTGGGCAGATACCCAAGGTGCGACGAACCCATGTTGCCCAGGCCGATGACTCCCAAACGCACTTTGTCCACGCCACGACTCCTTCGAATTGATGAATCCGCCATCGTAGTCGCCTGACCGCGGGACGACAACGAACGGGGCGCCGATGACGGATCGTATGGCGCTTCCCGGTCCGGCACGGCACTCACTCGCGTGCATGATGGCGGGCAGTGAATGCCGGTCACAAGCCGCGCATCATTCGAGCCCCCGCAGCCGCTCGAGGTTGATCGTGTCCCACGCGCGGCCGTCGTCGCGGTCGGGCTTGGGGGTTTCGAGGATCTTCGGCACGGCGCGCCACCGCTTGTCGCGGACGATCGGCCGGAAGCCGTCGTCGCCGATCTCCCCGAGTCCGATGTGCTCGTGGCGATCCACGCGGCTGCCGAGCGGTTTTTTCGAGTCGTTCAAATGCCACACGCGGACGCGATCGCAGCCGACCGTCGACTCGATCTCCTGGCAGAACGCGCTGTACTTACGCTTGCGAAAGTCGTATCCCGCGGCGAACAGGTGGGCCGTGTCCAGGCACACGCCCAAACGGTCCGGCCGCGCGGCCTTTGCGATGATGTCGGCAAGCTGTCCGAGCCGGTGGCCGAGCGTCGTCCCCTGCCCCGCGGTGCTTTCGAGGCAGGTGATCGTCTTCGCGTCCGGCAACGCGGCGTACACCCGGTCGAGGGCCGCCGCGACCCGCGCGATGCCGGTTTCGTCGCCCGAGCCCATGTGCGCCCCCGGGTGCGTCACCAGGAATGGGATGCCCAGCAGATCGCACCGCCGCACCTCTTCGATGAACAAGTCGATGCCCTTGTTCCAAAGCGCCTCGTCCGGCGACGCGAGATTGATGAGGTAGCTGCCATGGCTGACCGTCACGTCCATCTCCAGCCGCCGCCTCTCAGCCGTCCACGCCGCGACGGCCTCGTCGGTCAGCGGCGGGACGCGCCATTGCTGCTGGTTCTTCGTGAACACCTGCACGCTCGTCATCGCCAGTTCGCCGGCGCGGGTGACGGCGGCGTGCATGCCTTTGGCGATCGACAGGTGCGAGCCGTACAGGTTCAATGCGCCGGGCCCATGTCGCCGTGGGCGTTGACCGCCGGCGCTGGCGTGCCGCCCTTGGCGAACACCTGCGGGACGCCCGCGAAAGAGACGAAATCCACGTGCCCGTCGGCGAAGAGCACGTTGATGCCGTCTTCGAGGCCCTCGGGCGATTCGTACGCCACGATGGCGTCGGCATTGGCGGCGCTGGTCAGCCGCGCGCCGACGTAGACGTAGTCGCTGTTGGCCTCTGCCCAGGCGGGAAGGAATTCCTCGGGCTTAGCGCCAGGGGGCAGGGGCGGGACGCCATTCCCTTCGGCGCGCGGGTTGGCGAAGATCGCCGCGGTGACATCCTGCGTGCGGATGACTTCGCCGATCGACGGCGGGTATTTTCCGCGGTTCTCGTTGGCGTACATGATGCACGCGAGGCCCAACTGCCGCAGGTTCGACGCGCTCTTGATCCGATTCGCCGCCTCACGAGAGCGGTTGAGCGACGGCAGGAGGATCGACCCGGCGAGCAATGGGTTGGGCATCATGAGCTGCTCGATCGACAACTGGGCGATCTGCGACGCGCCAGGGAATGACTCGCGCGACGTGAAGTAAATCCCTGCGTCGTCGGCCCACATCGCCGACACGCTCGGCGCCGATTCGCGGCGGAACGTGGGCAGCAACGGCACCACCGGTTCGGCCGCGGGGGCGGCGAACATGTCCGACAACCCCAGGCCCAGGCGCACGATCGACGTCAGCGACGAGTGGCCGCGCGGCAGGAGCGTCGGGACGTCGATAAACCGCAATGACACCGGCTGCGTGACTTCGAGTGATTTCATCCCCTCGGTGTACGCCTTCGAAGCGGCGATGCCTTCACCGGCGTACATCGCCGCGGCGGCGACAATCTGCGGCGACGCGCCGGCATACAGGAAGCCGTCCTTCGTCGCCCACGAGGGCGCGACGAACGGCGTGGCGACGTAATACACCGTCACGTCGCCGATCTGCGTCGAGCGGCCTTCGATCTTGAAATCCTTGCCGCGCAGCGCCGTCTTGGACGAGTTGGACGCAAAGAGCGACAACGACAGCAGGGCCTGCTTGGCCTTGAGCGCGTTCTTCGGCTTCGACACCGCCACCGTGCCCAGGAGGCCGTTCTCGCCGACGTCGGGCGAGGTGTAGAAGACCCACTCGTCGCCCATCGGCGGCAGCACGTCGGTCTCGATGCTCTTGCCGACGGCCATCGTGGCCCCGCCGAGCGCTTTGCGGAACAAATCGCCGGCCCGTTTATCGGTGTCGTCGATCGCCTTGCCGAGCGTTGCGACGAACTTGGCAAGGTCGAGCCGTGACGCGGAGAACGTCGTCGCCGACGCCGGGACGCGGGCAAGAAGGGTTTCGTCGAACGGCTTGGATTCGAAGATCGAGACGAGCCCCTTACGCGGCGCCGCGGCGGCGACGAAAGCGCGCTCGCGCCAATCGCGGCCGACGAAGCCGCCGGAGTAGACGACGTGCCGCACGCCGACAAGGCCGCTGGCTTCGAGGGCGGCGGTCACCTTCAGTGAGACGTTGGCGTCCCCCTCGCGCTCGACGGCGTCCTGCAGCAAGCCGAGTAAGCCCGCGACGTCCGCGAAGCCGACGATCAGTCCGTCAGGGTCGGCCTGCTTGATCGCCGCGGCGAAGTTCTCGCCCTTGAGCAGCGCCGCCGGTCGGCCGTCGCCGGCGCCGGCGAGGGCCATCGTCTCGGCGTCGTAGCCGAAGCTCAGGCACACGACGCCGTCGACCTGGAACGATTTGATCTTCGCCCGCTGCGGCGCCTGCGCCGCAGCCCGCTGGAACACCGCCGACAGCGCAGCGGCCTCGTCGCCTGCCCGGCACAGCACCGCGCCGCGCATCGGCCCGCTCTGCTCCACCGCCGCCACCTCGGCGGGGGGCGCCAGGAAGAACGCGGTCGGGTATCGAAGCGCC